>DATGWV010000133.1:0-14469 GCA_035299305.1 Phycisphaerales bacterium | reverse complement strand
GGGGCGGTGGTATTCATAAGCGTGCCCGCGCGAGGGACTCGCGACGGGCGCGTTGGGAGGGCAAGGAAAGCCGCGTTGTCACGCGGCGTGCGCGATGGCGAGAATCAGTGGCCTTCTTGCGCGGCGAACATGTCCTTGGCGTAGCGGATGCCCATGCCGTATGCGCCGGCGTGCTGCTTGGCGATGCCGGTCGTGCTTTCGTAGGTTTCGGCGCGGGCCCAGTCGCGTTGCCACTCGAGCATGGTCTGGAGCCAGGTCATGGGAATCGCGCCGGCTTGGATCATGCGGGCGACGGCCATGTCGTGCGCTTCTTTGCTGGTGCCGCCACTGGCGTCGGTCACGATGTACACCTGATAGCCCTCGCGGATCATTTCGATGGTGGGCATGGTGAGACAGACTTCGGTCCAGAGCGCGGCCATGACGATCTTTTTGCGGCCGGTCGCTTGCACGGCTTTGCGGAAGTTGGCGTCGTCCCAGCTATTCATGCTGGTGCGGTCGATGGGTTTCTGCTCGGGGAAGACAGATTGGATTTCGGGCCAGAGCGCGCCGCTGAAGCTCTTGGCGGCGACGGTGGTGAGAATGGTGGGGACTTTGAAACTCTTGGCGGCTTTGGCGAGGCCCACGACGTTGTTGAGAATGGTCGCGCGGTCGTGGCTGGCGACGCCGAAGCCCATTTGTGGTTGATGGTCGATGAGAACAAGTGCGGAGTTCTGCGGTGTGATGAGATCGAGGCTGCCTGCGGGAACGGTCATGGTTCATCTCCTGAGAAAGCTGTCGAAACAACTAATGATGGTTGTCAGATGCTGGTCCCCCAAGTGAGGTCGCAGCGGACGCGTGAGTTTCTTCGCATGTGTAGGCGATCGCGATGCTTGCGATATGTGTACCTGCAGGTGTGGAGTCGCGACGGACGGTACGATGCATGCTCGCCGCAGCAGGACGCTCGCCACATGACTGACTCCAACGTGCCTCAGACTGAATCTCCCGCGATGCGGCGCACTGCGCTGCGGAGTGAGGTTTCGCGGAGCAGTGCGCTGCTGGTGATGTTGCTCGTGCTTGCGGCGGTTGCGGGGTATTTTGTCGTGCATCCGGTGGAAGCAAGCCGGGCGGAGGAAGTGGCAGGGCTGGTGCTGGTGCTGGGGTTCATGGGGTATGAACTGGTATGGATGCGGACGACGCTGCGGTGTTTGCGGGGCGAACCCGAACCTGCGCCGTGGGCGCGCACGCTGAGTGTGGTAGTGGAGGGGCTGATTCCGGCGGTGTTTCTGGCGGTGCAACTGCGAAGTACGGGTGATGTGCATGGGGCGGTGCAGAATCCGTTTGCAGTGTTGTTGGGGCCGGGGTTGGCGTTTGCGTATGTGTTGATGCTGCTCAGCGTGCTGCGGCTGGATCCGCGGATGAGCGTGCTGGGCGGAGTGACGGCGCTCTTGAGTTACGCAGGCGTGTGTGCGTACGTGTTTGCGACGCGGTCGTACAAGGATGTGGGCGCGCCGTTTGTGCACTGGACGACGTTTCCGATCATGGCGGTGATTCTCTCGCTGGGAGTCGCGAGTGCGTGGCTGGTGGCGGCGGAAGTGCGCAAGCACGTGGAAGCGGCGGTGAAGGAAGAAGAGACCAAGCGCAACATGGAGCGCATTGAACGCGACTTGCAGGTGGCGCGGGACATTCAGCAGGGATTGCTGCCTGCGAAACTGCCGGAAATCGCGGGGTATCAGATCGCGGCGTATTGCAAGCCTGCGGATCAGACCGGCGGGGATTACTACGACTGCATTTCGCTCGCGGGCACGACGCGCACGCTGTTCACGATTGCGGATGTGACGGGGCATGGCGTGGGCCCTGCGCTGGTGACGGCGGCGGCGAGGGCGTATGTGCGATCGACGGCGCATGCAAAGCTGACGCTGGCGGATGTGTTGCATCGGGCGAATGCGAACTTGTATCAGGACATCGCGCCGGATCGATTTGTGACGCTGGCGATTCTGGAGCTTGACGCGGAGTCGCATCGGGCGACGCTGCTCAGCGCAGGGCAAGGGCCGACGCTGCGAGTGCGGCGCGAGAGAGATACGACGTGCGTGGATGCGATCAATGCGCATGCGCCGCCGCTTGCGGTGGTGGAGGAGTTGCCTTTGGGTGAGGGGTTGGCGTTTGTGTTTGCGCCGGGTGAGTCGGTGGTGCTTATGTCCGACGGCGTGTTTGAGTGGAAGAATGCGTCGGGCGAGCTGTTTGGCGTGGAGCGTGTGAAGCAGTTGCTGGCGGATCATGCGGACAAGAGCGCGGGGGCGCAGCTTGCGCTGGTGCAGAGCGCGGTGAAGGCGTTCGCGGGCGAGAGCCTGCAGAGTGACGACGTCACCATCGTGGTTGTGCGGCGGGCGATGTGAAATGCAAGATCAGGGCAGCACTCTGAGCCACATCGGATCGGTGCCTTCGAAGACGTCATCGCGGAAGAATCGCGCGCTGGTGTCGAGCATGCTGGCGTTCCAGCCTGACTTGGAGCCGTGGACGCGGAGCAAACGGTCAGCGCGATGATCGGGGAGGCGCAGATCGAGCACGCTGGCGGTGCGATTGGGCGGAGCGGTGGGGGCGCGGGCACTGTCGACGAGTAGGGGCTGCTGACTGGGGAACTGCACGAGATTCGTGCGGATGTGCGACGTGATCGTGATGTCGTCGAAGCTGTCGGGATCGGTTGGGAACGTCGCGCCGCGGTTGTGCCCCGTGCCGTTGATGGCGTAGGTGCGGATCATGGCGGTGCCGTAGAGTGCGCTGGCCGAGGGGCAGGCCATGCTGCTGCGTTCGCGCAGGGCTTCGGTAACGGTTTCGCCTTCGAGTCCAAGCGAGCGAGCGGCGATGAAGGCCCAGTTGGGCAATGCGGTGTAAGGCTGACCCAACGCGGGGCTCAGGCCCTTGTAGTCGTCGGCGTATTGCTGCATGACGGTCGAGAGCTGCCGCAAATTCGCGAGGCACTGCGTGGATCGACCGGCCTCACGGGCTTTGGCGAGGCTGGGCAGCAGCAGCCCGATGAGAATCGCGATGATCGCGATGACCACGAGCAGTTCGATGAGCGTAAATGCACGAATACGCGTGGGCATGCGGTGCGAAAGGGTATTCTTGTGGACCCTCGATCACACTCGGGGATTTCGGAGACTTCTCGCCATGCTGCATCGTCGCGTCGCGCGTTCATTCACTGGCTCGTTCGTTGCGTCACTCGTCGTCGCATCGCTCGCGTTCGCTCAACAAGGTGATCCCGGTGCACGGCTGGGGCTTGATCCCAAGCAGGTCACGGCGCAGCTCGCGCCTGAGGTTGCGGAGTTCACGGTGCGCGAGGGTTTTGAGGTGACGGTTGCGGTGCCGGGGCCTGAGAACGCGCGATTCATGGAGTTTGGCGATGACGGCACGCTGTATGTTTCGCGGCCGCGTGCGGGCGACATTCTCGCGCTGCGCGACACGGACGGCGACGGCATTTATGAAGATGCGCGGCAGTTCATTGAGGACATGACGAGCGTGCACGGGCTGTGCTGGCACGATGGCTATCTGTGGTTCACGACGACGAGCGGCATCTATCGCGCGAAGGACGCGGATGGAAGCGGCATGGCGGACACGATCGAAGAGATCATCAGCGGTTTGCCGGGCGAAGGCTCGCACTGGTGGCGCTCGATTCTCGTGACCGACGAGCACATCTTCACGAGCGTGGGTGACAGCGGCAACATCACTGACGAACGTGCGACGGATCGGCAGAAAATCTGGCGATTCAGCAAGTCGGGCAGCGACAAGACACTGTGGGCGAGTGGCGTGCGCAACACCGAAAAGCTGCGACTGCGTCCGGGCACGAGTGAGATTTGGGGCGTCGATCACGGCTCGGACATGTTCGGTGACACGCTGGGCGAAGATCGGGGCATGAATCAGCCGATCACCGATTCGTTGCCGCCGGATGAACTGAATCGATATGACCAGGGGGCGTTCTACGGACATCCGTTCTTTGTGGGCGATCGCATTCCGCGGCCTGAGTTTCGCGAGTTGCCTGATTTGCTTGAGCTTGCGGCGCGAACGGTGGTGCCGCAGTGGCGATTTGCGGCGCACAGCGCGAGCAATGCGTTTACGTTTGTTGATCCCGTGATCGCAAGCAAGTCGAACGCGCTGTCGGCGGACTTTGCGGGCGACATGATCGTGGCGCAGCGCGGCAGTTGGAATCGCACGTCGCCCAGCGGATATGCGATCGTGCGGGTGATGTTTGACAAGGATCCGAAGTTTGGCGGCGTGCCCATAGGCGAGCAGACGCTGGTGAAGACGATCGCGCAAGGGCCGGAAGGGCCGCGTGCGCTTGCGCGACCGGTGGACTGCGTGCAGGCGCCGGACGGATCGATTCTGTTTAGCGTTGATCTGCCGCGCGGGCGGATTTATCGGTTGCGTGCGATAGCAACTGGCGCGTCGGCGACGCCGGCAGTTACGCCGACGGAGAAGCCGACGAGTGAGAGCAAGCCCACGCCCGCGCAGCCGTGAACCTGCTTACACGTTGAAGTACTTGGCCGACGGGTGGTGCACGATGATGGCGCTGGTGCTCTGCTCGGGGTCGATCTGCCAGTTTTCGGTCAGGTCGCAGCCGATGCGATGCGGTTCGAGCAGCGTCCAGAGCTTCTCCTGATCTTGCAGATTGGGGCAGGCGGGATAGCCGAAGCTGTAGCGCGAGCCTTGGTACTTCTGCGTGAAGAGGTCTTTGATCTTGGGCGAGTCTTCGCCCGCGATGCCGAGTTCTTGACGCATGCGCTTGTGCCAGAATTCTGCGAGGGCTTCGGCGGTTTCGACGGCGAGGCCGTGGAGATAGAGATAGTTCGTGTAGTCGTTGGCTTGGAAGAGCTTGTTGGCTTCGGTGGTCGCCTGCTTGCCCATGGTGACGCAGTGCATGCCGATGACGTCGACTTCGCCGGTGGATGCGGGGCGGAAGTAGTCGGAGATGCAGAGGCGACGCTTGTCGGTTTGACGCGGGAAGGTGAAGCGGAGGCGCTCGCTGGTGCGAGATGCATCGTTCCAGATGATGAGGTCGTCGCCGTCGGCGTTGCAGGGGAAGTAGCCGTAGACGACTTTGGGTTGCAGGATGCGGTCACGCTTGCAGCGGTCTTTCCACTGCTCGAAGACGGGCATGATCTTGTCTTCGATGAACGCGTCGTACTCGGCGTCGCTCAGTGCGCCCTTCTTTACCTGCCACTGGCCGCGGAAGAGGGCGATGGGGTTGATGAAGGGGTAGATGTCGGTGAGGTCGAGCGAGTCGATGACGCGGGTGCCCCAGAAGGGAGCGGTGGGGACGCGGTTGTCGAGGGGTGTGTCGCTGCGCTGCGCGAGCGTTGCGGTGGCTGCATCACTGCGCAGGGGCGGCCCACCGGCGGCGTTGGCGGCGGCGAGCTTGGCGATGCGAGTTTGGTTGATGGACTCTTCCGCGGCGCTGCGCTTGCCGAGGCGTTCTTCGATCTCGGTGCGGAGCGTGTCGCGCTGGTTGGTGGTGAGCAGGTCCATCGTGCGCAGGCCTTCGAAGGCGTCGCGGCCGTAGTAGACGCTGCCTTGGTAGACGCTTCGTAGGTGGCCTTCGCAGTAGTGGCGCGTCAGAGCTGCGCCGCCCAGCAGGATGTCGGGCTTCATGCTGAGGCGATTGAGCTCGCGCAGATTTTCTTCCATGACCGTGACGCTCTTGACGAGCAGGCCCGACATGCCGATGGCGTCGGCCTTGTGTTCCTGCCATGCCTTGATGATCTGGTCGATGGTCTGCTTGATGCCGATGTTGATGACGGTGTAGCCGTTGTTGCTGAGGATGATGTCGACGAGGTTCTTGCCGATGTCGTGTACATCGCCTTGGACCGTTGCGAGAACGATCTTGCCCTTGCTTTGGCCTTCGACCTTCTCCATGAGCGGCTCCAGCTGGGCGACGGCGGTCTTCATGACCTCGGCGCTTTGCAGCACGAAGGGGAGCTGCATCTTGCCGCTGCCGAAGAGTTCGCCCACGGTTTTCATGCCGTCGAGGAGGTGGTCGTTGATGATGTCGAGGGGCCGGTACTTGGTGAGGGCGGTCTGGATGGAGTCGGTGAGGCCTTCCTTTTCGCCATCGATGATGTGCGAGCGGAGACGCTCTTCGATGGTGAGGTCGACGAGTGACTTCTTCTTGGTTGTTGCGGTCGCGGTGACATCTTTGAAGAGCTCGATGAAGGCTTGGAGGGGATCAAAGCCTTCGCGGCGGCGGTCGTAGATGAGATCGAGCGCGGCGTTCCACTGAGCATCAGGAATCTTGTTCTGCGGGAGAATCTTGCTGAAGTGCAGAATCGCGCTGGTGAGGCCGGCGGCTTGCAGTTCGTGCAGGAAGGCACTGTTGAGCACGATGCGGGCAGCGGGGGAGAGACCGAAGCTGACGTTGCTGAGGCCCACGGTCGTCTGGCAGTCGGGCAGGGCCTTGCTGATGCGGCGGACACCTTCGATGGTTTCGAGCGCGCTGCGTCGGTCGCTCTCCATGCCTGTGCTGACGGGCAGCACGAGCGGGTCAAACATGATGTCTTCCGGCGCGAGGCCGTGCACTTTGGTGGCGCGGTCGAAGGCACGCTGGGCGATCGCGAGTTTGCGATCGGCGGTGCGGGCCATGCTTGCTTCTTTGTCTTCGTCGATAGAGCCGATGACCAGAGCTGCGCCGTAGGTCTTGGCGAGCTTGCAGAAGAGGTCGAACTTGTGTTCGCCATCTTCGAAGTTCGCGCTGTTGATGATGCATTTGCCGCCGGCGACACGCAAGCCAGCCTCGATGGTCTTGGCCTGCGTGCTGTCGAGCATGAGGGGAATGTTGACCTGGCGCACGGTGCGGCGGACGACTTCTTCCATGTCCTTCGCGTTGTCGCGGCCGGCGTAATCGACGTTGACGTCAAGCACGTGTGCACCGTCGTGGCGGACTTGCTCGCGGGCGAGGCTGACTATGCCGTCAAAGTCCTCGGCTTCGAGCAGACGCTTGAAGGCGCGCGAGCCGGAAGCGTTCATGCGCTCGCCGATGATGAGGATGGAGTTGTCCTGGCGGTAGTCTTGCGTGGAGTAGAGGGAGGTGACTGCTGACGGGAGTGACGTCGGGGTGAGTGACGATGTGACGGAGTGACGGAGTGACGGAGTGGAAGACGCTTCGCTGCGTTCGAGTGCTTCGACGATGCTGACGAGGCGCGCGATGTGCTCGGGCTTGGTGCCGCAGCAGCCGCCGACGATGCGGACGTTGTTCTCGCGGATGAACTTCTCCATCGCGATGCCGAAGGGCTCGGCGCCGAGGGGGAATTCGGTGCGGCCTTCGACGAGGATGGGGAGGCCCGCGTTGGGCATGACGGAGATGGCGCGAGGCAGAGATTCACTGCCGCCCCGGAGGGGCGGCCCACCAATCCAGTGTTCGCCCAGCCACTTCACGTGCTCGCGCATTTCGACGGGGCCGGTGGCGCAGTTGAGGCCGATGGAGACGATGGGGTAGCCTGCGAGCGCGGTTGCCGCCGCGCTGATTTCGGTGCCCAGCAGCATGGTGCCGGTGTTCTCGATGGTCACGCTGACCATGATGGGAATGTCGAGGGGCGTTTTGCCTGCATCGGCAAGTGCGGCGATGACGGCGTTGATGACGCACTTGATTTGCAGGAGGTCTTGGCAGGTTTCGATGATGAAGCAGTCGACGCCGCCCGCGATGAGGCCGCGGGCTTGCTCTTTGTAGCTGGCGAACATGCCGGGCCAGTCGATGTTGCCCAGCGTGATGAGCTTGGTGCCCGGGCCCATGCTGCCTGCGACGAAGCGGGGCTTGTCGCTGGTCGTGAACTTCTTAGCGGCGGCGCGAGCGAGCTGTGCGGCTGCGACGTTGAGTTCGTATGCGTCGTCTTGCAGCTCAAACTCTGCGAGCACGTGGGGCATGCCTCCAAAGGTGTCGGTCTCGACGACATCCGCGCCGACGGCGAAGAACGATTCGTGGATCGATTGAATCAGATCGGGGCGGCTCTTTATGAGAATCTCGGGGCAGTTTTCCTTGCCCCAGTAGTCCTTCTGCACGTCGAGATTCGCGGCGTGCGTGGCGGTGCCCATCGCGCCGTCGAAGACGAGGCGGCGGCGGGCGAGAGCGGCGAGGAAGGGACTGGGAAACGATGCACTCATGGTCAGAGGTCTCTATCGGTCGGCGGGCGCGAGAGCGAATCGCACACGCCGCAAAAACACACGCGGGGCCGTGAGGAGAATCGGAAAGAAACCTCCAAACAGCCCCAACATCGAGACCTCGACCGGGCTTCTCCGCAGCCGGTCGCCATACGAGGCGGGACAGCGGAGCGAAGGTGCCGACTTTCACGGCTAGTTGTGAGATTCTACGCACGTGACACGGTGATTGTCGCGGTGGGCGATTGCCAATAACGTGGGCAACAGGTCGTTGCGCGGTGATGGCTTGGAAGGGGACGCTTCTTGCAGATTCCGCATCGCGTGGTAGACTGGGCGCACGCCACACTCGGGCCTCCCAGGGGAATCATGGCTCACGTGCCATCGCCAACCTCGGTTCTCGCTTCGCAAGCCGCCGATGGCAGCGTGGACGCTGCACGTAGCGGCAGCAGGTCATCGTTCGTCAACATGACTGTCACAACGGGAGAACTCCGGTACGCAGGGCACCGCAAACGCGGGTCGGTGTGCGTGGGTTGGTGTGCGATCGCGGCCAATGTGGGCATGCTCGTCGCGGGTGTGATCGCAGTCGTCATGAGCGCACGTGAATTGACCGCCCCGCCGCACTGGACCGCGTGGCTCCTGCCGATCATTTTCGCGGCTCATGTGGTGGCGGTGGGGGCAGTCATACGGACGGTCGCCTGGCGGGAACGCAAACTCGGGGGCACGCCCCGCGCCCGCTGCCGCGCGTGGCGCGAACTTGACGGCGGGCGATTGCTCTCGTCGAATGTGGGCCTTTCGTTCCCGCTGCTGTACGGCGTTGCATCCGACACCTCGCGGCCGCAATTGTGGGGCACATGTGCGTGCGCGATGATCATGCCTGGTCTGGCCGCGTCGGTGGTGTGGCATTGCTGGCAGTACCGCGCGTCGCGACTATCGCGTCGCACCGCAGGGTGACGAAGCACCGTCGGACGCAAGAGCGACACCTTGAACGCCGCTTCGTTGCTAAAGAGTTGGAAACTGCGGTATCCGTACCTTCGGTGTCACATGGTCAGAAGATGATGCGATAACCGGTTGGAAACTCGCCTCGATAGCCGACGATCATGTGGCCGGTCTGGAAGTACTCGACGAGCTGCATGGCCTCGTCACGCTGGACGAGATCGTTGTACAGCAACTCCTGAGCGGCAATAGCGGTGTGATTCAGCGTTCGGTTGAGTAACTTCGGATACTCATGTAATTGAGGAAAACGCGGCAATAGCACTTCGTCTCGCAAACGCTCGGCGTGACCCCAGATTCTGTCCCCCTGCACGTTCCAACGCTTTGTCACCGCCGATCGATCAACCCGCATGAGAGCTGCACAGAGCCGGTTGCTGATTGCGAGCACATGATTCACACTTTCGTCGTCATCGCACATCGCGTCTGCGGCAATCCAGGATCGCACGCAGCGTTCGTCCGTCGGCGCATGCTCACCAGCGCGAGCAAGAATCGGGAGTGACCGCACCCACTCGAAGTAGTCGTCTAGCCCGCTGTACGTCATGAACGAATCTCCGGCCGTCGATCAAAAGATGATTCGATACCCCTGCTTCGCGAGTGCAGCAGTGAAGGCAGCGACGTCGTCACTCGTCTCGGCTTCGAAGTCGACGTCATCTCTGCTCCGAAGTCTTCATTGTGCCACGCCGCACCGCATCGAGAGCTCTTTCGCTGTAGTACCCCGGTGACCAATCAATGTCTTTCACGTATGTCAGTTCTCGCTTCCACCGCTTGAGCATTGCTCGAGCGAATGCGCACCACTCGGCCATGTCGAACTCGACATGGGTGTAAGCGAAGTCGGTTTCGGTCCACGCATAGAAGCGTCGCTTTTTAATGATTCCGGGACGTGGCCTGAATACATCGGCTTCGATGGCTGGCGAAGCACCAAATCGAATGCGTCGCATCGTCCCTCGCGGAGTGTCATACACACGGTTTTCGATGTGAGGCAGCCACTTTCTCATGGTGATGCCGAAGTCAGTGCGACCGTCGTCCGGCGTCATGGGCTCGCGAACCTGTGCAGTCTTGATCTGAACGCCTTCGGTATAGACGATGACGGCGTCGAATTCAGGAAGAACCAACCGATCCAACTCGGCGAGTTCGTCCATCAGTACGTAGTACGTCATCTGAATGCTCATGAACCGCTCGTTTCGCTCGGAGGCCTGGGGTACGAGTTGTAGGGATGGAACTCGATCGGAGTGGTCTGCCCCGATTCGCTGGTTACGTCGTCGATGGCTGAGTTTTCTCGGGAGAACGGGATGTACTTTGTCGTAGCGCCGAGCGGGCCCGCGATGGCTCCGCTTAACTAGCTGAAAACGAGTCCACGATGGCATCTCAAGTCACTTGCTTCGCCCAGCTCGCTTTGCGAGGTCCTCAAGTACAACGTGATCTGTCAATAGTCTTGCGAGGACGTCTAAACATGCCTTTGACTCATCAACATGGTGTTGTTCATCCCAGCGCACACCGCGTTCAACGTAAAATACGGACCATCGCTGCCCGGCATGGATGATGCGCAGCCCTTCTCTTCCGTCCTCGCGATATCCAATTGCCCACTCGGCTACCCCAATACGCGCCAGAAGAGCTTTCAAATCGAACGTGTTCATGACGCATCAACTCCCGGATGCCTGCTTCTTTGGCGTGACATCTTTCAGGGACCCACAGTCGAGCAGTCGTTGAACGGTAGTGGGCATGAGGTACTGCACTTCATCGCCTCCGGTTCCGCAAGCTACCGGCTCGATTTGTTTTCCGGCCGGTGTGTACTCGGCGACGTCAGTGTACCGACAAGCCTTGTGCTGGCCCTTGGGTCCATCCACAAACATCGCCGGGTCGGGCTGGAGCCAGCGTTGGATACGCGGGGCGTATGTGTGTAGGTCGCAACGCTCGTGAGCTCGTCAAGGCTGTGGGGAAACAGGTCTGCAGTCGGGGATCGCGAGCGTTTCACTGGCGGTATCTGCATCTTCCAATCTTGTATTACCTGCACTTGGTGTTGCGCGGCTATCGGGCGCACTAGGAATGTCGTGGCCGAGTTTCAAGCCATGGTCATCAGGATGCTTCGCGGCCAGGCGCACAGCCGGGTCGAAAAGCTCATCAGGGTAACGCCCTGTTGCGCGGAGCACGGCTTGCGCTTCATGCGCTGTCTTGAGGTTTGGGACATCCCTGATGTGCCTGTCAGGGACGAACTCGTCACCAGACGTAAGGGCCCACACGCGACTTGGCGGGCTCGTCGCCTTGCCCCGGGAGAGGCTTTAGCGGGAACGCAATCAGACCAGCTGATCTCGCCGCGTCGATGACGGGTTGCGTGCAGAAAACGGTGCCGGCAAGATCAGGCACCGTAAAAATTGCACTGTTGCCGATGACATCTTCCTTGAACGCATAAGAGTACTGCCACGTGATGTTTCCTTGTTCAGTGACATCGAGATCAGAACGCGAGCGATCAAGCGCGTCGATGCGGTTCAGGCAGTTGATCGCGACATACTCCTGTCCCTCGCAGTCGCAACGCAACGGGAGCACTTCGCACGTGTCCTTCAGATATGGCCGTAACACTGCCAGCGCTCGCACAGAAAGTAACTTTGCACGCCAGATGCGCGTAATGTCACCGAAGGGGCGCTTGCGGAATCCGTAAGGCTTCAGGGCCTTGGCATCACCTCGGTGGCCGCCCTTGTCAACGGTCGTGAGAAGTGGCGTCCACTCCAACTCCAACGGCTCTTGCTGAAACCGGTGACTCCACTTGAGTTTGGTGTCCTCCGGCCAGTTCAGTATGCGAGTTGGCAGGTTTACGTCCTGTGACAGTCGATACACGATCATTGGGAGGACTCATCCAATCTGCGAAGACAATCGACAGCAGACTTGTGTTTTGCAGCCAAGTCTTGGAGTATCTCTATTGCGGTGTCACGATCTATGACGTGTGCAAAGAGTTGTGCGAGCCGCAAATAGTACGCGTTCGTAGCTGTGGTAGAAGAAACGGTACTCGGCGGTGTCACACGACACGACGTGGTAGGAACGCCGTGATCGCGACTTTGGAAGTCGCTCGGGGACGTGTATCCATCTGCCTGCAGAAACTGCGGCTGACAATCACAGGAAGATCGAGGCGACTTGCTCCCATGTCGCGAGGTACTCCCTACCCACGATTGCTCTCACATCACTCAGACCGCGCGTTATGCAATCCTGTGGCGATGACGGTTGGAGTCTGCGCCGTGCATCGCAAGTCGCGATGACACAAAGCCATTGGTCGAATGATGGAGCCAGAAAGCCAAGGGAGCTTAACGAATCGCCATCAATGCACTCTACAGCCCCACACTGATTCGCCTCTTGAGCGCGGACAGTGACGTAGTGCACGTCCATCGCCGCTACCCACACTCGTCCAGTTGTGTCAAACGGCGCGGCTGCGATTGCATCTGCCAACTGGCGACAAAGATCAAGCTCGCTCCCAAGCGGTGATAGCAGTGCTGTTCCGAGCTTGACACCTTCGATCCGTATCGCCTTCGCAACGCGCACGTAAGATTGTGGCAATCCCAGCTGATGCGAACACTCGTCCACAGTTTCAGCATGTTCGGATCTCGGCAGAAGCACGAGCCCATTGTCGCGAGCAAAGCGATCGTGGCGACTGATGTCGCGATGAAAAGCCATCACGGTATCGAGCGAGAGAAACGGGAGCATGGGAGTGCAGGGTGTCAAGCGTTACCTTGGAACGGGGACGTAGGGCGTGCTGTGCGGACCATGCCACATGCCAAAGCTCGATGAAAGATTACGACAGCCATAAGGCGTTGCCCTCGCGATGTGAAGATAGTCACCCCACACACTCCGTCACGCTAAACAACCCCATCGGGTCAAACCGACTAAACGGCCTGTTCCCGCAGAACGCGTATCGATTCAGCCCATCCACAAACATCGCCGGGTCGGGCTGGAGCCAGCGTTGGATGCGCGGGTCGTACGCGCGGTGGCGGACGTGGTAGATGCCCAGTGCCGGTCGTACCAGTAGCCGCGGTAGAGGAAGCGGTACTCGGCGATGTCGCGGGTGTTGACGTGATACGTGCCGGCTTAAGCGGCGGTGAACGCCGTCACGTCGTCGGTGTTCACCTGGCCGTCGCGATTGAAGTTGGCGGTGTCCCAGAGGACGACGCCGCATGAATATGCAGTGCCGCTGGCGAGGGCCGCGGCGTCGCCGGCGGTCTCTACGCCGTCGTTGTTGCAATTGAGGTCGAGTTCGGCGTAGGTGCCCCAGCCGTTGCTGCAGGTGCCCAGGCCCGCCGCGCCGATGTTGACCGGCTCACCGAAGGCCGCATATCGATGACAAGCCACTCGTGCACGTCATCTATGCCCACTCATAGTCCGCGATCGCCTCGTCGAGACAATGTGTGGCTTCAATTGACTGCTCCTCACTACAGCCCGCGAGATGAAGCATGCTTGGTGTTGAAACGCAAAAGTAGTCGATCACTTCACTGGGGCACATTCCAATTCGATGACATTCGGCCACGAACGATCGGACCGCATCTTGCAGCGACTCTTGTCGGAGCACTGCTACACGAATCCTCTCGACTCCATCGCGGCACGTTTTCTCAATGATTGCTTCATCAGGAAGTTGCATGGTGCTGTCATTAAGGGCTGGGGAAGTAGTAATCTCGCATCAAGTCACTGTACGGCCGGAGAGCGTTTTCTTGCTGCTATGTGCTAACGCGAACAGACAAACGTGGAAGACCGAATCGAGGGCGCACGTTTACGTGTGCTGCCGGATGCGATAGATTGACGCTTGACGCGATTGACTGCACACAGTCGTTACTTCATCCGTGTGCCGACTCGCCTCTACAACACCCAACACGAGCAGCCTGATCCGCCCAACGCGTCGCGTCCGAGTGGGGTGCGGTCGAGACCATGGGGGCAACACACTGGTTCCGTCGGCATGGCAGCATTGGCACCGACTCGGTAGTGCCCGCCGAACTTCTGCACGGGTGACCACTCAGGCAGTACTGGGATGGGCGTTGGAGCATGTGGCGCGAAGATACCAGCGGCGTACACGATGCGGCCGCCCAGCACGGTCAGCAAGCTCTCGATTGCGCGGATGCGATCAAGCGGAACCGTGAAGTAGTCGTCGCTGAGGATCGCAAAGTCAGCGAGTTGGCCAGGCGTGATGGTGCCCTTGCGAGTTTCCTCCCTGCTGAACCACGCGCTGCCGACTGTGTAAAGGTGCAATGCGGCGTAGCGGCTGAGCAAGTTCGCCTGCGGATAGAGATGCGTGCCGCCCACGGTGCGGCCTGTGACGAGCCATGAGAGGCTTGTCCACGGGTTGTAGCTTGCGACGCGAGTCGCGTCGGTGCCGGCCCCCACGGGCACGCCCAT
>DATGWV010000132.1:0-10061 GCA_035299305.1 Phycisphaerales bacterium | reverse complement strand
GGGGGGGACATTGGAAGTTGCCGAAGTTATTCAGCACCTGACCTGCCAGTCATAACAGGCACTCAGTCATCCGCCTTGTCGCCATCCTTGATCACAAACTTCGCCTGCAGCCGCGCGACCTCTGTCGCCAGTCCCGCCTTCTCCACGCTCGCGAGAACTTCGTTGAAGTCCTTGTACGCCGCGGGCGCTTCGTCAATGGGATACTGCCGGCAATTGGTCATGATGTCCGCCTC
This sequence comes from Phycisphaerales bacterium, assembly GCA_035299305.1. Taxonomy (GTDB): domain Bacteria; phylum Planctomycetota; class Phycisphaerae; order Phycisphaerales; family UBA1924; genus BJHL01. The sequence continues at coordinate 9,828 of DATGWV010000132.1, read as the reverse complement.
GGCGAGGTTCTTGTCAACCTGCTTCTGATCCAGCGCCTTGATCGCAGCCGTGCGGCTCATGCGCCGCCCCGCGCCATGATTCACGCTGTAGCAGCTCAATCGCGCGCCGGGCTGCGCCACCATCACGCTGCTTCCCTGCGCCGGGTTGCCGGGCAGCAGAATCGGATGCCCCGTGTGCTCAAACATCGTGCCTTTGAGCCCATGGTGCCCCGCCGGAAACGCTCGCGTCGCACCCTTGCGGTGCACCCACGTGAGCTTGTTGTCCAGCACTTCCTGCCGCGCGATGTTGTGACTGATGAAGTACACCAGTTCACCCTTCACTCCGGGAATCACTTCCTGAAATGCCTCCAGAACAAGCGCATTGATGAGCAAATGGTTTACCGTCGCGAAGTTCGCGCCGATGGCCATGTCATCCAGATATGCATCAGCCTCCGGCGTTCCCAGCGGCGCATATACCAGATGCCGATCGTTGCCAGGCAGCGGAATTCCCCATGTCGCAAAGTGCTGCTGCATCGCGCGGAACTGCCGATCCGCGAGCTTGCTTCCAAGCCCTCGGCTTCCGCAGTGCGAAAGAAACGCCACGTGTCCATCGCGCAGACCAAAGTTCTGCGCGACATCACGCTGCGTGTCATTCACACGCACAACTTCGCATTCGCCGAAGTGATTCCCGCCGCCATACGAACCCAGTTGCGCGATCTTGTCCGCGAACACGCCGTAGGTCAGGCTTTCCGCCAGCAACGTGCGATCCACGCGGTCAAGCAGCGCCTCACGTGTCCCATCATGGCCCGTGTGGTGGCTGTCTTCGCATCGCTGCGCCCAGTGCAGCGGAATACCCAGTTGCGTGAGCACTTCCTCTGTCGCACCTTCCGTCACGATCTGCCGTCCCTGCGAAGGCGACACATATCGCCCCTTCTTCGCATGACGATTTGCGCGTCCCGCGCCCGTCGGCGTGCGCTGCAAGATCGCTTCAATGAGCGCCCGCCGCAGCGGCTTGCTCGAAATCGCATCCTCCGGCAAATCAAGTTGCAACAGGCTCATCGAGCACTTGATGTCCACGCCCACCGGCCCGGGATAGATATGTGTGGGCGACGCCAGCACCGATCCCACAGGCGCGCCATATCCCGAGTGCGCATCAGGATTGAGCACAAGCTCCGTCACGCCCGGCGCGCTCGCGCTGTTGAGCGCCTGACGAATGCACGCGTCATCAAACGCATCGCGAATCGCCTTCGTGCCGATCACGGTCACCGGCTTCTTCGCTCCGTTCTCCACGGGCAAGATCGCCGTCGCTTCGCCGGTTTCAATCAGAATGGAAGGGTCAGTCGGCATGTTCAATCCTCACGTACTCAATCCTAAGAACACAAGAGCAACCGCCCTCGCTCGCAGATCATTCCAATCGCACGCGATGCGCTCTCGCACATCGGTGCACGCTTCCCTGCGGAAGCCTCCCCAAACTCCCCTCGGAGCACCCCAGACCAACCAAACACGCCTCACACGACGAGAGTTGCAGGACGTGGGGCCTTTCGGCCGGCGCTCTGACCGATTGAGCTACGCGTTATGCACGCGACGGGACTCGAACCCGCAACCTCCCCGCTTGCAACGATGTAGTCCTGCTTGCATTCGTGTGAGACGTGTTTGTCGGTCTGGGCGTTCACTCGCTCACGCAAGCGAGTGACGAACAGTCAAGACGTGTTCCGCAAGACGCACGCACACGATGCCTGCGCCCCGTTTGAAGTCGAACCGGTGATGTTCAACGTCCTGATGTTCGTCCCTCGCTTGCACGAGCATGCCCCGCGAGAATCAGCGACAAGAAACGACAAGACTGGTGTGCTTCCCCTGCTTTCGCAACTCGCGCCGTGCGGCCCAAGCCGGGAATCGAACCCGAAGCGTGATGGAGTCCTGCCGACATTCGCCGATTCTCGCGAAGCACGCTGCGCCTCGCGACGTGTGTGCCGCGCGAGATGCGGTGACAAGGATCGCCGAGACACTTCCCACTGCTCTTCGTTGAGCTACAGGCTTGCGCCCGCCTCGGACTTGAACCGGGGAACCTTTGGGATCCATGTAGTCTCGACTGCATTCACCGAATCTCGCGGGGCACGCGCGTCAAACTCCTTTCTTGTTCCGCTTGCTGCCATCCCGCTGACGCGAAGGCGACAAAATCGAACGAGAGTTGCCGATTGCTCGGCAGCGCGAGGAATCGAACCTCGTCTCCGCAGCAATGCTGCGGCGCTTACTCAAAGCTCGCATCCTGGGTGATGTACTCCCATACAGCATTCGCCCACGCGTCAGCGAGACGCCTTCCATATCAAACTCCGAAGCCCGCCGATGCGGGAGCGACAAAGGAGAACGAGAGTCGCCGATTGCTCGGCTCGAGGATTCGAACCTCATCTGCGAGCTGTGAACTCGCCGCTTGCCAATTAGCTAGTACTCCCGCTCAGCATTCGCCCGCGCAACGCGGGGGCAAACGGTCAGTTCTCGCAGGTTCGCACCTGCGAATCCTGAGGCGGTTCGCCCGCGCATCGGCGGGCCTCGGAGAGAATGAATGGACATGCGTCACGCGTCAACAAGTCGTCGACCAAGATGTTTCTCGAATGACAATCGATGTATTCCTGATCCAGCATTCGACGCGCAACACATGTCCCGATAGTTGTCGTTCAGTTGATCGCGACCTTCTCAATCATTTCAACCCAGTGATCCGGACCTGGCTGGCCCTTCACAAAGTCCGCGATGACGCCGAAGACCGCATCACTGAATCCGCCCACGTTCAGCACGCTCGCATCGCTCCTGGCCTGCACCGTCGCATACGGCTGCAGGTCGATGGCGACCAGCTTGGCATGCGGACTGCGCTGCTTGAACTGCTGCCACTGCTTCATCGTCTCGGTCGGTCCCTTCGCCGTCGACGTGTCGATCCACGACTGATTGTCGCTCACGAACACGCAGACATCGCCGGTTTCCCGCTCGTGATTGAGCAGCTTCAGCGGAGCCGAACAGTTGGTGCCGCCCGCGGGCAGCGACGCCAGCGTCTTGGCGTTGGTCATCACGCTGTCACGCGGATTGATCGTCGCCTGCACAACGTCGTCGCTGAACGGAACGATGCGCGCCAGCGGATTGCGCCGCACGATGGACGCGGCGAACAACGCCGCCACGTCCACGCACCGCACCGCCGTGGTGCCGCCGCTGCGTGCGCCCGTGACCGGGCTCTGCATCGACCCCGATACGTCAAGGAAGATGAAGACCTTCGCAGGCTGCTCCACGCCATCACGCATCACCGTGAACGCCGGCACGTTTTCAATCGCGATTTCCATCGCATCCTGCAGCGCCTCGCGTACTTCCGCAGGCACTGCACGATCCACGTTGGTATACGCGACCATCAACTGATACGGCAGCACGCGCGACTTGGCGATCTGCTGACGATCGCGCAGCTTCTCCGCTACCAGTCGCACCGTCTTGGCGTCGTCAAACACCGCGTGCCGGGCGAACGTGTTCAGATTCATCCGCGTCGCCTGCCAGGGGCTCTTGCGAGCCAGCGCGATCCAGTGTTCCACATCGAGCGGCAGGCTCGTCAGCATGTCCATCGGGACATCAGGAACATTCGTGTTGTCAATCGTGTTATCAATAGTCATGTGAAAACCCTTCATACCAGCCGCAGCCACAGCGATGCAAGATCGCTGGCCCTGCGGCTCGTCAAATTGCTGTGAAAGTGAAATGTTGAACGTGTGTGCCGAACCGGCTCACGCCACCAGCGATCGCTTGAACGCTTCATACTCGCGCACCAGTGGCGGCAACTGCGTTTCGTCCACGCTCTTGCCGATCAGGTGTGCGTACAACGCGGCTCGCGTCGCATTCGCGGGCTTGGGGTGCACCATCTTGATGATGTCCGCCAGGCTCGGGTCGTTGCCGACTTGTGCCCGGAAAATCGCATCATCACTGCGGTGTTCCAGCCAGTTGCGCACCTTGCGCTTGGGCAGGCTGCCCAGGCTCTTGCGGCCCGTCACGCCGCTTCGCATGATCTGCACAAACGTGCGCAGCATGCGGGGCGAGTCGATCACGCGGTCAAAGGTCGCACTGAAGAGCGCATTGTCCCGCGTGCTCAGGTGAGCCACAAGCAGCGCGGGCATGTCCTTCATGTGTCCCTTGTCACGCGCCGTGATCGCGACCTTCGCGACAAACTCAGGCGAGCACTTGCCCGCAAAGCGGAGGACATCCGCAAGCTGGTCCGTCGCGTTGGCGTAGAACGTGTCGGTGAAGCACCCGGTGAACGCGTACTGCGCGAGCGCCTGCTGCGGCGTGAGCGCGTACGCCTTGCCACCGGCTTGGTTGGTCGTGTCTGCCGCGGGAATCAGCTTGCCGATCAGCGACGCGAAGAGATTCTTGTTGGCCATGATGAACTCCGAGTGAAGTGTGCTGGAGAGGCATGAGCTGTCCCGGCCCCGGTGGCCCGAATGCCACCGGGGCGGACGCAAGGAGTAATTGCAACTCTCGTGCCAACTCCCAACCCGCCCTCGCGGCCCTGCCAACGCCGATCTGCGGATCGCTTTCCGCCACAAACTTAGACAACGGTATAATTCCATAGACAAATGGCTCAGCATGCAGCCCAATCCCGTCCCCTTGTCGCCATCGGCATGCTCGGTACCCAGCTCGACCTGGGTGCCTCCAGCAAACGCTGGGAGAAGTGGCGACCCACCGTCGGCCTGTGCCAACAGCCCGACCTCGTCATCTCGCGCTTTGAACTGCTGGGCGGCTCGCGATGGACCGATCTGCGCAAACAAGTCACCGCCGACATCGCGCAGGTCTCGCCTGAGACCAAAGTCGTCCATCACACCATGGACATCCGCGACCCGTGGGACTTTGAAGACGCGTACACGTCCCTGCTCGCCTTCGCCAGCAAATACCCCTTCGATCCCGAACGCGAGGATTACGTCGTTCACATCACGACCGGCACCCACGTCATCCAGATCTGCCTCTTTCTGCTGGTCGAGTCCCGTCGCATCCCGGCTCGGCTCGTGCAGACGTCACCCGCCATCCGCACCAGCGATCCTGCCGGCACCGCCAAGCTCATCGACCTCGATCTCACGAAGTACGCCTCGCTCGCTTCGCGTTTCGCCCGCGAGCACCGCGACGCTATCGCCACGCTCAAGTCCGGCATCCGCACGCGCAACAAGGCCTTCAATCGCACCATTCAGGACATCGAACACGTTGCCGCCAACGCCACCGACCCCATGCTGCTGCTGGGCCCCACCGGTGCGGGCAAGAGCCAGCTCGCCAAACGCATCTATGAACTCAAGCGCGCCCGCCACCTCGCCAGTGCCGCGTTTGTCGAGATCAACTGCGCCACCCTTCGCGGCGACAGCGCCATGAGCACGCTCTTTGGCCATCGCAAAGGGGCGTACACCGGTGCGGCCAGTGAGCGTGCGGGTCTGCTCAAAGCTGCTGACAAGGGCGTTCTTTTCCTCGACGAAGTGGGGGAGCTGGGCCTGGATGAGCAGGCCATGCTGCTGCGTGCGCTCGAAGAGAAGCGGTTCCTTCCGCTGGGGAGCGACGAAGAGACGCAAAGCGACTTCCAACTCATCGCGGGCACCAATCGCGATCTGTACGTCGACGTGCGTGCTGGTCGCTTCCGCGAAGATCTGCTCGCCCGCATCAACCTGTGGACGTTCCGCCTCCCGGCTTTGCGCGAGCGTCGCGAGGACATCGCTCCCAACATCGAGTACGAACTCGAGCAATACGCCACGCGCACGGGCAAGAGCGTTCGTTTCACGACCGAGGCCCGCGAGCAGTTTCTCGCCTTTGCCGAGAGTGCCGACGCGACGTGGAACGGCAATTTCCGCGATCTTTCCGCCTGCGTCACTCGGCTTGCCACGCTCGCTGAGGGTGGCCGGATCACGCCCACGCAAGTTGAGCATGAGATCGCTCGCCTGCGCTCCGCGTGGCATGTTGATGGCGATGACCACGACACGCCGCGTGCCGAGCACAACGACATCCTCGTCCGCGTGCTGGGCCAGCGTGCGCAATCGCTTGACCGCTTCGATGCGGTGCAACTTGCCGATGTCCTCCGCGTGTGCGCACGGTCCCGCACGCTGAGCGAAGCCGGTCGCGAACTGTTCGCCGTCAGTCGCGCGAGCAAGACCAGCGTGAACGACGCCGACCGGCTGCGCAAGTACCTCGCCAAGTTCGGCATCACCTGGGAAACCGCCCGCAGCGTGACTCCCTAGAGTTGATCGAAGTCGAGCGATAGAAGAGGGCGGCAGTTTTCATGATTCATATCGATGGCTCTGTGGGCGAAGGCGGCGGGCAGATTCTCCGCACATCGCTCGCGATTTCCGCGGCCCTGGGCGTGCCGTTCACCATCTCCAACATCCGCAAAGGGCGCGACAAGCCCGGACTCATGCGTCAGCACCTGACCGCTGTGCAGGCGGCCCAGCGCATCTGCGATGCTCAGGTCACGGGCGCGAGCGTCGGCAGCACGCAGCTCACCTTCACGCCCGGCACGCTGCATGGCGGCGAGTTCACGTTCTCCATCGGCACCGCCGGCAGCACCACCATGGTCATGCAGGCCATCCTGCCTGCGCTCATGGTCGCTCCGCACCCGGCGAAGGTCACCATCGAAGGCGGCACGCACCAGACGCACGCCCCGCCTTACGAGTTTTTCGCCAAAGCTCTTGTGCCGCTCATGAACCGCATGGGTGCGAAAGTGACCGCACGCCTGGACCGCCACGGCTTTTATCCCGCGGGCGGCGGCCGCATTGTCGTGGAGATCAAACCCACCACCGCGCTGGCGCCGCTTCATCTGCTTGAACGCGGCGAACGCGGCAAGGCTCGCCTGACGATTCTCATCGCGAAGTTGTCCATGAACATCGCGATGCGCGAACGTGAGAAGATCGCGGAGAAACTGCCCATCGAAGCCCCGCCGCAGTGCATCGAGTACATCGAGGCGTCGCACAGCGCGGGCAACGTGGTGCTTGTCGAAGTGCCCAGCGAACGCGTGACTGAAGTCTTCTCCAGCCTTGGAGAAGTCGGGCGTCCAGCTGAAGCCGTGTGCGACGATGTCGTGCGCGAGGTTCGGCAGTACATCGCCAGCGACGCCGCCGTCGCCAAGCACCTGGCCGACCAGCTCATGGCGCCCATGGCCATCGCCGCTGCGCTCACCAAGCAGCCGGGCGGAGCGTTCACCACGCTGCCGCTGTCGATGCATGCCAAGACGAACATCGACACGATCAAGGCGATGGCGGGCGTGACGTGCCACGCGCAGGGCGTCGGTGGCGACAAGCTGCAGCGCGTCGAAATCGGTTGATGGCCAAGGTTCAAGGCTGTCAAGTTTCAAGGCTGTCAAGTTTCAAGGCTGCCAAGTTTCAGGTGCCAGTTGGCAGTCTTGGCGAAGTGACACATGCACGGCAGCAGGTGCCGGGTGCACGGGCGATCACTCGCGCCAGCGTCGCACACACAACGTGTCGTTCTGCCCGCCAAAGCCGAAGCTGTTGCTCAGGCACACGTCCACGCCCTTGCTGCGCAGATCGCGGGCCGCGTTGGGCACGTGGTCCAGGTCGCACTCTGGATCAGGCGTCGTCAGATTCATCGTGGGCGGCAGCATGCCTGTTTCAATCGCCTTGACGCAGGTCATCAGTTCCACGGCGCCCGCCGCTTGAATCAGGTGGCCCAGCATGCTCTTGACGCTGCTGAAGGGCACGTCTTTCGCCAGATCGCCAAAGAGGCCCTTCACTGCACGCGTTTCGATGCGGTCGTTCTCTTTCGTGCCCGTGCCGTGCGCGCTGATGTAATGCACCAGCGGGCGACCATCGCTGCCGCGTTCGCGAGGCGAAATGCCCGCCTGTCGGCAGGCCTGCGACATCGCCGCGATCGCTCCCTTGCCGTCGGGATCGATGTCGGTGATGCGATACGCATCGGCCGATGAGCCGTAGCCCGCAACCTCTGCGATGATCTTGGCGCCACGCTTGAGCGCATGCTCCGCGTCTTCGAGGATGAGCATGCCTGCGCCTTCGCCCATCACAAAGCCGTCGCGTTCGGCGTCAAAGGGCTTCGCGGCGTGGGCCATCTCCTCGCGATTGGTGCTCATGGCCGTGAGGCGAATGAACCCGGTCATGCCCAGCAGGTGAATCATGCTGTGGGCACCGCCCGCGAACATCAGGTCGGCGTCGCCGCGACGAATGATCTCAAAGGCCTCGCCCACCGCCTGCGTGCTGGCGGCACAGGCCGTCATGCAGTTGAAGCTGGGGCCCATGCAGCCAAACGCCTCGGCGATGTGCGTGAGCGTGCTGCTTGGTTCCTGCTCGATCTCGACGGTGCGCGTCATGCGACGCATGCCTTCGCTGGCCCATGCGCGATCATCAATCGTGCGCGTCTCGGCTTTCCACCCCGCGAGATTGGTCGCAAGAAAGTGGGCATAGTCCAGGCTGCCCTCGCCCGCACCCAGATAGATTCCCATGCGCGATGGATCGAACCACGCACTGGGCGACACGCGGAAGTTGCCACCGGCGGCGGGACCGCCCTCGTGCCCCAGCCCGGCCTGTCGCCACGCCTGGGCCGCTGCGGCCAGCGCGAACTGACTGCTGATGCCCGCATGCGCGAATCGCTCGTGCTCTGCCAGAAAGTGGGCGAGCTTGAAGTGCTTCACTTCCGCCGCGAAGTTGGTCGCAAACGTCGCCGCGTCAAACCGCGTGACGGGCCCGATGGCCGTCATGCCGTTGAGCAGCTTGGCCCAGACCGATTCCACATCACTCCCCAGCGGAGTGATCCAGCCCATACCAGTGATGACGACGCGGCGGGTAGACATGAGGGGAAAGGCACTAGGGACTAGGCACTAGGCACTGGGGTCAAGACAGGAAGTCGGGAAGGCATCGGGCAGAGGTAACTACGCACTAATGCGCCAGTGCATTTCACCAGTGCCCAGTGCCCAATCCCCAGTGCCTTCTCACTGCTCAAACTCACTATCACCTTCATCATCGCCTTCATCAAGCGTGATGCCGCGTTCTTTGGTGATCTTGTCGATATTCACCACGCGCACCAAGCCGTCCTTGAGGCGGCGTTCGGCGAAGTTGATGATGAGGCCCAGTTCCAGGTCGGCGGCCTTCAGCTTTGCCCGCAGTTCGAGGCGTTCATAAGTCGTGACCGGGCCGGGCCGGGCCATGATCTCGAGGAAGAACTTGCCGTCGATGAACAGGTCGGTGCTGGCCTCGCCCACCTTCTTCTCGCGATACATGACCGCGATGTTGTGCCCGTGCTTGTACGACACGTTGAGCGCATCCAGCTCCATCTTCAGAGCGTTGGTGTACGCCGTTTCGTCATATCCCGGGCCCAGCAGCTTGTGCACTTCAATCGCCGCGCCAATGGCCTTGCGGCTGGCTTCGGTGGTTGCGGCGTCAAGGGCCGACAGCGGAATGCCGCGACGGTCGTCGCCCCCGCGTCCGCCGCCACCGCCGCGATAGCCGCCTCGCCCGCGATTGCGATCGTTGCCGCGATCACCACGGTCACCACGGTCGTTGCGGTCGTTGGAATAGCGAGAGCCTTGGTAGTCTTCGTTGGACATTGATGAACTCCGTTGAAATGCTCGACGCCGGGGAAGGGGGGAGGAGGACAGAGAGCGGAGAACAGAGAGCGGAGAACAGAGAGCGGTGAACAGAGAACGGTGAACAGAGAACGGTGAACAGAGAGCAGAGCGGTTGTACCAACGTGTCTGTTCTCTGTTCTCTGTTCTCTTCTCTCCGTTCTCCGTTTCCTCATCCCACCGCCCGCAGCACCAGCGCCGCATTCTGACCCGCGAGGCTGCTGCTGCAGACAAGTACATTCTTGACCACCTGCGACACCGACGCGGCCCGG
>DATGWV010000131.1:0-4613 GCA_035299305.1 Phycisphaerales bacterium | reverse complement strand
GGGGGGGAGCAGGTGGGGAGGTGAGGAGGAAACCGGGGCGGCGGCGCGGGTTTTGCGCTGGGTGGGGGAGTGATGAAGGGCGTCGGAGGAGTCTTTCCGGCCGTCGGGGAAGTTGTTCCGCCCGTCTGGAAGACGTAGGCGGGCACAAAGACTGTTTTTGCTGGCACATTGAAGACTCATGCGGCCGCATGAATGACCTATGCGGTCGCATGGAAGACCTACGCGGCCGCATAGATCACCCATGCGGGCACATGGAAGACCTATGCGGGCACGTAGAAGACCTATGCGGTCGCTTGAATGACCTACGCGGCCACGGCAAGGACCAACGATGGCACGACAACCACCGTTGCTGGCGCAAAAGTTGCCACGCCGCCCCCCTGTCTTCCCCACCTGCTCACCTGCTCACCTCCCCACCTGCTCATCGTCCTCCCGCCTCCCCTCCGCGTCTGCTCCGCTCTCCCCTCCGCCCTCTCCGCGACCGCCTCGCAGGCCCAACCCAGCCCCAGCTACCTTCCCCCATGCCCATCGACATCTCCAGCGACCCGGCCCGGCTTGATCTTGATGTGATTCATGGGTTTCTGGCCACGTGCTACTGGTCGCCCGGCATCGCGCGTGAGCGGGTGGAGCGGGCCATCGAGCATTCGCTCTGCTGGGGCGCGTATGACGTGCGCGAGGGCGTCTCCACGCAGGTGGGTTTTGCTCGCGTGGTGACCGATTGCGCGACGTTCGCCTACTTGTGCGATGTGTTCGTGCTCGAGAGCCATCGCGGCCAGCGCATCGCGACGCGCATGGTGCAGGCCGCCATTGATGATGCGCGGCTGCAAGGCATCCGCCGGTTCTGTCTCTTCACGCGCGACGCGCACAACGTGTATGCCGGGCTGGGGTTTGGTCCAACGGCTGATCCGACGCGATACATGGAACGCTTGGATCGCGAGAGTTATCGCGGGGCGTGACGGAGAAAAGAGAACGGAGAACAGAGAGCAGAGAACGGAGAACAGAGAGCGCGGAAACGCGAAGTGTCTTTTCCCGTTCTCTGCTCTCCGTTCTCTGTTCTCCTTGCACTCTCCCCTGTTCTCTGTTCTCTGCTCTCCGTTCTCTTTCCCACCGTCACTCGCCGCGCGGCGCGATGGAGTACGACTCGACCATCTCGCCGTTGGGCTCGCTTGCATCGCGGTTGCCGCGGCGGTTGCCGTCGGGTGGGTTGGCGACGGTGCTGCGGATGAAGTTGACGGTGGCGGTGGTGGGCGCGACGCGGACGCGCAGGTGGCCCGGGCTGGCTGCGATGTCGCCGGCGAGGTAGCCGTACTCGGTCGCGCTGCGGGTGCCGCCGGCGATGTTGCCGGGTTGCGGGACGCATTGGTAGATGATGCCGTCGCGCTGGTTGTGGACGTAGAGGTGATCGTGGCCGTGGAAGACCGCGCTGACGTGGTGTTTGACGAAGAGGTCGTGGATGGGCAGCTGCCAGCCGGGGCGATGTTCGGCGAAGCCCGGTGAGCCGTCGGCGTTCTGGCCGCCCCATTCAAAGAAGCGTGAGCTTTCGACGCCGCCGCGTGCGGATTTGCCAAGGCCGCCCACGAGGTGATGAATGAAGACGAAGGTGTAGCGCGAGGTGGAGGTTTCGAGTGTCTGCGTGAGCCAGCGGTATTGCTCGTCGCCCAGCGTGCGCGACCAGTTGTCGTCGGTGTTGGCGGTGTCGGCATCGGGGCCGCGCTGGCCGCCGCGGGGGCGGTCCATGGTGAACCAGAAGGGATCGAGAATGATGAAGCGGGCATCGCCCCAGACGCAGGTGTAGTAGTTCGCGCCGCCTTGCGCGTTCATGCTGGTGCGGCCGGTGAAGATGGAGTCGCGATCGATGCGCGGCGGGGGGAAGTTGGTGGTGCGCTGCGCGAAGGACCAACTGGCGATGTTGGATTCGCCGCGCATGGCGTAGCCGGCTTCGCCGTCGTGATTGCCCAGGACCATGAGCAGCGGCGCGGTGTCGCAGAGCAGGCCGAAGTAGTAACGCTGGGCGGCGTATTGCGGCTGGGCCAGCGTGTATTCGCGGCGCTTGTCGACCATGAAGGTGTCGCCCAGATCGATGTGCAGGTCGGGGTGATCGGCGCGCGCGTTGGCGAGGGTGCGTTCGTAGGCGGCGGGTGTGACGTTGGCGTCGAGGTGGGAATCGGCGATGATGGTGAAGGCGAAGGGCGTGCCCGGCGCGGCCTGCGTGCGAAAGCCGCGTGCGTCGCGGGGCGTGAAGGCGGCGGCAGTGGTGGTGGAAGCGGCACGAGTGGAGAGGCGGTAGGCGTAGCGGGTGGAAGGGTTGAGATTGGTGAGCGTGAAGGTGGTGGGAGTGGCGGGCTTGAGCTGCTGGGCATCGGTGCGTGCGGCGAAACGCTGGACCTTGGAGGGATCGTTGGCGACGGTGTATTCGATGATGCCTTCCAAGGGCGCGTCGGCGTTGCTGATGACGCTGACAGTCATGGTGGTCGCGCCGGGATTGACGAGGATGATGTTGAAGGGATGGTCGGGGACGTCGGTCTTGAATTCGGTGAGACGATTGAGGAGTGTGCCGGGCTGGTCGGGCTTGTCTTCGCGGGGTGCACGTTGGTCATCGCGCGGTGGGCGATCTTCGCGGTTGGCGCGATCGCCGCGGCGCGGGCGGTCCGCGGGTTGTTTGTCGGCGGGAGCGGGGCCGGAGGGCTGAGCGCGTTCGGCGGCGGTGAGCTTGTCGTCGCGATCGGCGTCGGACTTGCGGAACATGCGACGCGTGGTGTCCATGACTTCAACGCGTGTGAGCGTGCCGTTGCTGTCGGCGTCGAGTTCGCTGGCGTGCAACTGGATGAAGCCACCCATGGTGGCGCGGGCGGGTTTGGCACCGGCGTCGCGGTCGTACTCGGCGCGAGCGAGTGAGCCGTCGTGGTCGCGGTCGTATGCGTCGAAGGCGATTTGGGCTTGTTTTTCGACTTCGGCGAGAGTCAGCACGCCGTCCTTGTCGGTATCGATCTCATCGGCGTGGGCGACGATCCACGGTTGACGCGGCGTGCCGTCTTGGGGCGCGGGGCCTTGCGCGCCGCGCTCGCGGCGGTTGGGTCTGGCGTCGTCGCCGCGATTGCGCGGTTCGTAGGTTTCGGTCGTCGCGGTGCCGTCGGGCTGGGTGAAGGTGAAGACGTACTTGGTGGATGGCGGCGCGCCGGTGAGCGCGTAGTGGACACTGCCTTCGCCATCGGCGAGCGAGTAAACGAGTTTCCAGGAGCCGTCGGCAAGTTGCTGGAAGCCTGTGATGAGTGCGCCGCGGAGGGGCGTGAGCGCGGGGCGCACGCCTTGGGTGCGCGGCTGAGGTTCGATCTGGTCGTTGTCGAGAGTGACGACGCCGCGCATGCCGCCGTTGATGTAGGGATAGGTTTTGCTGGCGTGGTAGTGATAGTTCTCGTTGCCGGAGACGAAGTGGCCGTTGAGATCGTCGAGTGGCGCGGTTGCGCCGAGGGGGCAGTGGTGCGGCGCGTCTTTGGGCGCGGCGGGGTCGAATTCGCCGTAGATGGGAAAGCCGTCGAGGGCGTAGGCGATGGGGAGATCGTCGCCGATGATGCGTTGGAGGTGGAGGGGCGCGATGTGATAGTGATAGTCGTCGGCGCGGCCGCTGTGGCCGCCGAATTCGTCGAGTTCACCTGCGAGAAACGCGTCGTCGCCGCGATTGTTGAGAGCGTTGAAGATGGGAACGCCGTTGGCGGCGAGCGCGACGGCGCCGCGGCGGAGATGGGTCTTGCCGCTGATGGGTTGGTCGGCGAGTACGGGCTTGAGCGGAATGCGCCAGGCGTTGTCGCCCTTGTAGGGTTGGGGGAGGGGGACTTGCTGCTGCCAGGACGTGATGCCGACCATGAGCGGGTGGGCGAGAGGCTCGTGGGGCAGGCCGTCTGATTCGACGTAGAGCCAGCGGTCGTCCCAGCGTGTGGCGACGTGGGGCGCGAAGAAGAGGAAGGGTTTGGCTTGTGGCGGTGCGCCGGCGGGGAGTGTGGGCGCGGGCGTGTTGAGTTCGCGCACGTGATCGATCTGCTGCTGGACGTAGGTTTGGTCAGCGGGCGAGAGATCGGTGATGGCGAGGGTGACAAGGTCGCCGTTCTCGCGCTCGATGGTGACGTTGCCGTCGCGCGAGGCGAGGAAGGAGCCGCGGATGACTTCGGCGGTTTTGGAGTTGGTCCACGTACGTGCGGGCGTGGTGGCGTGGGTGTGATGCGCGCCGTGTTCATCGGGCGGATGCGCGACGGCGAGACCGCAACATGCGATGAGCGCGATGATGAGGGGTGTGGCGCGGATCATTTGGAGTCCTTGGGCGTGAGCTTGGTTGAACCCGCCGGTTTGTCGGGTGATGCGGGGCGACTGGGGCGCGGCGTGAGCGTGTACGTCGCGGCGATGGCGGCGTTGTTGTTCGTGGGAGATTCGTCGCTAGCGCGAAAGGCTTGGACGTACTCGACCTTGGCGCTGTCGGGAGAAACGGTCACGCGCAGATGGCCAGAGTTTGGCAGAATTTCGCCTGATTTGTAGGCTTCTTTGTTGAACGCGGTGAAGGTGGGATCGGCGGGATTGGGGACGGTTTGATAGATGACGCCGTCGAGTTCCTGCTTGGCGTAGAGGTG
>DATGWV010000130.1:0-2223 GCA_035299305.1 Phycisphaerales bacterium | reverse complement strand
CCCCGCGCCGATGAGTCGCTGCGCGGTGAGCCCTTGCATGTTGATACCCAGTTCATCCGCTCGGCTGCGCTCGCTGTCGTCGCTGCTCCAGTGCGACACCAGCCCGACAATGCGCTGCTTCTGGTGCGGCTTGAGCAGCGGATACGCCGCCGGCGCGGCGAGCAATGCAATAGCAATCACCAGCGACAAATGCTTGAGCTTCGCCCCCGCCGCGATGAGCACAAAGAAAACCGCCGGCACAAACAGCAACGCAGTGCCCAGGTCCGGCTGCAAAATGATGAGGCCGACAGGAATCGCCGTGATGATCGCGGGCGGCAGCAGGCCTTTCATCGTGCGGTGATTGCGGCGATATCGCAAGTACCATGCAAGCACGACGATGTACACCAGCTTCGCGAGTTCGCTGGGTTGGAAGTCCATTGGTCCGACATCAATCCAGCTTCGCGCCCCGCCGCGTGGCCGCACGATGCTGCTGGGAATGAACGGAATGAGCAGAAACAGCAGCAATACCAGCACACCCGCCGCCGCCGCCCAGGACCAGGGCCCCAGCCGTCGATAGTGGGGCATCGCGATCGCCGCGCACGCGACGAGGCCGACGACAAGATTGACAACTTGCCGCGTTGCGACCGGTCCCATCGATTTTGCTGGATCGAGCGTCTCGGCGACATCGATCGCGAGAATGCCGATGACGCTGAGCGCCAGACTCGCAAAAACCACCAGCCACGCCGCCCCCCCGCGCGCCAGCGTGTTGGTCACGCTGCGCACGATGTCGGTGAATCGAGATGGACTGGAGTAGAGGTGCGACATGCGGGGAAGTGCCTGAGTGCAGAGTACCGGAGTGCGGAGTATCAACGTGCGGCGCATGGTGCACAACGCACTCTGGCACTCCGCACTCTGGCACTATTTCTCTCCGAAGTATCCCTCCTGCTCCAGCGAGCGAATCACCTGGTTGATGATCGGGCCGCTCACCTTTGCGCCGCTGCCGGCGTATTCCATGATTGTCGCGATGGCGAACTCGGGCTTGCCGCGGCCGGCGAGCACGACAAACCAGCTGTGGTCGCCCGCGCGGGCGATGCCGCGCGGGGCGGGGCCGTCGCCGTCGGGATCAACCAGCAAGTCCGGCGCGGTGGCGGTGCCGGTCTTGCCCCACACGCGCACGCCCTCGGGCAGCGAAAAAATCGGCTCGCGTCCGAGATCAACGCCCAGGTGATGCCCGGTGCCGCTTTCGTCGTTGACCGAGTAGTCCAGCCCCGCAAGCGCACGCGCGACGGCCTGCGAACTCAAGCTGAGCGAGCGATCTTGCGTTGGTGCGCCGATGACCAGTCGCGGCGACTTCCACAGCCCGCCGCGTGCGATGGTTGCGTATGTGTTCGCGGCGTGCATGGGCGTCCACGTGACCGGACCTTGACCGATGCCCATGAGGCGCGCGTCGGAGATGGTGAGTGCAGTCTGGCCGCCCAGTTGGCCCGGCGCTTCGTAGCCTGCGCCCATGCCAAACGTGCCGCCCACGCCGAAGTCGCGGTACACCTTCTCGATGCCCTGCGCGCCGAGTCGGTCGCCCATCTCGTAGAAATAGATGTTGCAGCTGACGCCGATGGCTTGTACCACGTCGAGCGGCCCGTTGAACTTCGCGCTGTGCGTCGTGCCGAATCGCTTGAAAATCAGACAGCGCAGCATGTCGGGGCGATTGGGCAGGAAGTAGCCGTTGCACGCGATGAGCTCGGCGAGGCCGACTTTGCCTTGCATGTTGGCTTCGACAAACACCATCGGCTTGACGATCGATCCGGGCGGATACTCGGCGGCGATGGCGCGATTGAGGAACGGGCTATTGATCGCGTCTTGATAGATCGACGCGGGGTTGTCGGCGAGTTGCTGGCGCGAGAATGTCGGCGAGCTGACTGCGGCGAGCACGTCGCCGCTTGCGATGTCGAGCACGACCACCGCGCCGTTGAGGCGCGTGCCCACGCCCATGGGCGGCACGTTTTCGCGATCAGTCGTGAGCAGGCCATGCCATGGCTGCACGACGGCGAGCCCCGCCTGCGGCGAGAGCAATGCCTGCACGCGGGCCTGCAGCATCATGTCGAGCGTGAGTTGCACATCGCGCCCGGGCGTCGCGTCGAGCGCGGTGCGGTCGCCGGTATCGAGCTGCACGCGCGACAAGCCGCGCAGGCCGCGGAGGATGTTCTCCTGCGAGGCTTCGACGCCCACTTCGCCCACGGTGTCGCC
>DATGWV010000129.1:0-2892 GCA_035299305.1 Phycisphaerales bacterium | reverse complement strand
GGGTGTGAGGGGGACGACTGAACCACATTGGCCGTGAATCACCGGCCTCCAAGGAGACTCGCGGAAGATGCGCGTGGCGCGCAAAGCGAATTCAAAGAATTTCTCACGAAGCGCGTGTGGGTGCTTTGCGCGCGGGGTGTGGCTTACGCGATGTTCTCACAGGCCGACCGCGTCCGATAGGCACCTGATCGGGCAACGAGGCGTGCTGAGGAGGTCAACGATGTGGACCGGTGTGTTCATGAGTGACCGGGTGATGGGCAACTCCGGCGGCAGTGATGCGACTTTGCGCGAGTTGCTGCCGCTCGTGTATGACGAATTGCGGTCGCTGGCGGCGCATCATTTGTCGCTGCCTGGGGAGCGGGCGTACACGCTGCAGCCGACCGCGCTGGTGCATGAGGCGTATTTGAAGATGGGATCGGCCGACAAGCGGTGGTCGGGGCGCGATCACTTCATGGCGGTTGCGACCATTGCGATGCGGCAGGTGCTGGTGGACCATGCGCGGCGGAAGCAAGCGGAGAAGCGCGGCGGCGGGATGCAGCGCGTGGATGTGAGCGTGGAGGGGCTGGGTGAAGACGCGGGGGCGAGTCGCGAGTTTCGTGTGCTGGAGTTGCACGACTTGCTCACGCAGCTTGCGACGCTGGATGCGCGGGCGGCGCAGATTGCGGAGATGCGGCTGTTTGGCGGCATGACGCAGGAGCAGATTGCGAATGTGATGAGCGTGTCGCGCGTGACGGTGACGGCGGAGTGGCGATTCGCACGGGCGTGGCTCGCGGCGCGGGTGAACGGCGTAAGTGATGTGACGTGAGCGACGCGTTTGCAGCTTCGGAAGCGTCGCGTCTGGCCCGAGCCAAGGCGATTTTTCTTGATGCCATTGAACTGGGGATCGGCGAGCGCGAGACGTTTGTTGATGAGCGATGCGGTGAGGACAGGGAGCTTCGCGAGCAGGTGATGCAACTGCTTGCGGGCGAGAACATGCCGCTCGCGATTGAGAGTCTGGCGGATGACATTCGGCTCGCGGCGGGCGGCGAGAGTGTTGATGCGGGGAAGCAGACGGCGTCGAAGATCGGGCGGTATCGGCTGCTTGAGCGGCTGGGCGAGGGCGGATTTGGCGTGGTTTTTGCGGCGGAACAGACTGAGCCGGTCAAGCGGCGCGTTGCGCTGAAGCTCATCAAGCTGGGCATGGACACGCGGCAGGTGATTGCCCGGTTTGAAGCAGAGCGCCAGGCGCTGGCGATGATGGATCATCCGAGCATCGCGAAGGTGTTTGATGCGGGCGCGACGGAGACGGGGCGGCCTTACTTCGTGATGGAGTTGGCGAAGGGTTTGCCGATCACGCAGTACTGCGATTTGCACACGCTGGATATTCGGGCGCGGCTGGAGTTGTTTCTGGAGGTGTGCGATGCGGTGCAGCACGCGCATAGCAGGGGGATCATTCATCGCGATCTGAAGCCCAGCAATATTTTGGTGACGGAGACGAACACGCGTGCGCTGCCGAAGATCATTGATTTCGGCATCGCGAAAGCAACGAGCGAGTCGCTGACGGATCGCACGGTGTATACGCAGTTGCGGCAGATGATCGGGACGCCGGCGTACATGAGTCCGGAGCAGGCGAGCGTGTCGTCGCTGGATATTGACACGCGGTCGGATGTGTACTCGCTGGGTGTCATTCTGTATGAACTGCTGACGGGGTCTACGCCGATTGATGCGGCGCGGCTGCGCACGGCGAGTTACGGCGATGTGCAGCGGATGATCACGGAGGAGGTTCCGCTCAGGCCCAGTACGAAGCTATCGCGCGATATGGGGACGCTCTTGCGGGTGGCGAGCAGTCGGCGCAGTGAGCCGCACAAGCTGACGACGTCGATACGCGGAGAGCTGGACTGGATCGCGATGAAGGCGATGGAGAAGGATCGCGAACGGCGGTATGAATCGGCGAGTGCGCTGGGGGCGGATATTCAGCGGTATTTGAGGGGTGAAGCGGTGTCCGCTGCACCGCCCAGCAGGACATATGCGGCGAGGAAGTTTGTGCGGCGGAATGTGATTGCGGTGTCGGCGGCGGCTATCACGGCGGCGGCGCTGCTCATTGGCGCGGTGGGTTTTGCGTGGCAGGCGCAGGTGGCCAAGCGGGAACGAGATTTGGCGGATGAGCAGCGGGACGCGGCGGTTGCGGCGCGGGCGCGGGCGGAGAGCACGATGGAGTTTGTGCTGTCGGTGCTGCGCTCGGGTGATCCGACGACGGGCGCGGGCGGGGATGATGTGACGGTGGTGCAGGCGATGAACGCGGCGATTCGCGATCTGGAGTCGGGGCGGTTTGCGAGTGATCCGGAGACGGAGGCGCGGCTGTGGACAGCGGTGGGCGATGTGATGCACTGGTATACGCGCGAGAATCAGGCGGTTGAGCTCTATGAACAGGCGCTGGCGTCGATTCGGCGGAAGTATCCGGGTGATCATCCGGCGGTGGCGCGGGCGATGTCGCGGTTGGCCTACTTCAAGTATGCGCGCGGTGACGCGAACGGAGGTGGGTATGCGGATGAAGCGGTTGCGATGCTTGGGCGGCTGGCGATGCATGACACGTTGGACATGATGGATGCGATCAATACGCGGTTGATCGTGTCTCGCGATTTCAGTGATGAGGAGTATGTGACGGAGTTCCGGCGCATGTGCGAGATGCACCAGCGGCTGCAGCCGGGCGATAGTGAGGACATGGTCAACAAGTTGTGGAACTTGGGGCGGATGTTGCAGCACGTGCAGGAGTATGAGGAGTGCCAGCGGGTGCTGGAAGAGGCACTTGCGATGAGTTGGCGGCTGCACCCGGAAGGATCGGACCTGGTGTCGAACGCGATTGGGTATGTCGGCGTCGCTCAGTTTGCAAAAGGGGAGTATGCGGAGGGTGAG
>DATGWV010000128.1:0-11273 GCA_035299305.1 Phycisphaerales bacterium | reverse complement strand
GACGGCGAGCGCGAGCGAAGCGGGGTTGAGCAAGGAAGAGAAGGACGCGAATCAGTTGCAGATCGATTCGATTCTGCAGACGATCGATCGCGTCGCGGGGGCGACGAACTTTCAGGGCATCAAGCTGCTGAACGGGAACATGGACTTCACGGTGAGCGGCGTGAACGCGAGCAACGTGACGGATTTCCGCGTGAATGCGGCGAAATTCAGCGGTGATAGTCTGAATGTGAATGTCGCGGTGACGCAGAGTGCGCAGCGGGCGCGGGTGCAACTGGGTGGTGATGACTTCTTCACCGGGCCGAGCAATCTCGCGCTGGATTTGAGCAGCGCGTCGGCGCAGTTCGTGATCGAGATCGCGGGCACGAAGGGAAGCCGAGAGTTCTCGTTCGCGAGTGGCACGACCATGGCGGCGTTTGCGGATGCTGTCAATCAGTTCAGTGATGTCACGGGCGTCACCGTGTCGGTCGCGGCGGTGGGTGGCAACTTTGACGAGCTCAACTTCTTCTCGCAGGGATATGGCAAAGATGAGTTTGTGTCGGTGCGCATCGTGAATGACGGTGGCACGCGACTGACAACGGCGGGCGCACGGCTGACGACGTTTACGAACGAGAACACCGCCGGCGCAGCCGTCGATGTGACGACGACGTCGGTCAATCCGGTGCGAGGCACCGGGCAGGATGTCAAGGGAACGATCAACGGCGTGGTTGCGACGGGCGACGGGCAGTCGCTGAGTCTGGCGACGGATTTCCTCGATCTCTCGGTCACGTTGAGCACCGCGCAGTCGCAGACGCTGGGCGCGGTTGCAGGGTCGGGCTCGTCGACGTTCGCGATCACGGGCGGGGGCGCGAACTTCCAGCTTGCGAGCAAGGTGGATATCGCGGGTCAGGTGTCGATGGGCATTCAGGATGTCGCAGCGCGCAAGCTGGGGAACAGCCGAGTTGGATTCCTGAGCAGCCTTGCCAGCGGCAAAGCGAACAACGTGGTGAACGGCGACATTGAGCAAGCGCAGGAAGTTGTCGCGACTGCGATCAAGCAGGTGTCGGGACAGCGCGGCCGCATGGGCGCGTTCCAGAAGAACGTGGTCGGCGCGACGATTCGCAGCCTGGGTGTGAACATTGAGAACACGGCAGCGGCGCAGAGCGTGATTCGCGATGCGGACTTTGCGAGTGAGACGGCGAACCTGACGCGTTCGCAGATTCTCGTGAGTGCATCGACGAACATTCTGAGCATCGCAAACAGCTCGCCGCAGAGTGCGTTGCAGCTGCTTGGATAAGCGATGGGCGAGACGACTGAATAACGAAGGAAGGCTCGAATAACCCGGCAAATTCGCCGGGTTTTTTACTACATTGTGTGGTTCGCCTGCACAGGTAGTGCGTGTGGCACACTCGCTTGGCGCGGTATGCGCAACCGTGGTTCCCGGGCCCACTGCGCAGGGGCCTGACAGCCGCGTTCGTGAATGTCGGCGAACGGAAGTATTTTCACCTACAGCGGGTCACCCGCTCAGGTCGCAGTGTCGATGCTTCTCGGCCCGGTCAATTCGTTTCGACCGGCATCCTCATTCCACGGAAGGAAGAGAAGTCACATGGCACGGATCAATACAAACGTTCAGTCGCTCGTCGCCCAGCGTGTGCTGGGGAACAACAACCTCGGCCTTGGTCAGGCGCTCGAACGCCTGTCCACGGGTCTGCGGATCAATCGCGGGAAGGATGACCCTGCCGGGCTCATCGCCAGCGAGAATCTGCGCAGCGAACAGAAGTCGCTGGGTCAGGCCGTCGCGAACGCTGATCGCGCG
Source organism: Phycisphaerales bacterium (assembly GCA_035299305.1). Taxonomy (GTDB): domain Bacteria; phylum Planctomycetota; class Phycisphaerae; order Phycisphaerales; family UBA1924; genus BJHL01. The sequence continues at coordinate 9,481 of DATGWV010000128.1, read as the reverse complement.
GACCAGGTGCTCAACATCGCGGAAGGCGGCTTGCAGGAAGTCAGCACGCTGCTGACGGAACTGCAGGGCATTCTGACAGCCAGCGCGAGCGAGGCGGGGCTTTCGGCGGAAGAGAAAGCCGCGAATCAGTTGCAGGTGGATTCGATTCTGCAGACCATCGACCGCGTGGCGGGTGCGACGAACTTCCAGGGCATCAAGCTGCTCAACGGCAACTTTGACTTCACGACCAGCGGCATCAACGCGGCGAACGTGACGGACTACAAGATCAACGCGGCGAAGTTCAGCGGCGACAGCCTGAACGTGAACGTCGCGGTGACGCGATCGGCGCAGCAGGCGGGCATGTTCCTGTCGCTGGGTGCCACGGCACTTGACTTGAGCAGCGGAACCGCTCAGTTTGTGCTGGAAATCGGCGGCACCAAGGGCAGCCGGGAATTCAGCTTCAGCTCGGGCACGACCATCACGGCGATGCGCGACGCGATCAATCAGTTCAGCGATGTCACGGGCATCACCGCGACCACGTCGGGCAACGGCATTCGCCTTGTCAGCGATGAGTATGGCGACAACGAGTTTGTCTCGGTGAAGTCGAGCAGTTCGGGCGGCATTGATGCCAACTCGAGCGGCATCTACAACCTCCAGGCGACGAACTTCAACGCCGCGAACACGACGGAAGTCGCGAACTTCAGCGCGGCGAGCAATCCGGTCCGCGACAATGGGCAGGACATTCGCGGCACGATCAACGGTGTTGTCGCGACGGGCGAAGGACGCAACCTGAGCCTGGCGACGGACTTCCTTGATGTGACGGTGACGCTGGGCACCACGGCTTCGCGCACGCTGGGCACGGTGGGAGGCACGGGCACGCCCACCATGACCATCACGGGCGGGGGCGCGAACTTCCAGCTCGCCAGCAAGGTGGACATCAACGGTCAGGTGTCGATGGGCATTCAAGATGTCGCGGCTCGCAAGCTGGGGAACTCGACGACGGGCTTCCTGAGCAGTCTGGCGAGCGGCAAAGCCAACAACGTCGTTGATGGTGACATCAGCGATGCACAGAAGGTCGTGGGCGAAGCGATCAAGCAGGTGTCGGGTCTGCGTGGACGACTGGGCGCGTTCCAGAAGAACACGGTGGGCGCGACGATCCGCAGCCTGGGCGTCAACATCGAGAACACCGCAGCGGCGCAGAGCGTCATTCGTGATGCGGACTTCGCGGCGGAAACGGCGAACCTCACGCGTTCGCAGATTCTCGTGAGCGCGTCGACCAACATTCTGGGCATCGCGAACAGCCAGCCGCAGAGTGCGTTGCAGTTGCTGGGCTAAACCTGAGCGACTGACAACCGATCATGATTCGAACAAACCCCGGTCTGTGCCGGGGTTTTTCGTCATTTCGCGCATGAGCTGCGCGAGGCAGGGGGCAAGGTCTCGAGAACATGTCCGATACTCGCGGAATTTATTCCGTCTGTACTGAAGTGACCCGTCGGTAACGTCGATGCCGTCACAGTCGTCGCACACAGCAAAGGAATTCGCGGCGGCACAGGCAGCACAGAAGGGATTCACACATGGCTCGTATCAACACCAACGTTCAGTCGCTCGTCGCTCAGCGTGTGCTGGGTGGGAACAACACGGGGCTGGGTCAGGCCCTTGAGCGCCTCAGCACCGGCCTTCGCATCAATCGCGGTGCGGACGACCCGGCGGGTCTGATCGCCAGCGAGAACCTTCGCAGCGAACAGAAGTCGCTGAGTCAGGCCGTCGCGAACGCCGACCGTGCGGACCAGGTGCTCAACATCGCGGAAGGCGGCCTGCAGGAAGTCAGCTCATTGCTGCTTGAACTGCAGGGGTTGCTGACGGCGAGTGCGAGCGAAGCGGGTCTCTCGAAGGAAGAGAAGGACGCGAACCAGTTGCAGATCGATTCGATTCTGCAGTCGATTGACCGCATCGCCGGTGCGACCAACTTCCAGGGCATCAAGCTCCTCAACGGCAACTTTGACTTCTCCACCAGCGGCGTGAACACCGCCGCGATCAGTGACATTCGCGTGAATGGCGCGAAGTTCAGCGGCAACAGCCAGAGCGTGAACGTGATGGTGACGCAATCGGCTCGCAACGCGGCGGCACTGCTGTCGTTCGGTGCGGCGTCGCTGGATCTAAGCAGCTCCACCGCCCAGTTCGTGATTGAAGTCGGCGGGAAAGAAGGCTCACGCGAGTTCAGCTTCGCGTCAGGCTCGAGCTTGACGAGCGTCGCGGCGGCGATCAATCAGTTCTCTGATGTCACGGGTATCGTCGCGTCGTACGCGGGCGGTGCGGCGACCAACATCGTGCTGCGATCCACGGGATATGGCAGCGAAGAGTTCGTGTCGGTGAAGTCGACTGACTCGGGCGGGTTGGATGTGAACAACACGGGGATTTGCCTGCGGCCGGCTGGGTCGGCGTCGTTCACTAACGACGTCGCGGACTTCAGCGGGCTTCAGAATCCGATGCGCACACGCGGTGAAGACGTGCAAGGCACGATCAATGGCGTGCGGGCCACGGGCGCGGGCAAGAACCTGCGACTGGCGACGGACTTCCTCGACGTGTCGGTTGAACTGACGGCGACCGCAGCGACGACGCTGGGCAGCGCGGACACGTTTGACATCACGGGCGGGGGCGCGAACTTCCAGCTTGCAAGCAAAGTTGACATCGCGGGTCAGGTTTCGATCGGCATTCAAGATGTCGCGGCTCGCAAGCTGGGCAACAGCACGCTGGGCTATCTGAGCAGTCTGGCCAACGGCAAAGCCAACAACGTCGTGGACGGTGACGTGGGCGATGCGCAGAAGGTCGTGTCGGAAGCGATCAAGCAGGTGTCGAGTCTGCGTGGGCGACTGGGCGCGTTCCAGAAGAACGTGGTCGGCGCCACCATCCGCAGCCTGGGCGTGAACATTGAAAACACCGCCGCGGCGCAGAGCGTGATTCGCGATGCGGACTTTGCGGCGGAGACCGCAAGCCTGACGCGCTGGCAGACGCTGGTGGGCAGTGCCACCAACGTGCTGGGGCTGGCGAATCAGCAGCCGCAGAGTGCGTTGCAGTTGCTGGGCTAAGTGACCAATCGCACGTTGACCCTGCGTCCCTTATAGAGAACCCCATCCCTAGCGTCGCGACGGGCTTGAGTTACGGCCCGTTCGCGACGCGCCCCCGGCGGAGGGCGCAACGTGCACACCGGAAAATGAGAGAGAGGGGCGCTGGCGAAAGCCGCGCCCCGCCTGGGAACCCATGTGGGCGGTGTGTCGCCGCCTGATTCCTGCGAACCGCGCGGTGTTGCCGATACTTCGGCAATGCCGCGTGTTCGTTTGGAGAAGTCGGGGAAGAGCAGGGCGGGCCAGACCGCGAAGGGCCAGACCGCGACGGGGAAGGTCGCGAAAGGGAAGGCTGCCAAGGTCAAGGCTGCCATCGAAAATGGCGGGGTTGGCAGCCTTGAGGGTGACGCGAGTGACGCGGGTGACGCGGCTAGTGCATCCAAGTTGCGGCAGCCGCCCGAGCCGTTTGCGGGTGATCATGCGTTGTTCCTGACGTTTCTACGGGTGGAGTGCGGGCTGTTGCCTAACTCGCTGGATGCGTATGGACGCGATGCGGCGCAGCTCATGTGGTCGCTGCACGAGGCGGGCGTGGATTCGCTCGCGAAGGCCGAGCCACGCATGCTGTCGCACCATTTGTCGAGCCTGAAGACGCAGCGGCACCTGGACGGCGCGAGCGTGATTCGGCATCTGGCGACGATTCGCGTGCTGTTTCGCTGGGCGGTGGGCATTGGCAAGTGCCAGGTGGACCCCACCACCATTCTCGATCGACCCACGCGGTGGAAGAAACTGCCGGATGTGCTGTCGCCTGCGCAAGTAAACAAGTTGCTGGCGGCGGTCGAAAATCCGCCTGTGAGTGAAGACGGTGGCGCGGGCGGGCGGGACTCGCGCAGCAGTGATCCGCGCAAGGCGGTGCCGATTCATCTGCGCGATCGTGCGCTGCTTGAACTGCTGTATGCGAGCGGGCTGCGCGCGAGTGAGGTGTGCTCGATTTCGGTGAATGATGTGCACCCGACGCTGGGCGTGGTGCGCGTGACGGGCAAGGGAAACAAGCAGCGGCTGGTGCCGATGGGTGAGCCGGCGAAGCGGGCGGTGGCGGAGTATTTGCAACAGTGCCGGCCCATGCTGGATCGGCTGGATGGTCGCAGTCAGGGGGCGTTGCTGCTGTCGAGCACGGGCAAGCCGCTGGAGCGCGTGCGCGTGTGGCAACTGGTGCAGCACTACGCGAAGCGTGCGGGGCTGAAGGTGTATCCGCACATGCTGCGGCACAGCTTCGCGACGCACTTGCTGATCGGCGGAGCGGACCTGCGCGTGGTGCAGGAGATGCTGGGGCACGCGGATATCGCGACGACGCAGATCTACACGCATGTGGATCGCACGCGGCTGAAGCAGGTGCATAAGCAGTTTCATCCGAGGGAACGGGGGAGGAAGTAGGCACGGAGGCACGTAGGCACGAAGGCACAAAGTGGAAAGACACTTCTTCTCTTCGTGCCTTCGTCCCTTCGTGCCTCCGTGCCTTCTTACTTCTTCCGTTTCTTGAAGCCGGAGCCGCCTTTGATGCTGGGGGTATAGGTAGTTCCGCGGCCGAACATGCCGCGCATGCCGGCCATGGCTTGGGCGGGGTCGCTGCTTTGCATGGTGCTGGCCATTTTGGCGCGGTCCATGGCGGAGAGGCCGGACATTTCGCGCGTCATCTTGCTGACCATTTCAAACTGCTTGGTCAGGCGGCCCACTTCGTCCTGGCTGGCGCCGCTGCCGGTCGCGACGCGTTTGCGGCGGCTGTTGTTCATGATCGTGGGGCTCTTGCGTTCCTCGCGATTCATGCTGTTGATCATGGCTTCGACGCGGTCGAGTTGTTTGTCTTCGATGTTCACGTCCTTGAGCATGCTGCCCACGCCGGGCAGCAAACCCAGCAGGCTCTTGAGCGGGCCCATGCGGCGGAGCGTCTTGAGCTGCTTGAGGAAGTCGTCCATCGACATCTCGCCCTTCATCATGCGCTCTTGCAGGGTCTTGGCGTCGTCGTCGTTGATCTCGCGCTGGGCTTTCTCGACAAGGCTCACAACGTCGCCCATGCCCAGGATGCGGCCTGCGACGCGCTCGGGCAGGAACTCCTCGAGGGCTTCGATTTTTTCGCCCACGCCCACGAACTTGATGGGTGCGCCGGTGACGTGCTTGACGCTGAGGGCTGCGCCGCCGCGTGTGTCGCTGTCGAACTTCGTCAGGATCACGCCGTCAACGGTGAGTCGCTGGTGGAAGGCTTTGGCGCTGTTCACGGCGTCCTGGCCGGTCATGGCATCGACGACGAGGAAGACGTGCTGAGGCTGCGTGACTTTCTGCACCTGCGCAAGTTCGCCCATGAGTTCGTCGTTGATGTGCAGGCGGCCTGCGGTGTCGATGATGAGTGTGTCGACGCCTTTGGCTTTGGCTTCTTGCAGCGCTCGCAGCGCGACTTGCACCGCGACGCCGACTGCCTTGCCATATTCAGCGCACTTGTCGGGCTCGGCGTAGAAGTGAACCTGCGCGCCGCCCGCGTGATCGGTCTCCACTTGTGTCGCGATGGTGCGGAGCTGCTCCACGGCGGCGGGACGCTGCAAGTCACACGCGGCGAGCATCACGCTGCGGCCACGCTTCTTGAGGTACGCGGCGAGCTTGCCACACGTGGTGGTTTTGCCCGAGCCTTGCAGGCCCGTCATCATGACGACGGTGGGGCCGAACTGGTTCTTGACGATGAGGCCTTCGGCGCTCACGGGCTTGGGCAGCGTGATGGGCAGGCCGGTTTGCGCGAGTTCGGCCTTGGCTTCGGCGTCGTCGGGCACTTCGCCGCCGAGGAATTCGACGAGCCGCTTGTGGACGATGCCGATCATCTCCTGCGCGGGGTTGAGGGTCTTGGTGACCTGCTTGCCCAACGCGTCCTGCATGACCGACGCGACGAATGCGTTGACGACATCGAGGTGCACGTCGGCGTCGAGCAGGGCCGTGCGGACATCCTGCATCGCTTCGGCGACGTTTTTCTCGGAGATCTGGTCGTTGCCGGAGAGTTTGCGGAAAAGACCAGAGAAGGTGTCGTTGAGTTTTTCAAACATGACCGCTGATGCCTCGATGGTGATGGAGGATCAGGGCTTGACCGGGGGGAGTGTAGTGAGGTGTTACCGACCACACGTGCCACCGACCGTGGCTTTGCACGGTCGGTGCTTTTCCAACGACTCTGCACCGACCGCTCAGAGCAGCGGTCGGTGGCACGGTTCAGACAAGTTCGCCTTGCAGGCTCAGGGCGTTGGCGGCGGTGATGCGGGTGCGGACGATGCGGCCGATCATGCTCGTGGCGTTGGTCGCGGGTTGGTCGATGAACACGATCAGGTCGCCGTCGGTGCGACACGCCAGTTGGACGGTTTCGGCGACGGCGAGCACGCCGGCATCGGCGCCATTGGTGGTCGTGCAGCAGGCGTCGGCGTGGTCGTGGGTGTCGTCCATCGCATCAAGGCTGCGGCCGCCGATGGTGATGGCGACCTGGCCGGCCTTGCGGATATCGCTGCTGGTTTTGCCGGCTTTTTTCAGCGTCTGGCGGCTCAGGCCTTCGACCATCACATCGAACGTGCGGCCGATCTGTTCGCGGCTGATGGTTTCAGCGATCTCATTCTGCAGGGCGAGCAGTTCGTTGTTGCGGGCGCGCTTCACGGCTTCGGGCACGTCGTCGGCCATCTTGTCATACGCAATCGTGCCGGGGCGAGGCGAGTACTTGAAGATGAACGCGTTCTTGTAGTTGCAGCGCACGAGGAACTGCTTGGTCAACTCGAAGTCTTCGTCGGTCTCGGTGGGGAAGCCGACGATGAAGTCGCCGCTGAGCATGAGGGGGCGACCGATTTCGGGCTGATCGAGAATCGCGCGGGCGCGGTCGAGGAACTCGAGATACTCGCTGACGGTGTAGCCGCGATTCATCGCCTTGAGCAGGCGGTCGCTGCCGCTTTGGGCGGGCACGTGCAGGTAGCGGCAGATGCGCGGGTGATCGCGGATGACTTCGAGCACGTCGTCGCCGAAGTCGCGCGGGTAACTGGTCACGAAACGCAGCCGCTGAATCGCGGGGACTTCATCGTGAATGCGGCGCAGCAGGTCGGCGAAGGTCGTGACGTTCGCACCCGCGAAGGGATCGCGGCGGTGGCCACCGGCAAAACTGCGGCCTTTTTGCGGCTGCACGATGCCATCGACTGTGACGGCGGCGCCGTGTTCGAAGCGGTAGTGATTGACGGTCTGACCCAGCAGCGTGATTTCAACCACGCCCGCGTCGGCGAGTTTCTTGCATTCGTCGATGATGTGCTCGGGCGGGCGGTGGACTTCGGCGCCGCGCGTGAAGGGCACGACGCAGTAGGTACAGAATTTGTTGCAGCCGCGCGTGATGCGGACGTACGCGCTGCGTTGCACGGGCCCGTCGTCATCAAGGGGCGAGATGCTGCGCGAGAGGTCGAGCATCTCGAGCGAATCGCCCGCGGCGGCGAGCGTCGCGCTGCGCCGGGACGCGCTGCCTTGCAGGGCGACTTGATTGGCGGAGATGAGTTCGACTTTCTTCTTCTTGCGGGGGGAGGTGTTGGTGGCAGGATCGCTCGCGTTGCGAGCGACTTTGCTGTCGGAGACGGCACTCTCCAGACTCTCACGCGTGCGCACGGCGTTGTCGAGCAGGCCCGGCAGTTTGTCCAGTTCGGCGGGGCCCACCAGCACATCCACCACGGGCATGCGCTTGATGAGATCAACGCCGTCACGCTCGGCCATGCACCCCAGCACGCCCACGATGAGCGTGGGGTCGCTCGCTTTGCGTTCCTTCAGTTCGCCCAGGCGGCTCCAGACCTTTTGCTCGGCGTGTTCGCGCACGCTGCAGGTGTTGTACAGCACGACGTTGGCGTCGTCGCTGGCGTTGACAAAGCGATAGCCCAGACTGCGCAACTGGCCCGCGACCAGCTCGCTGTCGAGCTCGTTCATCTGGCAGCCGAAGGTTTCAAGATAGACGGTGCGGGTGGACATGCGGAAATTCCAGAGAAAAGCGGGGATTCTAGGGGGGTCAGGGAGGTGTCACGACTCGTGCCACCGACCGCACGTGCCATGGTCGCTCGCTCGCGATTGGCACACGCACAATCAAGGCTGCCAACACCCCGCTCAGACGTTGGCAGCCTTGACACCCGGCAGTCTTCTCTGCTGCTAACCTCCCCCACATGGCTCGTCGTGTCGTGATTACCGGAATTGGGACTGTCAGCGCGCTGGGTGTGGGCACCGCCGCGCTGTGGGAGGCGTTGCGCGCCGGGGCGACAGGCGTGGGTGTGCCCACGCGTTTGAGCCTTGCGGGGTTTCCGTGTCAACTGGGCGCAGAGATCAAGGGCGAGTTCTCCGCCAAGGACTTTGTGCCCAAGGCGTATCGCAAAGCGGTCAAGGTCATGGCCCGCGACACCGAGATCGCGGTCGCTGCGGCGAAAGAAGCCTTTGACGATGCCAAGATTTTCACGCGAGCGGCAGAGGGGCAGCCCACCACGTTCCCGCCGCCTCGGCTGGGGTGTCAGATCGGTGCAGGGCTCATCGCAGCCGAGACGCACGAACTGACCAGTGCCCTCGCGACCAGCGTGAATGAGCGAGGCGAGTTTGATTATGCTCGCTGGGGCACCATCGCCCAGCACGAGGGGCAGACCGTGGGCGGCATGAACAATCTGCAGCCGCTGTGGATGCTCAAGTACCTGCCCAACATGCTGGCGTGCCACGTCACCATCATTCATGGCAACGAAGGCCCCAGCAACACCATCACCTGCGGCGAGGCCAGCGGCCTGCTCTCCATTGGTGAAGCGGCTCGCGTCATCGAACGCGACGCGGCGGATGTCTCCATCGCCGGCAGTGCCGAGAGCAAACTCAGCCTCATGGGCACGCTGCGCATGACGCTCGCCAATCGCTACGGCAACCTGCCATCGAACGCAGACCCCGCGACGGCGGTGCGGCCCTATGACACGACCAGCCCCGGCGGCGTGCCTGGCGAAGGCGGCGGACTGCTCATCTTGGAAGAGCACAGCAGCGCGAGCAAGCGCGGCGTGCCGATCTACGCACAGGTTGCGGGCTTTGGGGCGGCCCACAACGCCCGGCGCGATGTGCCCCCTGGCGAACGCAACATGGGGCTGGTGTTCGCCGTCAACGCGGCCTTGCGAGACGCTGGCTGCTCGGCGGATGACATCGATGTGATCGTGCCGCAGGCGGCGGGTGCACCGTCAACAGATGAGCAGGAATATCTGGCACTCAAGAGCATTTTCGGCGAGCGGCTGGGCAGCGTGCCTTGCATCGCGCTGGCTCCGACGCTGGGCGACTGTGCCGCGGGCAATGGCGGCCTGCAGGCGGCGGTGGCGGCCCTGATCATCAAGCACCAAACGCTTCCCGCCCGGCTGGGAGCGGCGAATTTGCCTCTGTGGCCCGCGGCGGCCCGG
>DATGWV010000127.1:0-1538 GCA_035299305.1 Phycisphaerales bacterium | reverse complement strand
GGGCGGCGGCCACGGGGGTGGCGCGGCGGTGGGTGGCGCAGCCGGTCAGGCAGAGGAGCGTGACGCCTGCGAGGGTGGTGATGAGCGTGCGCATAACTGTGCATCGACTGGCGCGGCGGGGGACTTTGTTGCAAGTGGTTGGGGTGATGCGATGCGGGGCAGCGCGGCGTTGATGGGCGGGAGAAATTCGCCGATTTTGCCGGGTTATTCGGACTTTGTGCGCAGTGTTGGTCGCAGAATCGTGTACCCTGTGCGAACGCGAGGCGGAGTTCTCGCGCTTGCGGAGGATTCGCATGCATGGCCGTGGTATCGGACGAGAGCTGACCAAGGCGGCGGGCGCGCTTGCGCTGCTTGCTGGCGTGTTGCCTCATGTGGCGATGGGGCAGGATGCGCCCACGTCGACTCCCCCACCGCCATCGGATGCTGCGAGTGCGCGGGGCGCGGCAAGTGTGCCGCCTCAGCCGGGAAGTGTGGAGTTGGATGGCGAAGCGCGCGAGGTGACGCGCGTGGAGTTGTTTTACGTGCGCGATTTAGCGGGTGCGCCCGCGCTGGCGGAGATGCTGAACACCACGGTGGAGCTTGCGGAAGTGAACGGGGCGTGGGTGCCGCCTTATGAAGGTTTGCAGATGTCGCGCGTGCGGCTGGGTGATATTGGCGCGACGGGGCCGGGCAAGGTGCATGACAGTGCGCTGGCGACGATTTCGCAGGCGGTGGCGGCGCGGGTGCGCGAGTATGGGATCATCGGGATTTATGTGGAGCCTGATGCGAATCAGTTTCGCGTGGAGAACGGCGAGGTCGTTGATGCGCGGGCAGCGGGGGACACGTCACTGCGTATTGGCATTGCGCTGGGGTTTGTGAAGGATGTGCGGACGATTGCGCAGGGGGAGCGCATCGCGCCCGAGCAGGCAGTGAATCATCCGCTGCATGCGTGGATTCGCGAGCACTCGCCGGTGAAGGCGGGATCGGATCAGGCGGTGGATCGCGTCGCGCTGGATGATTTTCTGTTTCGGCTGAATCGGCATCCGGGGCGGCAGGTGGATGCGGCGGCTGCGCCAGCGGGCGAGGACATGGGCGGGACGAGCGTGGACTATCTCGTCGCGGAGAATCGGCCTTGGATGCTGTACGCGCAGGCGACGCGTGACGGGCGGCGCGATGATGATGAGTGGCGCTATCTGTTCGGCATCACGCACAATCAGCTGACGAATCACGATGACATTCTGTCGCTGTCGTATCGCACGAGCTTTGACAACGTGAACACGTTTCAGGCGAGTTACGACAGGCCGATTGACGATGAGCGGCGGCTGCGGGCGCGCGGGTATGGGAGCTATTACGCGTACACGAGCGCGGATGTGGGGCAGTTTGACGCGACGTTTGAGGGTGAAGGGTGGAACGCTGGCGCGGAGCTGGCGTGGAACTTCTATCAGAACGCGGATTTATTCATCGACGCGGTGGGCGGCGTGCGGTTTGACAAGATTCGCGTGGACAATGAGTTTGCGGGTGTCGAGGGAGACGAGAGCATCACGGTGGGATATGTGGGG
>DATGWV010000126.1:0-1547 GCA_035299305.1 Phycisphaerales bacterium | reverse complement strand
CCGCGACCACCATGCTCCGCTTTCGCTTCCGCCACGCATCGCTCCCCTGCAGTTCGCACATCGTATCGCCACAGGCTGCATGCCCGCGGATAGCGTCCCGCTTCGGCCACTGCTGATTGACCAAGCCAAAGACAGGTTCACCACAGAGCCCGCGAAGAGCGCTGAGAAAAAAGCACTCACGCGTGCGATGAGCCGCACTCGGGGCAGGTAGCGTTATCACCGCGTGGATACGCGCACTTGGCACATCGCCCCAACTGCTTGAGCGTGCGCCGGGCGAAGAACGGATACAAACCCCACGTCACAATCGCAAGTATCGCCGCGCAACTGATGAACGTTGCAATGCCGCGCCCGAGATAGTCGCGGTGATACATGACGCGTTCGCTGATGACAGCGCTGTTGTTGAAATCAGGCTGATGGCGAATCTGCAAGAGCCGCGTGCCGCTCAATCCTGCGGCCGCTAACGCGCCACCAGCCGCCGCGAGCAACAACAGCGGCACCGCCAGCCGCATCAACATCCGCCACTGGAACATTTGCTCATCGTTTTCCAGCCGGCCAAGCTGCAATCGCACTCGCGCGAACCAGAGCATCAACCATGCAACCGGCAGACACAGCAGCACGAACACGAACGCGGCCAGCCCGTACGTCTTCGCCAAGCGCACGAAGGCTCGCTCTGATGATTGGTCAACACCGGAAGCGATGCCGTACGTCAACAGGCCTCTCGACTGGCGAAGCATTTCGATACGGGATCTGAGTACATCGAGTTGGACGTCGGCAGGCTGATGTTCGAGCATCGCCGATTCAGCAATCGCGGCGCTCAGGTCAAATGCCCACGCTCGCGCACGATCCAACACCGCCGCATACGTCATCTGAAAGCAACACGCAAACGCGACCGCACTCAACACAAACAGCACCGCCCACGCCGCCCACACCTTCACCGTTTGTGCCCCGCGACCACCATGCTTTGCTTTCGCTTCCGCCACGCATCGCTCCCCTGCAGTTCGCACATCGTATCGCCACGCTGTGCCTTTCCACCCATGCCCAGTGCCCGATGCCCAGTGCCTTCTGTTTCTCGGGGATGGAGGTGCCGGAGGAAGGGGCGAAGCCCTTTCCTCTGGCATGAGGGACGCACGTTCCCGCTTCGGTGCGTCACGCAAGGTCCAATCACACGTGATCTGTCACAGATCACGCCTGCAACATGACAGATCACGTCTGATTTGTCATCGATCACGTCTCGTTTGCGACAGATCACGCCCGCAACGCGACAGATCACGTCTTGAAGATGACAGATCACGCCTTGCGCGCGACAGATCCCGTCTTGAACATCACAGATCACGCCTTTGCTGCGACAGTTCAGGCGTCTTCTGTGATCGCTCAGGCCTTGATAGCGACGCAAGAGGTGCGTGCGTTGGTCACAGACCTATAAAGATGGTCGCTGCGGGCTGCGGGGCGATGAAACACGATGCGGCAGGGCCCGTAAAAGACCGGTGTCCGCGCGGTTGCATCCGTGCGCGTCGCATGGCGGCGATCGCGGCTTGAAGGGAAGTGCC
>DATGWV010000125.1:0-7231 GCA_035299305.1 Phycisphaerales bacterium | reverse complement strand
CCCTACATGAAAGACGGAGACATGAAAGTCTGCAGTCCGCGCATGCAACTGCCTCAGCAGGGGCAACGCGAACACCGCGACCGAGTGCGTGCGCATGTCGGGTGAAATGATGCCAACACGAAGCGGCCGTCTGTCACATTGCAGGCGATCTCGCCAGTCTCGCGGAGTCGCGGGAACCGCGTTTTCCAGCAACTCACCGAAACGACGATGCTCCGCAAACACGCGTTCGCGCGACACACCCGGCATGTAGTTCATGCAACTCGCCTTCACCGCCTGCAGCGAAGCGGCGACGTCCGGCTCAGCCACACGGACGCCTTCACAAGTTTGCACGCACCGCTCGACATCACCTTGCGCAAACTGAAACTGAGCCTTCACCAGTTGCAATCGCGCGAGTATCGCGTGCCGTGCGCCATCGTCAATCGCCGCAGCCGCGAGCAACTGCTCATGCTCGCCAAGAACGTGCAAACCCTCGCCGATGCGTCCACTGCCCAGACGCAGTTGTGCCAGTTCAGGAATCGCGTCAAGGAGCCCCGCAGCAATCGCTGCGTTAAACGCCGCAACCGCCGCATCGATCTCGCCCAAGCGAGCGTGCAAGCGAGCGACGTTCAACTGCAATCCGCCGTCGCGCGAATTCGTCGCAAGCAGACGCTTGGCGTAGTAGAGCGCAGCATGATGCTCGCCCAAAGCGCCAAGGCACTGCACCACAAGACGCATGACCGGCACATCAGCTGGAAATCTCGCGGCGAGTTGCAGCACAACCGGTTTGCACTCAGCAAACCGACCCTCGCGCATCAACTGCGAACAGCGCTGGAGTTCTCGGGGCGGAGCGACAGACATGCGTGCCCCGATCTTGAGTTAGCCCCCCACCGTCACGCCCACCGGCTGCGGCTTGGGAACGTGCGTGGGTTGAATGACAAGGCCCAGCGGCTGGCGCTTGCCGCCGTTCATGGGCGGAATGCCGTCCTGGTCGATGATGCGTTGAATCGCCATCACGCCTTCGATGAGTTGCTCGGGCCGAGGCGGGCAACCGGGAATGTACACGTCAACGGGGATGAACTGGTCGCAGCCTTGCACCACGGCGTACGTGTCGAACACGCCGCCCGTGCTCGCGCACGCGCCCATGCTGATGACCCACTTGGGCTCGGTCATTTGCTCGTAGATGCGCTGCAGAACCGGCAGCGTCTTGATGCTGATGCGCCCCGCGACGATGAGCAAGTCCGCCTGACGCGGGCTGAATCGCATGACTTCGGCGCCGAATCGTGCCAGATCGTAACGGCTGCACGCCGTTGCCATGAGCTCGATGCCGCAGCATGCCGTCGCAAACGGCATGGGCCACAGGCTGTTACGACGCGACCAGTTGATCACGTGACGAAGCTGCGTGGTCAGAAAGCCATCGACGGGAAGTGCTGCTTCAAGGCCCATGTGCGAAAATCTCCAAGGCGCGTCGTGCGCCGTGCATCATTGCTTTCGATGCGGTGGATGATAGGGATGCTGCGAGGTTTTCGCGTCAGCGAGGCATCGCGACCCCGGGATTCTTGGGGGCAGGCTTCGCATCGCGCGGGTCGGAGAAAATCGAGTCCACCGCCCGGTCCGCCGCCGTGTCGCTGCGGTAGCCCGACTGCGTGGACTTGCCCATGCCGCCAATGCCGCGAGATTTGATCGTCCGCTCATAGCAGCCGCTGATGCAAGCCACGATGCTCACCGCCAACAAAATGCTCAAGGTGCGACGCATGGATGATCGTAGTACGGCTGATTTACTGCGAAAAGCCAGCAGTGCTTATGCGGGATTCTCGCCAAGAGGCCAGTCGTGTGTCAGCAGATACATCGCGAAACTGCCGAGCCAGTGCTGGCCTGAGTAGTGCTCGTGAGAGGTGCCAGACAAGCCCGCCTGAGCGTGCGAATCAGCCGCGGCAAGCAGATCCGCGTACCACGCGCCATCAGTTCGCAGCCGCGTGGCGATGCGGCGAAGCATCCACGCACGGCTGATGTTCAGGCCATCGAAGTGACTCTGCTGACCGTCTTCAGGATTCACCGGAGACAGAGGTTGCAAACCTCTTGAGTGAATGCACGCCTGCGTGACCCAGGCGCGAAACTCGCGATCATCCATCAATCGACTCGCAAGCTCAGCTTCGCAGAGCGAAGGAGAGATGAAGTCATATCCCAGCGGCTCGACGTTCGCATCGATTCGTGAAGCGACGCGTACCCACCGATCGAAGTACGCTCGGATGCGTGCTTCGATTTCAACCGTCCGAGCAGTCCTGTGTGTTCGTGCAGCGTCAAGCATCAGCCCCGCCGCGAACGCGGTATTTGCGTGAGCACCAGCACGATTTGGCACCACGAGCTGCTTCCAGTATCGAATCGCGTTCTCGCATGCTGCGACATGCACCGGCGCAAGCGCACCCGCCCATCGCTGAGCCATCGACGCATGCGGGTTCTTCGCGTGCGAGATCGCGTCAACTTCCGCGCAGAGTGTGTGCAACCACGCGATGCCGTACGGCATCTCGAATGTCGGAAAACGCCGCAAATACGCAGCCTCGCAACTCAGCGAGTCTTCGCAAAACTGTGCATCCAGCAATCCAACGACATCACTCGCCCAGCTGGCATCCGGCATCACGCGCAGCGCCCGCACCAACTGCCAGTGGTTATGCACCGCCGAGTGCCAGTCGTAACACCCGTAAAACACGGGCCACAATGCACGCGGCGGCTGCACGTCGTCTGCCTTGAGCAACATGCCTTGCGACGCATGTGGATACTCGCGCGGGATGCACACGAGCCCCAGTTGCACGCACCGCGCGATGTGATCGTCGAACGTCATGATGAAGCCTACGCGACACCGCGATTCGACGACTCACTTGTACTCAAAGTCGTCCCACGTCTTCGGCAGCAGCAGCTTTTCGTTCTTCGTCTGCTCGGCGTGACCATCCATGTACATCGCATTGGCGCCGTTGCCGTGACGGTTGGTCGCAGTGCGAATCCACAGCGTCGGATCGCCACCCGAACTCGGACCATTGATGTTTGACAGTCTGCGAATGTCGTAGAAGATGCTCAAGTGCATGTCATTGGGCGCGGTCGTGTTGTAGTTGTTCGCTCGCAAATTGCGAGGGTCGTCCGCGAAGTCAGTCAGGTACAACGTCTGCGACGCGAACATAATGCCCACCAGCCGCATGGGCGGCTTGGCCTCATTCTCATCGATGTACGGCACACCCGCAGCACCGCTCCGTCGGAAGCGCACGCCGTTCACGACGTAGTGAATGTTGTGATCGTCGACCTTTCGCGACGGGCATCGGTAATAGACCGCGCTCTCGAAGCGGTCGTCAATCCCGCCGTCGTTATCACGCGAAGTCGTGCGTGGGTCGAGAAATGGTCGCAGATTGAACGCCCACGACAGGTTATACGCCGCACGCTGCGTGCTCGACACATACCACGCGGGCACCTGCGGCACGCGCAACGGCGCTGTTTCGCTGTTGCCGCTTTCCCGCGGTATCCAGTCTTTGTACTCGTTGGCATATGTCACTAATGCCGTCCCGATCTGCCGCTGCTTGCTGAGGCACACGACATCCCGCCCCACCGCCCGGGCCTTGCCCAGCGCGGGCAGCAGAATGCCGATCAGCAGCGCGATGATCGCGATGACCACCAACAACTCAATCAGCGTGAACGCGCGATTCGGCACGTCGATAGTCTACCGGAAAATGTCCGACCACGCAACGAAAAAGCCCGCGAGTGTTCACTCGCGGGCTTGAGAAAGCGAAACAGAGTTCCCGAATCAGCGGCGGGCCACACCCAAGCTCAGCAGCGACAGAGCACGCTGGCGGCCCAGGATGAAGTTGGTGTCATCCAGCGTGTCGCCCGAGATCGATAGGCGACGCGAGGTGTTGTCGATCGTGAACTGGGCCGAGGGAGCCGCGACCGAGTTCGCCGCGAAGGGATCGATCGCCGCACCGCTGGTACCGCGGTTGTCCGCGACGGTGATGCGAGCGCCCATGAGCTCACCCGCACGACGCGCGACCGCACCGGTGAGGCCGTCGATGAACTGATCGACGTCAGACTGGCTGGGCGTGTAGCCGGCAAGCGAGAAGCTGGGGACGAACACAACCGCGTCATCCTCGAGATCGGTGTTGAACGCGTCAGACCGCTGTGAGTAACCGAAGGGCTGCGAGATGTTGAGGTCGGCG
Organism: Phycisphaerales bacterium; assembly: GCA_035299305.1. Classification (GTDB taxonomy): domain Bacteria; phylum Planctomycetota; class Phycisphaerae; order Phycisphaerales; family UBA1924; genus BJHL01. Next base: position 3,059 of record DATGWV010000125.1, on the reverse strand, counting down.
GCGTCGTTGCCGAAGACCTGACGCAGACGCAGCACGTTGCTGCCGCCGAAGAGTTCGAAGAGGCTGCGGGTCGGATCGTTGCTCGACGAGAGGTAGATGGTCGAGAAGGGCTGGAACTCGAAGTCCGACGGGTTGGACGAGAAGACCACGTCCAGACCGGCGTTCTGGTAGAGGCTGTTGAGCTGGCTGACCAAGTTGGTCAGCACGAAGTCCGCGATGCTCTGGCCGTTGTTCGCGGCACCCGTGAAGCCCAGCACGCTGACGTTGAACGGCGAGACATTGGTCGGGACCGCGAACGCCTGCAGCCAGTTGAGGTTGCCGCCGCCGGTTTCGATGAAGAAGTTCTGGCGAACAGGAGCAGTGCGTTCAGCCGTGCCTTCGGTCGAGAAGACGAGCTGGTAGTCAGTCTGAATGATGCCCTGCACGTAGAACGCGAAGGTGCCTGCGGTCGTGCCCGTGAACTGCGACTCGGGCATGACGAACTCGATGAAGAAGTCGCCTTCGCCGTCGAAGCCGTACGTCACCGAGTCATTGCTGGCCAGCGTGGTGTTCGGCGTGCCGGAGTAGGGCAAGAAGTCGCTGGGCGCGAAGACCAGAATGCCGTCTTCGAGCGTGGCGGACTGCGTGGTTTCGAACAGGCCGAAGTTGAAGGTGTTGTAGTTCTGCGTGTCGATCGCCGCAGTGCGGCTGCCGAGGTTGGCCACCTGACTACCGAGGTCCGAACCCGTCGCCGAGAGGCGAATCGTGGCGCGGAGCTTGGTGCCCGGTGCAATCGCCTGCCGGCTGTTGAGGTGGTACACGTCAACGTCCGCTGCGATGGCCGAAGGCGTGCCGGCAAAGCCAGCGGTGCCGATGGCGGAATCGATCGTCGTGACGACGCGGCCGTTGTTGAACCGCTGCGACACCACATCAGCCGCGCCCACCTTGGCGACGTTGCGACCTTCGACAATGTCGTCAGCCGTGTTGAACGCGCCGTCAGCACCGAGGTTGAGCGTGAAGCTGAACTCGCCCACGTCGATGGTGCTGAAGTCATCGCCGTTGCCATACACGCCGTCGGAACCGGCGAAGTTGATGGGCTCGGGCGAGGCCGCGACCACCAGGCCGTCACCAGCGTCAGACGTGCTGGTGAAGCCGCTGTCGCCATCGTCGAAGATGGTCACGCTGAAGCGGTAGTCGCCGATGGTGCCGGGCGTGGGCAGCGGGTTGCTGATCACATTGCTGGCGACTTCGGTCGCGTCGCCGACCGAGATGACGTACTCGCCCGTCGCGAGAATCTGGAACGCCAACTCAGCCGAGAAGTTGTTGGCACCGATCGGAGCGACCGGCAACGCCTGAGCCGCGCCGCCAGCGGCGACCGAGAAGACCTGCACCTGAGCGCGGATGGCGCTGCCTTCGATGGCACCCAGCCGCAGAATCTGGCCGGCTTGCAATGTGAGGCGGTACAGATCCAAGTCGCCTTGGATGCGGAAGTTGTTGCTGTCGTGATCGGGGTGATCGCCAATGAAGCCACGGACGGTGAAGGTCTGGTTGGGGTCAGGCAGACCATCGGGCGTGAGATCGTTGTCGAAGAGTGCGTTGAGATTGACCGGTGCGTAGAAATCCTTCACACTGCCATCAATCGCCGTGATGCGCGTCGCGGTGAGCTTGTCACCCGCGTCACCCACCACAAGTTCGCCCGCGAAGTTGTCGCCCACACCGATGAGGCCGTTGCCGTCACCGTCGATGCGCGAACCAGCCAGACGACCCGAGACCACGCTCTGATCAAACGCGATGCGGTACAGGCCCGGACCGGGCTCGCCCGGCAACTGAGGCAGATTGCGCTGCGTGACGTTGCGGTTGAACGTGATGCGAAGCTGGTTGTTGCGATCGTCGTAGCTGAGCGTGTAGTCGGTGCCGCGAACCAGACGAACTTCGATCTGGCTGCTCTCACCGCGAACTTCGCTCACGGTGATCGCCTGCACCAGGGAATCAAAGTCCATGGGCTGGTTGAACGTCACGACCGCCGTCGAGACGTTCGCAGACACGCTGAGTTGCACGTCGCTGACCTGCGTCGCCGCCGGGATCAACTGGCGAGCTTCCAACGCGTAGTTGCCTTGGTTCGCGGGGCTGGGCTGGCCGGCGATCGTGACGTTGCCCACCGTGCCGTTGCTGGCGATGCGGTAGGTTTCCGAGAAGCGACCGCTGCCGACCTGGCTGCCGCCAATGCGAACGCTCGCGATCGACCCGCGACCGCTGGCGATGCGATCATCGGTCGTGCCGAAGAACTTGTCCGCACCGCGCAGGTAGCCGGCGGTGATATCCGACTCGCTGAAGTTGCCACCGATCGTGACCGCACCGATGTTGCCGCTGCGGAGCGAATCAGCGTTCACGCCCGTGCCATCGAAGAAGCCATCGCGGCCCAGATCGGCACCCGCGGAGATCGCACTGTCGAACATATCGCCAGCGATAGCGACCGGCCCGATGTTGAAGCCCGCGCTGATGGTCGATTGACGCAGCGCGCCGCCTGTCGTGAAGCCGGCGATGGAGCCGCCCGCACGCAGGAATGCGCCGCTGGTCTGCGTCGTCACCGTGACAGCGCCAATCTCGCGATCGCTGCTGATGAGGCCGCGGAAGCTGCCACCGATGGTGACCGCTCCGATACCCGTGAGCGCCGTGAGCGAAACGTCATTCGCCGCGGTGGAGCCAAAGTCGCCCGTCAGCGTGACGGTGCCGAAGCTGTTGGCCGTGATGAAGCCATCGGTGATGCTGCCCGCCGTGAGCGTGGTCACATCGCCGCCGATATTGAGCGTTGGACGACGCGTGACGCCGCTCTGCGTGATCGCGCCGGTCTGCGTCAGGCTCAGAGCGCCCACGCCGCCGTCGATGGTCATGCTGCCGCCGCCAATGACGCGGCTGTTGAACGTGAGCGACGCAAGCCGTGCGTTGTTTGTCGTCGTGATGTTGAGATCTTCGAGCGACCCGTTGCTGCTGGTGATGGCCAGCGTGGTCGCGGCGGTCGTGCGATCAAGCGTGAGCGTGCGCGTCGCGGCGTTGAAGAACGCCGTGCCGCCGCCCGTGAG
>DATGWV010000124.1:0-12131 GCA_035299305.1 Phycisphaerales bacterium | reverse complement strand
GTACGTCACGCCGCTGCTGCCGGTGGGATGATCGGCCTCCCACGTCAGTTCCAACGCTCCGCCCACGCGCAAACTCGCCTCGAGCTTGTACGGCGTGCCCGGCTGCGGCAGCGGGCTGGCCTGCCTGGGCGGCGCGATCATCGCCAATGTGTACACACTGCGGTCCCCGCTCTTCGCGGCGGTCAATCGAATGGTCGCAAGGGCCCGCGCGGCCAGCACGCGGCTGCGTTCTTCCGCAACCTTGGCCGCCAATGTCGCCGACTGCGCCGCGAGCATCGCCTGTCGCTGGGCCAGGTCCGCCGCGTGGGCCTCGCTCAACGCCTCCACGTACTGCGCTACCTCTCCAACCGTCAATCCCAATGCCTGCGCGTGCTGCTCAAAAGCCTCCACATGCGCATCGGCCCACGCAAAGAAACCATCACGAGATTTGGGAAGGGTGCGCATCGGTCGAGCTCCTTGCGCGCGGTCGCGCGAAAGGTGCATCGGCGGGAAAAGGCGCGGAGTTGAGGAGAGGGCGAGTGCCTGAGTGCAAAGTGCCTGAGTGCGGAGTGGAAAGGCGCGGGGATTGCGCGGCGGGGCTGGTGTCCCGAAGGTTCGGACACGCGTCCCAGCGCGCAAGACCACTGCCTTCACACTTGGCACTCAGGCACACCGCACGCAGGCACTTGCCTTTTCCCCCCGCACTCTGGCACTCCGCACTCTGGCACTCTCGCGCTTTACTCGTCGTCCGCGCGCAGGCGACTCACAACCGTAAAGTCCTCCAACGTCGTCGTGTCCTGCGTGATCTTCTCGACGCCGGCGGCGATGTCGCGGAGCAGGCGGCGCATGATCTTGCCGCTGCGGGTTTTTGGCAGGCCTTCGGCGAAGCGGATCTGGTCGGGTTTGGCCAGTGCGCCCACTTCCTTGCCCACGTGGGCGGTGAGTTCTTTGCGGAGCGTGTCATCGGGCTGGCGATTGTGCTTGCTCAGCCACGCGGGACGGAGTGTCACGAAGGCGCAGATGGCGTTGCCCTTGACATCATGGGGCATGCCGACCACTGCGGCCTCGGCGACGGCCGGATGCGAGACGAGTGCGCTCTCCACTTCCATCGTGCCCAGCAGGTGACCGCTGACTTTGATCACATCATCGATGCGGCCTTGGATCCAGAAGTAGCCATCTTCATCGCGACGGGCTCCATCTGCCGAGAAGTAGTACGGCTGGCCGGTTGCAGGGTCTTTGATGCGGCCCCAGTAGCTGCTCACGAAGCGTTCGCGGTTGCCGTAGACGCCGCGCAGCATGCCCGGCCAGGGTTTGCGGATGACAAACAGGCCGCCCTTGTTTGCGCCGATCTCTTCACCGGCTTCATTCACGACTGCCGCGTCGATGCCCAGCATGGGCAGCGTGCAACTGCCGGGTTTGGTGGGCGTCGCTCCGGGCAAAGGCGTGACAATGTGGCCGCCGGTTTCGGTCTGCCAATACGTATCGACGATGGGGCAGTTGCCACGGCCGATGTTGTGGTGGTACCACATCCACGCTTCGGGATTGATGGGTTCACCGACGGAACCGAGGATGCGCAGGCTGCTCATGTCGTGCTTGGCGGGCAAGTCATCGCCCCACTTCATGAATGTGCGGATCGCTGTTGGCGCGGTGTAGAACTGCGTCACCTTGTGACGGCTGATGACTTCCCAGAAACGGTCGTTGGCGGGGAAGTTGGGCGCGCCTTCGTACATGAGCGAGGGCACGCGGTTCATCAAGGGGCCGTAGAGCACGTAACTGTGCCCGGTGATCCAGCCGATGTCGGCGGTACACCACAGAAGCTGGCCGCAATCGGGAATCATGTTGAAGGTCAGGCGGCTTGTCGTGTTGACATACGTCAGATACCCGCCGGTGGTGTGCATGATGCCCTTGGGCTTGCCCGTGCTGCCGCTGGTGTAGAGCAGGAAAAGCATGTCTTCGCTGTCCATCTCAGCGCACGGGCAGGCATCGGTCACGAGCGGCAGCATCTGGTCGTACCAGTGATACTTGGTGCCGCTGTTCTGGATGTTCGCAGGCGTGGTGCCACTGGCGAAACGTTCGCTGGGAAGCTGATGCGAACTGTGCCGCACCACCAAGACGTGATTCACGATGTGTCCGTGGTTTGCCAGCGCGTTGACAGCATCGTCCACGTTCTTTTGCAGGGCGATCACTTCGCCGCGGCGGTAGCCACCATCGGCTGTCACGATGACTTTGCTGTGCGCATCCTGCACACGCTCGGCAATCGCCGTGTGAGCAAAGCCGCCGAAGATGACGCTGTGCACGGCACCGATGCGAGCACACGCCAGCATGGCGTACGCCAGCTCTGGAACCATGGGCATGTAGATGGTGACCACGTCGCCCTTGCTCACGCCCAGGCGCTTGAGCATGTTGGCCATCTGACTGACTTTGACCTGGAGCTCACGATACGTGATGACCCTGATTTCCGGCTCTTTGGCGTAGTTGCTGCCCGGCGCAGGATGACTTGTTCGCGGCGCGACCGGTTCACCTTCCCAGATGAGCGCGGGCGACTCGCCGAAACCCGCTTGCACATGGCGATCAACGCAGTTGTAACAGGCGTTGAGCTTGCCACCCACAAACCACTTGGCATCGGGCGCTTTCCAATCCAGCACCTGATCCCAATCACGGAACCACGACAGACGGCGAGCCTCGCTGCTCCAGAAACCTTCGCTGTCTTCCACGCTGCGCGCGTGCATGTGCCGGTACTCCGCCAACGAGGCCACATGCCACGCGGGGAAGCCGAGTTCTTTCGCGGGCTTCGGGGGAAAGACACGTGTTTCCGTCAGCGTGCTGGCGATGTCGGAACTGGAAGCTGGCTGCGGCTGGGTCGTCATAGCTGTCATGATACAAAACTCCGCAAGCCCCGGCGAAGGTGCGGGGCAATTGGGCGGGAGGAAACGCTGCGAACACGAAAAAACGCCCCGGGCGATCACTCACGCGGGGCGTTTGGAGGGAGTATCAAGGCTTGAGCGGAATGGGCGTGCTTGCGGCGACGTCGTCCTTGGTCACGTCCTCGTGCAAGACCATGCTCTTCTTCTCGCGCACCAGAATCATGCCGACCACAAACGTGAGCCCGGCGATGAAGATGGGGTAGAGCAGTCCGACGTACTTGGCTCCCCCCACCATGCCCGCCAGTTGGTGAGCGAACGTGCCTTCCTTGGCGGCGCTGGCGCTGAGCCACGTGGCGATGAACGGCACCAGCCCGCCGAAGACACCGTTTCCGATGTGATACGGCAGGCTCATGCTGGTGTAGCGAATCTTCGTCGGGAACATTTCGACGAGGAACGCCGCGATGGGGCCGTACACCATCGTGACAAACGTCACGAGCACTGCGATAAGGGCGATGGTGATGACATACGGGCCCGAGCCGAGCTTGACATCCACGTACGCCGTCTTGGTCGCAGCGGTTTTGGCGGCATCAGCGAACGTGGTGACAGTGATGACCTTGGTCGCCGCCGTGCCATCGGTGTACGCGAGCTTGTACTTGGTGATGAGCGTGCTGTCGCCGGCATCGAGGTTGGTCACGGGGTCGTGCGCGGCGTACGTCTTGGCCACCGGTTCGCCAACAAGCACCGCATCGCCCGCCAGGGTCTTCTTGGTCAGGTCGGCTTGATCGCTGATGCCATGGAAGATGGGCAGATAGAAGATGACCGCGAGCAGACAACCCGTGAGGATGATCGGCTTGCGGCCGATCTTGTCGCTGAGCGATCCCATCATCACGAAGAAGGGCGTCGCGATGACGAGCGCAAGGCCGATGATGATGTTCGTCTGCGCGAACTCCACATTCATCGTCTTCTGCAGGAACGACAACGCGTAGAACTGCCCCGTGTACCACACCACGCCCTGGCCAGCCGTTGCGCCAAAGAGCGCGATGAGCACGAACTTGAGGTTGTACCAGTTGCCGAAGCTCTCTTTGATGGGGTTCTTGCTCGCCTTGCCGCTGCTCTTCATGCGGACAAACAGCGGCGACTCCTTCATCTTCAGTCGCAGGAAGTAACTGAAGACAACGAGGAAGATGGAGAGCAGGAACGGAATGCGCCAACCGAACTGGTTGAACGATTCCGATGTCATGCTGAGCTTGCACGTGAGAATCACGCCCAGCGACACGAACAGGCCCATGGTTGCGGTGGTCTGAATCCAGCTTGTGTAGAAGCCTCGCTGACCATCGGGGCTGTGTTCCGCGACGTACGTGGCAGCACCGCCGTACTCACCGCCGAGGGCGAGCCCTTGCAGCAGCCGCAGCGATAGCACGATGAGCGGCGCGGCGACGCCGATCTGCTCGTAGCTGGGCACGAGCCCAATGGCGAACGTCGCCCCGCCCATGAGCAGCAGCGTGAGCAGGAACGTGTACTTGCGCCCGATCTTGTCGCCCAGATAGCCGAAGACGATCGCCCCAAACGGCCGGACAATGAACCCTGCGGCGAATGTCGCCAGCGTTGCAAGAAACGCTGCAGTTTCGTTGGTGGGCGGAAAGAACTTGGTCGCGATGATCGCGGCCAGACTCCCGAAGATGTAGAAGTCATACCACTCAATCAGCGTCCCGGCGGATGACGCGCCGATGATCTTCCACAGCGCCGACTTGCTTTCGACATACTCCATGACAACCTCCACGCGGATGCATGGCAGCGCAGCGCTGGCATGCCGCAGGTGTGAACAGACGAGCCGCGAGCTTCTCTCGCGACGCGCCGCAGAGACGACTCAAAACACAATTTGCACTTGGGCCCGGATGTACACTTCGCCCTCTTCGGCGTCAGTCAGGAAGCCGTCAGTCGCGCGCTGGCTCACGATGGAATCCGTCGTGTTGTCAAACGCGTACGTGCCGTCCACGCTGAACTTGGCCGCCTGACTCTTGGGGAAGAGGTAGTAGTTCGCGCCGATCGTCGCCTCGGCGAAGTCGTCACCATTCGCGCGATCGTCGTCCGGCATCACGATGCCGTAACGAGCGAACAGTTCGACCTGATTGCTGACGAACAAACCGCCTTGGATGAGTGCGCCAAAGTCGTCGTAGTCCGCGCCAGGCTCTTCCACCCGGCGACCAACGCCGTACGCGAAGACGTTCCAGCCGTCACCCTTCACGCTCACGTCGGCGGTGTACTGGAAGATGTCGCGATCCAGCGTGCCGCCGGTTTCACCGCCGCTTTGATAGTGCACCGCCGCGCCCAGAAAGCCGGCGTATTCCGCCTCTTTCCAGCTCGTGAACTGGTCGTACTGCTTCCACTCGCCCGCCCACTTCCACTCCCCGCGGGCCGAGAGCGCGAAGTCCGCCTCGGCCGCGCTCGTGATATCGCTGTTGAGCGCATTGAAGCCATCGCTCACCGCGAAGCTGCCGCGCACGCTGTCGCCCGCGAGATCAAGCTGCACGCCCTGCGAGTAGTTGGGCGTGAACACCGCGTTCACCGTGCTGCGATCCACCGCCTGCAGCGCGAGGTGGCTGTTGAGTTCTTCCTTGAGCACGGGCAGCTTGAAAAGCTGACCGAACTTGAGCGTCGCACTGTCGCTGAACTTGTACCACGCGTACGCGTCGTAGAGCTTGAACGTCTCGCCGTTCAGAAAGTCGCCTTGAATCGTGTAGCCCAGCTCTTTCGTCAGTTGCCCGCTCGCCCCCAGCCGCACCCGGCGAAATCCAAAGCCGTTAGTGAAGTCGTTCTGATCGCCCACCGCATCTTCGTCACGGAAGTTCAGGAAGTAGCGAAACTGAAAGTGACCGTTGATGTTCAGCCGCGTGTCCCCCTGCTTGATGTAGAAGCCCTTGGCATCTTTGCCGGCCTCTCCCAACGCAGCGTCCTGTCCCAAAGCAGCACCGGCGAGCAGACCCAGACCAACGAGTGCGGAAGCAAACTGACGCGCCATGGCCAATCTCCAGAAAGCACGCCCGACACGATCGGGTGTTTCAGTCCAACACAGGAATTGAGGAGCAACTTACCCGATATTCCGATTCTTTACAAGTGCATCCGCAATGCCTTTGTCGATTTCTTTCATTGCGGCCACTTTTCCACATTCGTTCGGATTTTGATAAGTTCGCGACAGCTTACCATCTTCCGTGCCCGACAAGCCCCCCATCACGCTCACCACCAACCTGCTCGACGCAGGTCTGGCCACCGAGCGGCAAGCCGCGCTCCTGGGCGCACTGGGCATCGCGACCGTGGGCCGGCTCATCGCGCACCTGCCCATGCGGCACGAAACGCTCGAAAGCGAAACGACCGTCGCCGACTTACTCGAAGGCTCCATCGGCAGCGTGCGCGGCGAAGTCACCGCCGTCCGCATGGTGCGAGGCCGATCGTCGCGACTCGAAGCCGTCATCATGGATCACACGGGCCGGCTCGACGTGACGTGGTTCAACGGCACCTACCTCGCCGAGCGCGTGCGGCCCGGCGTGCGACTGCGCGTGCAAGGCAAGGTGCAACGCCGCGGCCCGCAGACGCAGATGATCAATCCGAAGTTGGAAGTCCTCAACCCCATCAAGGACGAGCCGCAGGTCCGCGACGCGCGCATTCGCCCGGTCTATCCCGCGAGCGAAGCCATCAACAGCGCGGAGATTGAAAAGGTCATCGCCAAAGTCCTTCCGCGTGCGCTGCCACTGCTTGAAGAACACTTCACGCCCGAGTATCGCAAAGAACGCGACCTGCCCACGCTCGCGGATGCATACCGCATGATGCATCAGCCCTTCGCCATGGAAGAAATCGGCCGCGCACGCCGCCGACTTGCTTTTGACGAACTGCTGCTGCTGCAACTGGGCGTCGCGATGAAACGCGCGCAGCTTCGCGATGCCACTCGCAGCCCCGCCCTCACGTGGAACGCCACAATCGACCAGCGCATCCGCGCCCGCGTTCCCTACACGCTCACCAGCGGCCAGGAGCAAGTGATCGCCGACCTGATCGGCGACCTCACGACCAGCACGCCGACGAACCGGCTCATTCAAGGGGATGTGGGCGCAGGCAAGACCATCGTCGCGCTTTACGCGATGATGCTCGCCGTCGCGAGCGGCCATCAGGCCAGCCTCATGGCCCCGACCGAAATCCTCGCCGAGCAGCATTTTGCAGGCATTTCCAAGCTGCTCGCAGGCAGCAAAGTGCGCGTCGAGATGCTTACTGGCAGCGTGAGTACCAAAGACCGCGCCAGCATCCTCGCACGCCTCGCTGAGGGCGAAATCGACTTGCTCATCGGCACACACGCACTGCTGACCGAAACCGTCGCGTTCAAGAGTCTCGCCGTCGCGATCATCGACGAACAGCACCGCTTTGGCGTCTCGCAGCGTGCCACGCTGCGCGCCCAAGGCAGCGACGTAGGCATCACGCCGCACGTCATCGTCATGACCGCGACGCCCATCCCGCGCTCGCTCGCGCTCACGCTCTTTGGCGATCTTGACATCAGCACCATCACGGGTCTCCCGCCCGGTCGCAAACCCGTCAAAACCAAAGTCATCTCGAGCCACCAGCGCACCATCGCATATGACGACCTTCGCGCCCGCATCGAGCAAGGTGAGCAAGGTTTCGTCGTCGTCCCCGCGATCGAGCCGGGCGAGATTCCCGCAAACGGCACCACGCCGCTCATCGACGTGCGCACTGTGCAACGCGCGATGGAAGATCAGTATCTCCACGGCAGACACATCGCCGCGCTGCACGGCGACCTGAAACGCGCCACTCGCGACGCGGTGATGGAACGTTTCCGCCTGGGCCAGATCGACGCCGTTGTCGCGACGACCGTCATCGAAGTTGGTGTTGACATTCCCAACGCCACCGTGATGATCGTGGAACAAGCCGACCGCTTCGGCCTCGCGCAGCTTCACCAGTTACGAGGCCGCGTGGGCAGAGGCGACAAGCCGGCGGTGTGCTACCTGATTGGCGACCCCAACACGCCCGAAGGCAACGAGCGTCTCGCCGTCATGGAACGCACCAACGACGGCTTCGTGCTGGCCGAAAAAGACCTTGAAATCCGCGGCATGGGCGAAGTCTTCGGCCTCAAACAGTCGGGCCTGCCGCCATTCCGCGTCGCCGAACCCATGCGCGATCGCGACCTGCTGCTCCTCGCTCGCCACGACGCCAAAGCATGGATCGACAAGACGCCCAAGCTCGACGCGCCGCAAGACGCGCTGCTGCGCCGCCGGCTAATGAAAGCTCACGGCAAGTATTTCGGCCTGGGTGATGTCGGCTGAGCGTCACGCCTTGGCCCGCAGCGTGCGCATCGCTCGCTTCACGATGTACAGCGTGTGCGGACTCGCATCGCGCGTGCCCCACTGCTTCGCCACCGCGCGCACGAACGCCGCATCGCTCTTGCTCGCATCGTTCAACCAGTTCGCCACCGAATTCTGCACATACCGCGACGCATCCGCACGCAGCGGCTGCAAAATCGGCATCGCCAGCGCGGGCCGCTGCTTGAGCAACGTGATGTGATTGCACCACACCCCGCGCGGCCGCGTCGCTTCGCTCGCAAATCGCCGCACATTCGCGTCCGCGCTCGTCGTCCAAGGCGTCAGCAGTTCAATCGCCCGCTCCGCTTCATCTTCGATGAATGGCCGCACCGCCAGCCACGCCCACTCGCGCACGCCCGAATGCTCATCGGCGGCAAACGCTCGGATCGCTTTCAACTTCCCCGACAAAGCACGAGGCGCAGCACCACCTCGCATCATCGCATACGCGGCCCAGCCCCGCACGGTGTCGCTGGCATGCATTGCGTGCTGTTCGACGAGCCGCGCATCATGCTTCGCGAGCAGCGCACCCGCAAGCGCCATGCGCTGCGTGATACCCAGCTTGCTCCCGGGTTTCCACGCACGCGGCACCGGCGCGCGAGCCTGCACGAGCGTCTCGCGCATCGCATCAATCGCTTCCGACGTTGTCTTGCGTCCCTCCGCCGCGTGTACCTGCGCAATCGCCTCGGCCGGCACATGCGCCACGTTGCCAAGCAGCGTGGAGAAATCGATGACCAGCAACTCCACCAACGTGCGCGACGCCGCCGTGCCCGCGTTTAACTGCGCACGCGTGGCCTTCGAAACCGAAGCAGTGGTCTGCGGAGGCATAAAACCGCGGCACGAGCATCTCGCCCGCGCCGCGTGTCGTGACAAGTCATCAGATATCAGCCCGTCGTGTCGTACACAAACTCTTCGTACGGCTGCACGAGCACAAAGCCTTCACCCTGGAACATCATCTGGAAGCTCTCGCCGCTGCCGCGTCCGATGAACGTCTTGAGGCTCATGTCGGTCTTGAACTCAGGTTGCAAGTTGCCCGACCACGCGACCGTCGCCTGCGGATCGGTAAACACCGGCTTGCCGGGCGTCACCCGAAGCGCCAGAGGCCGGCCATGCGTTGCAATCGCCACCAGCCCGCTGCCCGCGACCTTGACGTTGAACAGCCCGCCGCTCGCGATCGCGGAGATGCGCCGCATCATCGTGATATCGCGCGACAGTCCGTCCTGCAGCGCGAGCAGATCGTTGCCGTTCACGAACAGCGACTCATTCTGCAGTTGCAGCACGTTGATCATCTTGCCGCCATCGGCAAGATACAGCTTGCCCGCACCCTCCGCCTTGCTCAGCGTCGCGCCCTCGCCCGACACGGCCTTCTTCAGCAGGTTGCCCAGCCCCTGCTCCAGCAGTCCCTCGCGCGTGAACTTGATGTTGCCCACATACGCGATCATCGCGCCCATCTTCATCCAGATGAGCCCGTTGAGATTGACCTCCAGCACGCGATCAGATTCGAGCTCAAACAGCCCCTGATTGCGATCCTGCTCCGCGTGCTCCGCCACAAACTGACTCAGTGATTGACGACTCATGATCCCTCCTGTGCATCGAACTCGGTCCGAGATTCGTGCGTGTCATTGGGAGAACGTATCACACGATTGCGGCAACGTCCGCAAACCCGCCGCGCATTCCGCCCAACCGGGTGGACTTCACCGATTCTCGACGAATATCACAAGCGTCGGGGAGTAAATGCCATGATTGACCGATGCTCGTCACGATCACCACTGTTGGTGACGAGTCAGGGTGGTCATCGTCACACATGATCCGCGCGGAATCCATCCTCACACGACCGTTGCCGCCTGAGAAGGGCCAAGGCACCACATCGACTGATGGTGCGGCAGGTCGCACGCGCGAAGATGTCGTCAATCCCTTCGTCGCGCAGCAAGTCGTTGACGTCGACAAGATCAAAAAGCGCAAAGCGCCCCGCATCGGCAAGCCGGATCACAGCTTCTTTATCAGCGCCTGGTGCCTGCTTCCCGCCGCCGCGCTGCTCGCGTGGAGTGCGCTGCACGCATATCTCGGCATCGCGAGCGGCACATCCACCGAAACCTGGCTCGCGGCCGGAGTCTGCGCAGGCACGCTGCTCGTCGCGACGCTCGTCGCCATCGGCCTCGCCAAGATCTTTGACCCAGGCCGCCTCGCCGCGAGCGTGGCCTTCTCCGCGATGCTCAGCATCACCATCATGGCCTCAAGCGTGCGACTCATCGCACTCCGGCCCGATGTCGCCTCCGCAACGCCCATGACGGCGTGGATGATGGAGCCCTTCCAAGCCAAGCTCGCCCGCGTGCCCGCGTCCGACGCGCTGCCGCGCGTTGACGACTCTCGCACGCGCGAACTCACGATGCAGCAGCTCGCCGAGCGCATGAAGTCAGGCGTGATTGATCCCTCGCTCGTCGGCAAGCCGCCCAAGAAGGACGACAAGGGCGACATGCGTCTGACCGTTCGCAAGCGCAAGCCGGTGACGCCAGACAACGAAATCGCCGAAGCCAAAGAAGGCGAATAAGTCGCAACGCGAGTCCTGCGTCGCGGGCACGGACCGACATCACACGTTGAACAGGAAGTGGCAGATGTCGCCATCGTGCATCACATATTCCTTGCCTTCCACGCGCAGCTTGCCGGCTTCCTTGATGGCCTTCTCGCTCTTGTACTTTTCCAGATCAGGAAGCGTGTACACCTCAACGCGAATGAAGCCCTTTTCGAAGTCGGTGTGAATGACACCCGCCGCCTGCGGCGCGGTCGCGCCGATGGGAATCGTCCACGCGCGCACTTCCTTCTCGCCCGCCGTGAAGTAGCTTTGCAGGCCCAGCAGCTTGTACGTCGCGCGAGCCACCGCCGCGAGCGCGGGCTCCTTCAGCCCCACCATCTCGAGCATCTCTTTCTGCTCGGCCTCGGCCATCTGCGACAGTTCAGCTTCGATCTTCGCGCACACCGCCACGCATTCAGCGCCTTCTTCCTTCGCCTTGGCGCGCACACGCATCGCCATCTCACCCTTGCCCTCAAGGTCATCTTCGTCCACGTTCATCACGTACAGAACCTTCTTTGTCGTGATGAGTCCCAGTTGCTTGAGCTGCTTCTGCTGCTCCGGCTCGTCAATCTTCACCGTGCGAGCGGGCTTGCCCGCATCCAGCGCAGGCTTCAGCGCCTTGAGCACCGCGTATCGCGCCACGTCCTCAGGCTTGCCGCTCTTGGCCGCTCGCTCCGCCTTGCCCAGCCCGGCATCCACCGTCTGCAAGTCCGCGAGGATCAGCTCCATCGCGATGATCTCCATGTCGCGCACGGGATCAACGCTCCCCGCCACGTGCAGAATCTCCTCGCCGCCCGGCGCCTTCGTGAAGCACCGCACCACCTGCAGAATCGCATCGACCTCGCGAATGTGGCTCAGGAACTTGTTCCCCAGTCCTTCGCCCTCGCTCGCGCCCTTCACAATCCCCGCGATGTCCACCAGCCGCAGCGCAGCCGGCACCAGCTTCTGCGGCGGAATGTACTTCGTGATGACGCTCAGCCGCTCATCAGGAATAGGCACCACGCCCACGTTGGGCTCAATCGTCGCGAACGGATAGTTCGCGGCGAGAATGTTGGACTTGGTCAGAGCGTTGAACAGAGTGGACTTGCCAACATTGGGCAAGCCGACAATACCGGCTTCCATGAGCGATTCTCCAGCCCGCGACCGACATCGGTGAAACGCCCGCCGCGAAGTCGCGATGATACGCGGCGATCACCGGCGTTTTCTGCCATTGCTCCGGTACTTCGCAGTCTCGCCGCTTCGTGTCACTTATCATCTCCGCGTGCGGCTGTAGCTCAGTTGGATAGAGCAGCGGTTTCCTAAACCGCAGGTCGGCGGTTCGAATCCGCCCAGCCGCGTTCTCTTTGGTGGGCCGCCCCTCCGGGG
>DATGWV010000123.1:0-2881 GCA_035299305.1 Phycisphaerales bacterium | reverse complement strand
ACCATGTGTCGTCAGTAGATGTCGCATCGTGGCGTTTATAAAAGAGGTATCGCAACTCGACCTTTGGCTGCACGGCGAGTTCTGATTTAGTAGAGTTTACAAGTTTCAAGACTGCGTCGGCTGCTCGCATTCCAAATGGGCACTCGCTCATCAGCACGAGTTCCAACGTGTTGTCCTTGCGCGGAGTAAAAGAGGAGACCTCGTACTCGCCAGGAAGCTTCGCGAACCCTCGAGCGATGACGCTTGTCCCGACATACGCCTGCAGTTCTTCTCGGTGGACACCGGTCGCTTTCAAGAAGGTGCCTCCAACTCGCAAACCGATCGTCCCCTCACGCACCACAACGAGTGCGGATACCGACTGTTCTTCCCAGATAGGATTCGCCCTGCTCTGAGCCAGCTTTGCATTCACGCTCTGCATAGCGCGCAGCGCGTCGCGCGATACGTTATCGAGGCCGTTAACATCGACGGATGCAAGTAGGGTGGTCGTCGTCTCAGCGGCCCACACACTCAACGCGTCCATGAGGCGAGCGTCTTCGATGGTCATGATCCACTGGAGTTCAGATGGTGTAGGTTCGCTGCGCACTGCTCGCAGCGAGTATCGCGCGTCGCCGCCGTACTTCGTTACCCCTGTCGTGACAGAAGAGTGGACAATGGCGTACTCGCCGGCTGCAAGCCGCAATTCGTATCGAACCGACTGAGTATCGAGTTCGGCATGCGCGAGATCCGCGACCATGCCGAATCCTACCGAGCACACACACGCGTAAACTACTTTGCTTCGCCGGATCAGAGTAAAGAACATCATTTCATTGTCCGCAGCTAGGCGGGCCCGAGTTCAAGCACGCTGACACAACAGCTGGCTGCCAAGTTCCTGTAGGACCGCAAGTCTGGATTGAATACCTGCTGAAGCCTGCACCACATTCGAGTCCAACTCCGTTTGAACTCGTGCATGTGCACTGGATACCGGTGACCGGTGGATTCCTGAAGCAGGAATTAGAGTTAGTGCACACGGTGCTCAGTGTACAGGTAGCGCCAACCGAGTACGTGCGAGCACCGAAGATGCAAGTTGCCGTCGATACCGTTGACCCGATCGTAATCGTGTTGCCGGTGGTCGAGACAGTAATCCCACCAGACCCCTGGATCGTCACCGCGGGCCCAGTTGATCCGTTCACCGATTGGATACCGCCGACACCAGCCGTGGTCTGGATGGTTCCATCCGGAAACCTGATCCCGCCCGAGGTGCTCTCGATCACGCCCGCCACGGTCAGCGGAGAAGAAGGATTCAACGTGCCGACACCCACGCGATTCTGAAAATAATTCTTGGTGTTGGTGATCTCGCTGGTCTGAAAGATGCCAAACGCCTGTTGGACCGGGCCGCCTCGTGCGACTTGCTGGAGGAACACGCCGTAAGAATTTGTGACAGTTCCGTTGGCACCCGGCAACGTGCCAGCGGTGACCGAGAGAGCACGCTGGTCTGTAATCGTTCCCGCAAAGCTGGGCAGGCGTTCGAGTGCGTCCGCATTGACACCGATACGCACGCCGGTATCAGTGACACCCGGGGCCACTTGAGAGTTCACACCAGCGTAGAGACCAGCGAACTGATTCTCGCCGTTGACCGAAACTTGTCGGGTATCGTTGCGAAAGTTGCCTGCCGCGAAAGTCCCACCGCTCGCAACCACTGCCAGTTGGGCTTGTGGGTTCACTGGAGTGTTTCCCACACTCATCTTGCCGTCTTGATCGACTCGGACCGATGACCCGCTAAGTTTAAGTCCATCCCAACGTGCAAGCGTGTTCGTAATCGCCGGATCAACCTGCCGAAGTCCCAAAGCTGACGGCGTGCTCGCGAGACGTTGATCGCTCAACTGCGTGAAGCTCCCGCCACCATTGGTACTTACCCAGATGCGGAGCGTCGCGCCACCCATGTCGCTAGCCGCCGAGCCGGTGATGGGAATCATTGGGGGTGAACCCAACACCGCGTTGAACAAGCCATTCGTCACGACAATGTTCACGCTGCCGAGTGGCGCAGAGCCATTGACGCTCGTCCCGTCGTTGGACCAGATGGTCCCGCCCTTGATGATGGCAAACTTAACCGCAGCCGTGCCGTTAAACGGCACGTTGCTTTCAAGCAACTGGCCCTGATACCCAATTTCTTGTCCGCTTGCAAACTGGGCGACGTTCATTGCCAGGATCGCCGACACAAGGGCAGGCAGAAGCTTCTGGGATGACGCCCAATTTCCACTTATCCCCGAGCGACGCGGTAATGAGTTCATGCGATACTCCTCGATGTCACCAAAGATTACCAGATTTTGCGTCAGTTCGCAAGTGAGAGTGTGTTCAAGAGCCGCTTACCCGCGTGGCTAATGCGGTACTCTGTTGTTGCGGCGCTAGCGAAATGTATGGGTAGTAGTAGGTTGCCTACGCCCCGACTGTCTACACGCTCGGAATCAAAGTCTAAGTGGCTGGCAACACGCGCCGTTCCGCCACGACAATTCGACTAGCCGATATCGCTCTTGTGGACAGCCCAGTAGGTTCACTGATGCGCGACCGCGTATCTCGTTGACAACCGTGCTCTACGGTCGCGTATGGGTGGCGTTGCAGAAGCCTGGAAGTGGAACGTCACGGTGCCTGTTGAGCACCTTGCTGTAACGTATGGCGAACTGCGTGATGCGGTGCTGGCGTATCTCTCACGCCGACACATCGAGTGCGACACAATCAGCGATGCTACTGCCGCGCGTTACGTGCAGTCGCTACTGCAGAGTGCGGTGCATGCTCGACGCACTGGTCAGCGTGACAACGCCATCGGTCATGCAACGCGTGCTGGCGTCGCGGCGTTCCTCTTGGTCGAGCGCGGGGAACAGCGTCGTGAGCGTGGACCTGACGCCCG
>DATGWV010000122.1:0-4148 GCA_035299305.1 Phycisphaerales bacterium | reverse complement strand
GGTGTCGGAGGAGGGCAGCAAGTGGGATACGTCTTGTCTGGAGCCGTCACCCGCGCCAACTTGTGGACCGGCACCGCGGCATCCCGAATTGAACTTCACCAGCCCGCGTGGATCCGATCTGCCGCCTACGACACGAACGGCACTTTCCAAGTGGGGCAGGTCCAAACCGGCAATGTCTTTCGTGCAAGCCTGTGGAGCGGCTCAGCTGATTCATGGATCGATCTGCACGCACTGCTGCCCGAAGGATTCAGTGAGAGCAGCGCAGGCGGTGTCTTCAGCGACGGCAACACACTGTCCATCGTCGGCTGGGGGCGCAACGCCGTGACCGACGATTACGAAGCACTGCTCTGGACCAGCCCCATTCCGACGCCTGGTGTCGCGACACTATTCGGCATTGCCGGCATCTTCGTTGCCCGACGTCGGCGGTAGTTGACACCGTCTCCGCGCAGCAACTTCTCCAACGTCGCTCAGACTGCATGGCTTCGCGGGCAGGTGGGACAACTTCATTGACGACCAGATGACATGCCACAGGCTGCTCGCTTTGAGGCTACCTGTGTGCCTTGTGGCGTCGGGGACCGCGTACACGTCGGGACGATCCGTGCGGGTGCTGACGCGGCAACCGCACGACCTTTGTTCATCTGCGTGAGCATCGATCCTCCCACGGCAATCCCAGCGTGTGTCGATTCCGGCCTCGCTTTCGCCGTCGCAGTACTTCGCACTCAGGCACTCCGGCACTTCGCACTCTGACACTCCGCACTTCGCCCCCCTCACACCGCAATCGCCCCCTCCAAGTGCTCCGCGCTCTTCACGTGTGGCCGCTGCTTCTCGTCCACTTCAAGCTCAATGGCGATCACATCAATCCGCGTCGCCGCACGCGGCCATTTGTTGGCTCGCATCAGGTGCTTCGCAATCGCCGCCAGCCGCTCGCGCTTCTCGTGCGTGATACTCGCGAGCGGCGATGTCGCATTGCTCCGCGCCGGCCCACCAACCTTGCGCACACGCGACTTCACTTCGATGATGACATGCACCACGCCGCCGCCATCCGCCCCCGCCGGCGCATCGGCGATGATGTCCGCCTCACCCTTGGGCGTGCGCGCGTTGCGATGCCGAATCGTCCAGCCCTTCTCACGCAGCATGCGGCACGCCGCGTCTTCAGCCAGCCGACCGATGTGATCCGTGCTCCCCAGCCGCGGTAACAACCACCGCTTGAGCCGAGTGAACCACGTGTCGCGGAGGGGAATGGCCATGGGGAGGGGAGGGGGAGCGGAGAACGGAGAACAGAGAGCGGAGAGAAGAGAACAGAGAGAGGAGAGAAGAGAGCGGGGAACGATGATGACGGATTCATCTCAGGCGCGCAACAGCGCACGCGGCGGCGAGGAATCGCACAGCACCATCACCACACACAACCACCCACGCGCATCTCATCTCATTCCCCTCGGTGTCTCTGTGCCTCTGTGGTAATCAAATCTTCCCCAACCAACCTCACCTGCCATCACGGCCGCGCGGGCCGCGCAGGCAAGTAGCGTTTCTCCGCCACCTCCATCAGCGCATCCACCATGTCACTCACATCGCTGATGCTCGCTCGGCTGCGCAGCGTGTCGATGTATCGCTTGCGTTGCGTCTCGGCCCGCTCGCCGCGCACGCGGTCTTCCACTTCAAGCTGCGCGTCATACAGCGAACGCTTGCGATCTTCCACGCTCTCCAAATGCAGCCACAGCATGGCCGGGCCGTCTTCAATGGGCCCGACCGTCTCGCCCACCGTGATCGTCCTCGCCACCGCGTTGAGCTTCTCCGTCGCGAACAGCTCCAGCTTCGCCGGATCATCACTCAAATCACGCGGCTCCAGCCCGCCCTTGTCGCGCTTGTTGAGGTTGTACCGACTCTCCGCCGCCGCCGCGAAGTTCGCAGCTTCCGCCAGCTCCTTCGCGAAGCCATCCACGGCCGCCTGATTTTCCTTCGCCACCACGACCAATCGAAACGTCGCCAGCGGCGGCCGGTTGTACTCATCAAACAACTGGAAGTAGCGTTGGCGAATATCCCGCGTGCCCACGTTCACGCGCCGATACACGCGATCAATGAGCTGGGCCCGCACGAGCTCAACATCTTCCTGCCGCCGCCGCCACTGATCGATCGTCAGGCCCTTGGTGTCCTGCAGGTTGCGTTCCAACTGCGCCCGGCTACCACCCTGCTCGCGCTGCAAGTCGCGCTGCAATCCTTCGATGAACGCGAACAGACCTTGCTGTTGCTCCGTCGTCAAACTTCCCAGCGCCTCCGCGCGCAGCAGTTCGTCTTCAATGAACGCATCGATCCAGCGCGTGATGGCCTCGCGCGCCAGCCCGCGCCACCGCTCCGGCGGAATGCGCTTGGCTTCCGCCGCCAAACGCGATCCCATCGCTTCCTGTGTCAACGTCCCGCGATCAAACACCGCCGATGCGAAAATCGGCTTGCCGTTCACATCGCCCACCTTCGCATCAATCAGCGTCGCGTTGCCGACAGGCGTCGCGTTCACTTCACCTGCCGTAATCGTCGTCGTGTCCGTCACCCCTTCGCTCGCCGCCATCGGACCAGTCAGTGTCACATCACTGGTCGCAAGCACGCGTCCCTGCGCAGGAGTGGTGGGGGCCGCTTGGCTCGTCGTCGTCTCTGCTGGCGCCGCTGCTTGCTGCGATGCCCCGCTCGTCGTTGTGCCCGCCGCGCTCGTGGAAATCCCCGCCGCACCGCTTCCATTCCCACTCGCAAAGTCCGCCGCGCTCAGCGTCCGCCCGCTCCCTTTCGCCGCTGCCGTGCCCGATGAACACGCTCCCAGCGCAAGCCCCGCCAAGGCCGCGATGCACGCGCCCAGTGCGGCGTTCGTTCGCCACTGCTTGGTCAGGCCCGCTACACTCGTCTTGGCTGTCGTGTTCTTCACGTTCGTCCTTCTTGTTCGGCTTCCAGCCGCGATGAACGGACCGACCGCCCTGGTCGAACCACCCACGCGAGGAGCTTCCATGCCCCCGGCCGATGAACCCAAGATCATAATCGATTCCGACTGGAAGGCGCAGGCCCAGGCCGAAAAGGAAAAGCTCGCCGCGAGCAAGCCCAAGCCGGTGGCCAAGCCCGCCGCCAGCCCCGCCGATCCCGATGCCGAAGCGGGCGATGAAGAGGAACGCACACGCTTTGACGACCTAGTCGCCATGCTCGCCAGCCAAGCCCTCGCTTACATGGGCTACGTGCCCGATCCGCGTACGGGCCAGGCGATGGTCAGCCTCGAATACGCGAAACTGCACATCGACATGCTGGGCGTGCTCGAAGAAAAGACGAAGGGCAATCTCAGCGAAGCCGAACAAACCGCCCTCACGCGCACCGCGTCCGAACTGCGCATGGCCTTTGTCGAACTCAGCAAAGCCGTCGCACAGGCCGTCGCCGAAGGCCGCATCAAGCCCCGCAGCGCAGCCGGCGGCATGGGCGGCGTGGGTTCCGCAGGAGGAATCGTCACGCCCGGTGCAGGTAGCGGACCGAAGATTGACTTCGGCTCGACCTAACGGTCGAAGCAGGGAGTGAACATTCGCAGTAGCGGGGGGCGGGGCGGGAAAGCGGGGTTCGTGGTCGGACGTTTCCGGTTTTGTCGAAAGGCGAGCATCGCGTGGCAGCAAACACCACTCCGCAGAAAGAACTCGGTTTCCTCGAGAAGCATCACTTCCTGCTCCGCCGGCTCCACAGCCTCACGGGCATCATCCCCATCGGCGTTTTCCTCATCGCCCACCTGACGACCAACTCGTCGCTGGCCTGGGGCAAGTGGGGTCTGCGCGGCGAGATGCCCGAACTGGCCGTGCAAGCCGGCGGCTGGGCCTACTTCTGGAAGGAAGTCCGCTGGATCAACCAGCAGATCCCGCACTTGCTGCTCATCGAAATGGCCCTTTGGGGCGCCATCGCCTTCCACAGCATTCTGGGCGTCTACTACGCCCGCACCGGCAAGAGCAACACCGCCGCCTACGCCTATCAAGACAACTGGCGTTACAAGTGGCAGCGCCTCAGCGGCTACGTCGGCATCCTCTTCATCTTCTATCACGTCGCCACGCTGCGCTGGGGCTGGACCTTCCTCATCCCGCCCTTCGATGGCAGCGTCAAGTGGTCGCATGAAGAGTCCGTCAGCTCCCTCGCCGCCGCCC
>DATGWV010000121.1:0-6226 GCA_035299305.1 Phycisphaerales bacterium | reverse complement strand
GCTCGATGACCCACCGATCACCGACTTGGTCACAACCGAACCATCCACCAGCGGTCTTGGGAAAGCCTGGGGCAACCCTAATCGTCGCGGCCACGCCGCGGCATCGTGCAACGCACGATGAGTCCCAAGCCCGCCGATCCCGGTGCGCAAGCCACGCTCGCTGCCCTCAAAAGCAGCCCAGGTCATCCCACGCACGCGGGTTATCGAAAGCCGGCCATCTCAGTATGAATGAGCACAGTCGCCAACGCGGCCTCGATGCCCCACGTCTTCACGTGCCCGCTAGCTCGTCGCACGCCCATCTCCACTCCTATGGTGCGACATGATGCCTTTTTCTGCCGATGGATTGCCAGTCGGGCGTATCAGCGGTGCCGAGCCGGCGTTTTTTCAGGAAGCGGTGAACTTCGCTGCGCGGGCCCATCGTCATCAGTTGCGGAAGGATGGTCGCACGCCGTATGTCGCGCATGTGATTCGCGTCGCGATGACGGTGTCGTGGGTGTTTGGGTGCGATGACAAGGTCGCGATTCTCGCCGCGTTGCTGCATGACACGATCGAAGACACGACGACGGATTACGACGACATCGCCGAGCGATTTGGCGTGGCCGTGGCGGACTGCGTGGCGGCACTGACCAAGAACATGGCCATGTCCGAGGAGCCGCGCGAAATTGAGTACGACGCGCGTATCGCCAAGGGCACTTGGCAAGCGCGGCTGGTGAAGCTTGCGGATGTGTACGAGAACCTGTGCGATGTGGGCGACTTGCCTGAAGCCAAGCAAGCCGAAACGCGCCGCAAGGCTGTGGACAAGGCGCATCGCGCGCTGGTGCTCGCGGCGGCGGAGCGGGCAAGTAACCCCGCCATCGGCCGGGCGTGTGATGCGCTCGAGCACCTGCTCAAGCATGTCCATTCGCACGGGTAAGATGAACTCCTCATGCCGCGCACACACTTGTACGCCGATCCGGAAATCTACGACATTCTTCACGATGAAGGCACGCGCAGCGACGTGACGCGTTTCGCGACGATCGCGAAAGCGGTGAGTCCTTCGCTGCGTGCCGTGAAGCAACTGCGCTGGCTGGAGCCCGCGAGCGGCAGCGGGCGGTATTTGCTCGCATGCGCGGCACGTGGCGATATCGCGGTGGGAATCGATCTCTCGCGCGAGATGATCGCGTACACACTGGAACGGGCGCGTCAGAAGAGCTTCGCGAACAACATCGCGGGGCTTGCAGATCGCATGGAGAGCTTCGACATCTCGAAAGCCGTGTGGGCCAGTGGCAAGCCGCGTGCATTTGGCACGGCTCACATCGCGTTCAATCCGATCAACTCGATTCGCCATCTCGCGACCGACGCGGCCATGCTTAAGCATCTCGCGTGTGTGCGCGAGCATCTGCATCGCGATGGCGTGTACATCGTGGGGCTGAGTCTGAGCGCGTACGGACTCGAAACCGTGAGCGAGGATGTGTGGGTGGGTACGCGCCGAGGTGTGACGGTGACGCAGGTGGTGCAGTACGAGCCGCCCGAGGTGGAAGCTCGCGGTGCGGCGGCGCGGCGAGAGCGTGTCATCAGTCACCTGACGATCTCGCGAGCCAGTGCGGCGGACGAACATCGCGACAGTTCGTACTGGCTGCGCACGTACAACCTCGCGCAGTGGTTGGCAATCGTCGAGCGCAGCGGCTGGACGATCGCCGGAACATTCGCGAACACGGGGAAACGCGCGAAGCCGGTGGAACCGGGCTACTACTTGTTTGTACTCACGCCGCCGCGCGGTGCGGCAAAGATGCCAAAGAAAACCTCGCGCCGCACGCCGTAAAGTGGAGCCATGGCTGAGGCCGCTGTCGCTGTCAATCTCGCCGGGCTTTCACTCGCGAACCCCGTGATGCTCGCGGCGGGCACTGCCGGCACGCTGGATGAGCTGCGCGATGCGCTCGATCTTTCGCGCGTCGGCGCGGTGGTCACCAAGAGCATCACGCCGCTGCCGCGCGATGGCAACAAGCCGTGGCGTGTCGTGCCGCTTGAGGCTGGCATGCTCAACGCGGTGGGGCTGGCGAATCCTGGCCTCGATGTGTTCGTCAAGGAGTACGCGCCGCGCATTCCGCAAGTGGGGTGCCCGGTCATTGGCTCGATCGCGGGCTTCAGCGTTGATGACTACGTGAAGGTCGCCGCGGCGATGAACGCGATTGACACGATCGCGGCGGTGGAGCTGAATGTCAGTTGCCCCAACGTGCATAAGGGCTGCGAGTTCGCGGCGGACCCGGCGCTGCTGACAGAACTCATTCGCGAAACGCGTGCGGTGCTGACGAACACGCGCCTGTTCGTCAAGCTCAGCCCGATTCCCACGGGCAAGATCACGATGACCGACATTGCTCGCGCGGCCGTGGATGTGCCGCAGAGTTCGCCCACGGGCCCCAACAAGCGACCTGGTGCCGATGCGTTGTGCATCGCGAATACGACGCCTGCGATGGCGATTGACGTGCACACGCGGCGGCCCAAACTCGGCAGAATCTCGGGCGGATTGTCGGGGCTTGCGGTGCATGCGATGGCCGTGAAGCTGGTGTACGACGTGCACCGAAACTTCGCGAAGCAATCGCAGACGCCCATCGTCGGAATCGGCGGCGTACTGACGTGGGAACACGCGGCGGAGTTCGTGCTCGCTGGCGCGACGGCGGTGGAAGTGGGGACGGGACTCTTTGCCGATCCGCGCTGCCCGATCACGATTGTGAAGGGACTTGAACGCTGGACGCGCGAACAAGGCGCGAGCGTGATGGATCTTGTGGGCAAGATCGATGACAGCGAGAATCAGCCGCGATGAACTGCGCGGGTGTCAGTCGAAGAGACTCGGGCCGCCGTCGACAGGCTTGCGCCTGGCCGACAGTCGCGGTGCGGCGCGCGAGCCGCTGACTTGCGAAGCGATGTGGCCTTCGGCGAGACGTGTGTGCAGCACATCGCCAGCGTTCACGTCACTTGGCTTTCGCACCACGCGACCATCAGTTCGCAATGTGACTGAATAGCCGCGTTCGAGCACTCGCTGCGGGCTGACGGCTTCCAGGGCTCGCTGCACACTTGCGACTGCGGAGCGTTCCTGCGTCAGTCGTGTGTGCACCGCACGCGCAAGTTGCCTTTCCGCACCGCGAAGCTGCTCGCTGATGCGGGCGAGGACCGCTGTGGGCTTGGCTCGTTCCATGCGTGCGCTGTGTTGCGACAGGTCTTGCCGGGCGGAGAGCAATTGCGTGCGCATCGCGCTTGACAGATGTCTCTCGGCGTGGGAGACACGCTGCTGGGCGTCGGCGAAGTGCTCGGCGGGATTCGCAAGCAGCGGCGTGCGAGCGAGCAGCGTCACGTGCTTGGCGAGTGAATCGATCCGGCGCGAGATGAGCAGGTGGAGACGCGATTGCTCGGCGTCGAGTTGCTGACGCAGCGCGTCGCGATCAGGCGTCAGACGCATCGCAGCTTGCGTGGGCGTTGCGCAGCGCTCGTCGGCGACCAGTTCGGCAATAGTCGTATCGGTTTCGTGGCCGATCGCCGCGACGACGGGCACATCGCACTCGACGATGGCCTGAGCGACGCGGCGGTCGTTGAAGCACCACAGGTCTTCCATCGAGCCGCCGCCGCGAGTGAGCAGGACTGCATCGACGCCGAGCGTGGCGTGGTATTTGGAGACGTGCGCGATGGCCGCGACGATCTCGGGCACAGCGGCTTCGCCCTGCATGCGAGCGTCAACAAGCAGCACATCGACGGCGGGGCAGCGGCGCTGCATGGTCACGAGCACGTCTTGCAACGCCGCGCCGGATTTGCTGGTGATGACCGCTACGCGGCGTGGGAAGAACGGCAGCGGACGTTTGCGTTCCGGATCGGTCCAGCCGAGTGCTTTGACTTCTTCGAGCAGCTTGCGAAGTTGCAGTTCGAGTGCGCCCGCGCCCGCAGGCTCGAGGCTTTCGAGCACGAAGCTGACTTTGCCGCCCGGTGCGTAGAAGTCGATGCGGCCTTTCGCGATGACCTGCTGGCCTATTGCGGGCACGAAGCCGGCCCGCTTGGCGGTACTGGCGAACATGACGCAGTTGATGACGCTTGTGCCGTCTTTGAGATCAAAGTACCAGTGGGTGCGCTCGCGAAAGCCCGAGACTTCGCCCGCGACGCGCACGGCTTCGGGAATGCCCTGCTTGA
Source organism: Phycisphaerales bacterium (assembly GCA_035299305.1). Classification (GTDB taxonomy): domain Bacteria; phylum Planctomycetota; class Phycisphaerae; order Phycisphaerales; family UBA1924; genus BJHL01. The sequence continues at coordinate 2,074 of DATGWV010000121.1, read as the reverse complement.
GCGCGGTGTCGATGCGGGCGGCGAGTTGCGACACCGTGAGCGGCGTGTTGCTCGTCTCGGCTTTCACGCGGGTGGGCAAGCTCGCTGGGTTGAACGGCAGTCGATCACTCACGCGGCATGATATCGACGCGGTGGGGGCGGTTGAGCGAGTTTGCTGTGAGCGACATGCGCACGAAAAAGCCCCGCGCCGTCGCGGGGCTTGATGCATCGGTGCGATGTGTGTTGCTAGCGAGCTGATTGCCTTCAGACAACGAGGATTCAATCCTCGCCGTCGTCGCCCACATCCTGCTCGTTCTCGGCGTCGATTTCCTTCTCGAGCTCTTCGATGCTCTTCTCGGCTTCGACCTTTTCGCCGCGTGCGATCTTCTCGGCCTTTTCCTTTTCCAGCTTGCGCTTGGCCGCTTCGATCTTGGGCTTGTCGGGCGCGAGGATGATGCTGGCCTGCTTGCCCATCCAGCGCGGAGTCTGCTCGACCTTGCTGATATCGGCCAAGGCGTCGCGCACGTCGGCGAGGTTCTGGAGGCCCAGATCCTTGTGGGCGATTTCGCGGCCCTTGAAACGCTGCGTGAACATGACCTTGTGGCCGGCCATCATGAATCGGCGGGCCTGGTCAACGCGCACCTTGATGTCGTGCGTGTCGATCTTCACGCTGCGACCCAGGCGCAGCTCTTTCATTTCGGTGGCTTTGGAACTCGCGCGCTGCTTGCGGGCTTTCTGCGAGAGTTCGTACTTGTACTTGCCGTAGTCCATGATCTTGCAGACCGGCGGACGCTGGTCCGGCACGATCTCGACAAGATCCATCCCTTTGTCCTGGGCCATGCGAATCGCGTCGGCCGTCTCGACGACGCCCAACTGTTCGTTTTCAGGACCCAGCAACCGCACCGGGGTGATGCGGATCAGAAAGTTCACGCGTGTGCGTTGCACCGGCGGACCACTATCGCGACCGAATCGACTCATGAAATTAGAGAACTCCTTCCATACTGCCAGCCACCCTCGCCCAAGCACGATGCCGGGAACGAATCAATCCACTTGCAAGTTGAACATGCAGCGCGCGACTCATGGTGCCGGGCTCTCGCCCAAGCACATCTTGCACAAACGATGTTGGCTTGTCATGTCGCGCATCTACTGCAGGATAACTCTAGCACGGCTGCAACGCAAGCGCATTTCGGGTGAGATTGCCGTGAATTGATTGGCTTGCAAAGGTGGCAGATTACTCGCCGCCCGACCGCATGACCAGCACCATGACCATGATGACGTTGGCCAGCACGCTGGCACCAAGGGCCCACAGCAGCCACGGACGCACCAGCGGGGAGTTCTTCGCCATCGCGGCGCGATCGGCGACAACTTCCACCGGAGCGGCGGCTTCGATCTGGGCGATCGCCGTCAGGTCGGTGTGGGCGAAGTCCTTGTGGGCCATTGGCGGGTGCTGCTTGGCTTTGACGGCCCGCAGGTCGATGAGCAAATCTTTACAGCTCTGGTAGCGGGCCTTGGGGTCCTTGGCCATCATCATTTCGATGACTTCGGACAGACCCGCGCTGAGCTTGGGATAGACGTGATCCGGCGGGACCAGGTCGGCCTTGAGGTGCTTGTGCATCACGCTTGACGGGTTCTTGCCGTCGAAGGGCACTTGGCCGGTGACCATGTGGTAGAGGGTTGCGCCCAGCGAGTAAATATCCGCCGGCGGGCCGATGTTGACTTCGCCGCGGATTTGTTCGGGCGAGATGTAGTAGGGCGTGCCGAAGGCTTTGCCTTGTTCGGCCTCGGCCATTTCGCGGTCGCTGATGGCGCGGGCGAGGCCCATGTCGGCGAGTTTGACCACGCCGTCGCGCGTGATCATGACGTTCTTGGGTTTGACGTCGCGGTGGATGAGGCCCTTCTCGTGCGCGTGCTGCAGAGCCTCGGCGACTTGGATGACGACCTGCACCGCGTCATCTTCGCTCACGCGTTTGCGCTTGGCGATTTCGTCATAGACGGTGCTGCCGTCGACGAACTCCATGACGAAGTAGTAGAGCTCGCCCGCTTTGCCGACGTCGTACGCCTGCACGATGTTGGGGTGGTTGAGCTGCGCGGCCGC
>DATGWV010000120.1:0-1810 GCA_035299305.1 Phycisphaerales bacterium | reverse complement strand
TGGGACGCATTTCGCGGAAGCGGTCGATGCCGCGGCGGTCATCGCCGCCCCATTCGTATTTGGTGGCGTTCTCAATGCCGCCTCGGCCTGTGCCCAAGACGTGATGGGAGAAGACAAACTTGAACTTGGCGTTGCTGGTGCGCAGGGTGGTGCGGAGCCAGTTGTACTGATCGTCGCCCAGTGTGATTTGCCAGAGGTCGCGTGCGCCGCGGCCGCCGGGTTGTTTGGTGGCGGGTTGCGATTCGTCGGCTTCGCGATTGCGGCGGCCGCCTTCGCGCGGGGGACCTTTGGTGCCGGCTTCGTTGTCGACGGGTGCGTCGGAGTGCCAGTAGGGATCGATGACGACGAAGAGGGCGTCGCCCCAAGTCCAGGCGTAGTAGTCGCGCAGGAGACCGATGTGTTCGACGGGATGGGTGTTGCCTGTGTAGAAGGCTGGACGTGCGGCGGGATCGGGCAGCGGGTAGAAGCGCGTTCGCGCGTTGGCGGCGAAGACGGCGAAGTTGTTGGGCGTACCGTCGAGAAGATACTTGGCGGCTTGTTCGTGATTGCCATTGACGAGCATGAGGGGCGTGCTCGCGCCGACGGTGGCGAGATAGGTGCGCTGGTGGGCGTAGATGGCGTCGACGGCTTGTTGTGATTTGATGTTGCGCTCGATGAGGCGCTCGATGCTGAAGTCGTCGCCCATCATGAAATAGAAGTCGAGGTTGTCGTTGCGCGCGTTGGTGAGTGTGCGGGTGTAGAGATCAGGATCGAACATGCGGCCCATGCGCTCGGGGTGGGAGTCGCCCTGCACGCCGAAGGTGAAGGTGGAACCGGCGGGGCGGGCGGTGTGGAAGGCGGCGGTGCTATGCGCGGTGAAGTCAGTGATTTTGGTGGTGGTGTCGCGCGTGTGGAGCTGGTAGGTGTAATGGGTGTTGGGGAGGAGGCCTGTGAGTTCGAACTCGGTGGGTGTGTTGGCGGCGAGTGGCTTGGTTGCCGTTTGCTTGCGGGTGTTGTTGGCGGTGTAGGTGATATAGCCCTCGAGCGCACGGGTGGAGAGGATGCTGATGGCGGCGGTGGTGGCGGTGGGGCGGCCGACGAGCATGGAAAGATCAGCATGCGGGCCGGGAGGAGCTTCGCGCGTGTCGCCGCGGCGGGATTCACGCGGTTGCGCGGAGGCGCTGGTGGTGATGGCGGCGAGCGCGAGAAGCGTGGCGGCGAGCCAAAAACGTTGCGAACGTGGGGACATGCTGAGGTGCAACGTTTGGGGGAAGGGGATATTGCAGAGATGTTGGTGGGGAGGTGTTGCTGCCGAGGTGCCTGCCGCGTTTGGCATGCCGCCATCAAGTCGCGAAAGTGAATTTCGCTTCACAATGAGTACCCATATTGGTCGCGGGCGACTTGCGGAAGCAGGGGCCCGTGGTTTGTGCGAGCTTGTGTTGGCGCGTTGCCACGCATGTGAGCACCAGGCATGTTGCATGCCGCATGAAGGGATTTTCTCATGGCGAACACTTCCAACCCAGAAGCCGGCAATTTTCGCAGCGATGCTCAGCGGGTCGCCGCTGGCGTTGATGTGCTGAAGGCCGATATCGCTGGCGTCGCGCACGCGGTGTCGGATACAGCTCGTTCGGGCGGCGCTGAACTTCGTCAGCACGCGTCGGAAGCGGTGGATCAGGCCAAGCAGAAGCTGGCTCACGCGAGCGACGTCGCGCATCAGAAGTATGACGAGGCGAAGCAGACGGCGGAAGAAGCATCGGAGGCGATGCGTGGCGTGATTTCGCGCAACCCGCTGTGCAGCGTCGCGGTCGCGGCGGGTGTGGGCGTGCTTGTG
>DATGWV010000119.1:0-5711 GCA_035299305.1 Phycisphaerales bacterium | reverse complement strand
GGGGGGGCTGCTGCGGACCACTCCGTCACGGTAAAGCTGGATGGACGAGGAGCCGAAGTCCAGAAAGTCGCCGTTCGCGTTAACGTCGGTTGGAATGTTCGCGGCGGACACGGGCGGCGCGTCGGGGGTGTTTAGCTGGGTCTGTGTTGTCAGCAATACGGCACCGTTCTCACTGCCGCGGAGCATGGCCGCGGTCGGCGCGGTATTGGGCATCAGGCTGACGTTGAAGGGAAACTTGAACAGTGGCGGCAGATAGCGGACTTCCTGGCGACCGATCGGGGTGGGGTTGCTGATGATGTTGACGGTGCGATCTGGGATTCCGGGCGCCACTTGGCCGCGTGTGACGATGCGCAGCGGGCCGCCCACCGGACGATCGATCGCGTATGCACGTGCGAGGGGCACTGCGGGCGGGGGCGCACCGCGCACGAGGACGTTGCCAAGTTCATCGACTCCCACCACGGTGACAAACGAGTCAGTCGGACTAACCAGTCCGGCATACGCGGTCACGAGTTGGCCGTCGCGTTCGACCAGCGGCGGGCGCGTGATGACGAAGCCACCGCCCGGTGCGAGTTCGCGCACATCCGCGTTGAAAGCGACGCGGCCATCGGGGGCGATGGCAATGGCCGTCATGATGCCCGTGAATCCGGGCGTGGTGGACGACGCGGCGGGGCGGGCGACAACACGCGGCGCAGGTTGTGCGATCGCCGCCGCAGCATGTGCCAAGGCGAGAATTACAGCAGCAGTGCTATACGTCATTGGAGGCCCCTCTTAACGCGCGCATGTCGGTGCGCTGACATTCCGATGGTAGTGCTCGGCGTGGAAAGTTGATGCGGCCGGTCGGGGTTACCGGTCGGCTGTCGCGGGAGCGAAGTTGCATGAGGCGTCGTGACGTGGAGCGTGTGCGACTGACACGGCGCGAGCACGGTGAACTCGCGGAGTGTTCAGGACCACGACAGGCTCTATAGTGCGGTTTGGTTCATTCCAACACACTTTTCACCCTCCTGGGAGAGACTCATGGGTATCAACATCAAGGACGTTCTGGGCGCTGAGTATGACAAGCTGACGAGCTATGAGGCGAAGGTCAGCAAGAGCACGATTCATGCGCCGGGGCCGGACTTTGTGGATCGGGTGTTTTCGCAGACGGATCGCAACGTGCCGACGCTGCGGAATTTTCAGACGATTCTGAACACGGGTCGGCTGGCGGGCACGGGGTATGTGAGCATTCTGCCGGTGGACCAGGGGATTGAGCACAGCGCGGGCGCGAGCTTTGCTCCCAACCCGGCGTACTTCGATCCGGAGAACATCGTGAAGCTCGCGATCGATGGCGGGTGCAACGCCGTCGCGAGCACGCTCGGCGTGTGCGCGGCGGTGGCGCGCAAGTACGCGCACAAGATTCCGTTCCTCGTGAAGTTCAATCACAACGAGATGCTGACGTATCCGAACGTGCACAAGCAGAGCTACTTCGGCAGCATTCGTCAGTGCTACGAGATGGGCGCGCTGGCGGTGGGCGCGACGATCTACTTCGGCAACGACTCGGCACGCGAAGAGATCGCGTATGTGAGCGACATGTTTGAAGAAGCGCACAGCTACGGCATGGTGACGGTGCTGTGGTGCTACACGCGCAGCGCGGGCTTTAAGGTGAAGGGCGCGGATGGCAAGAGCACGGATTATCACAGCAGCGCGGACCTGACTGGTCAGGCCAATCACCTTGGCGCGACGATCAAGGCCGACATCATCAAGCAGAAGTTGCCCACCAACAACGGCGGCTATGCGGCGCTCAACAGCGGCGGCAGCAGCTATGGCAAGTGGGACAAGCGCGTGTACACCAATCTCGCGGGCAGCGACGAGAACGGCAACGGCGGGCACCCCATTGACCTGTGCCGATATCAGATTCTGAACAACTACATGGGCCGCGTGCCGCTCATTAACAGCGGCGGCGAGAGCAAGGGCGCGACGGACCTGCAGGAAGCGGTGATGACGGCGGTCATCAACAAGCGCGCGGGCGGCATGGGTCTGATCAGCGGGCGCAAGGCGTTCCAGAAGCCCATGAAGGATGGGGCGGCGTTGCTGCATGCGGTGCAGGATGTGTATCTGGACAAGAGCATCACGGTGGCGTGATGAGCACTCGAGGGCGCGAGCCTTCGATGTGAGAAACGAGTACGTGCATGAAAACGCCCGCGTTATGCGGGCGTTTTTTGCTTGCTTGTAGGTTGTTTCATTCCCACGCACGCTGCGTACCCGATGCACTGACCCACGTCGGCGTCCAAACGAGGACCACGGCGTCGGCGCGGATGTCGGTTTTCTTGGGCTTGAGCGTGATGGTTTCGAAGGTTTCGGTGGCGGGGTCGAGTTTGGCGGCGATGGCGTCGGTCTCGTCTTTGAACTGCTGCTCGAGGTCGGCGAGTTGCTGTTTGGCGGCTTCGAGGTTGCCTTCGGCGCGGGCGACGTCGCCTGACTCTTGCGTCGCGCGGCCCACGCTGCGTGCGGCGGTGGCGGCACGGCCCACGTTGCCGGCGCTGACAACTTTCTTGCCCAGGAACGCGCCGAGGATTGCGCTGCCGAAGGAGAGGGCCGAGCCAAGTTTGGCTTGCTTGGCCTGGGCTTCCTGTGCTTCGACGGCGGACTCGGCGCGGCGGATGCGATCGGTGAGCGTCTGGAATTTGCTGGCGTACTTGGCGCGGAGTTTCTCGATGAGTTCATCGCGCTGCTCGCGCGCGGTTTGCGTGAGGCGCACGCGGAAGTCTTTCTCGCTTTCGCCGGCTTTGCTGACTTCTTTCAGCGTGACGCTGCGCAGGAGTTCGAGGCGTTCGCTGCGATAGAGCGTGTCGATGAGCTTCTTCTGCCAGTCGGCGTAGCTCTTGGCTTTGGTGGCGGTGGGGTGCAGATTGGCGAAGGTCGCGTCGGCCTCGGGGTCGCGCTCGACATCTTTGTCGGTGAAGTCGAGGCGTTGGGCTTCGTCCCACTCGATGGGCACGGGGCCGTCGCGGAAACTCGCGAGCATGGTGACGGGGTTGTCCATGTCGACGCCGGTCTTGTTGTCGTTGTAGTGAACCCAGCAGAAGGCGAGGACGGCGGGGTCGTAGCGAAGTGATCCGCCGGCGGGCTTGCTGCTGCGGATGGGGAGGAAGTACTGCTGGATGTCGGGCGGAAGCACGGGGCGTGCGGCTGCCGGAGATGATGGAGCGGCGACGCTTGCGGCGGGGGTGTGTGGCGCGGCTGTTGCCGACGGCGCGGCAGGCGTTGTGGGAATGGGCTGAAAGCCCGTTCCACCGGTGGGGGCGGTTGCGGCAGCGGACTTCACGGGATCCATCAGTTGTTTGATTTGGCTGCGCGTGAGCGGGCCGCGCAGGTAGCTGAGGCACCAGCGGGTTTCGAAGATGCTGGGGCCGTCGTCGTGGACGTTGTTCATGACGAAGACGCGCTTGGGCAGGCCTGACAGCGTGCGGTCCATCGCGCTGCGGTCGAAAGATTTGTTGCTGGCGGCCATGGCGCCTTGCAGTCCGTCGAGGAGGCGGGCTTTGTCTTGCTCGGTTTGCAGGCGGCCGATGAACCAGGTGCCGGCGTTGGAGAGGCCTTTGTAATCGATGTCGACGGGATTCTGCGTGGCGAGCACGCAGCCCACGCCGAACGCGCGGGCTTGCTTCATGAGCGTGAGGAGGGCTTGTTTGCTGGGCGGGTTGGCGATGGGCGGGACGTAGCCGGCGATTTCGTCCATGTAGAGGATGGCGCGCAGGCTGGTGGTGCCGCTTTGCTGGCGCGTCCAGCCGAGAAGCTGGTTCAGCAGGAGCGAGACAAAGAACATGCGCTCGGCATCGCCCAGGTGCGCGATGCTGACGATGGCGAGGCGCGGCTTGCCGGTCGGCGTGTACAGCATGTTGCCGATGTCGAGAGGCTGGCCTTGGCTCCAGGCAGCGAACTGCGGGCTGGCGAGGAGGTTGTTGAGGGCCATCGCGAGCTCGAAGCGGTCTTTGCTGGGGAAGAAGGCTTCGAGTTCGAGCACGCCCACGCGTTGGAAGGGGGGCGACTGAATCTGCTGGATGATGCCGGCGAGATCGAGGTTCTGGCTGTTCATCCACGCGGTCTGCAGGATGGTGGAGACGAGGATGTGTTCGCGGCCGCGTGTGGCGTCGCTCTGCACGCCCGCGAGACCGAGCAGGCTGCTGGTGGTCGTGGCGATGCGATCGCGCAGGAGTTCGGGGTCGTCGATGATCTCGAAGGGCGGGGCATCGAAGCTCTTGAGGATGGAGAGTTGCATGCCCGCCGAACTGCCTGGCGTGTAGACAACGGCATCGGCGCTCTGCTTGAAGCGGGCAATGCGCTCGGGGGATTGACCCCACTCGGCGAGGCCTTTTCTCCAGAGATCAGCCTGCGACTGCGCGAAGGCATCGGGCGTGACGCCTTTGGTCTGGGCATCGCTCTCGTTGATCCACGGACGGAAGTCGCTGGCGGCGAGATTGGGGAACGCAAGCAAGAGGTTGGCGAGGTCGCCTTTGGGATCGATGATGAGGGCGGGGATGTTGTCGATGGCGGCTTCTTCAAGCAGGCCAAGGCAGAGGCCAGTCTTGCCGCTGCCGGTCATGCCGACGCAGATGGCGTGGGTGACGAGGTCCTTGGCGTCATAGAGGAGTAAATCGTCCGTGCGACGCTGCGCGGCGGTGTCGTAGTTCTTGCCAAGGTAGAACGCGCCGAGTTTTTCGAAGTCTTGCATGATGCAATCTCAGGGATTATGTGGAAAACTTGGGAAGTGTGAACACGGGCCGAACGCATGATATCAAAGCGAGGGGAAAAGGCACGAAACAGCGGCCGGGAGCGCGTGCGTAAGCGCAGGTTTTGCACGAGTTTGGAGCATACTTGCAGGCAAGGTGTTACTTGTTACAACGAACGGAAGCACGGTTTGAGGTGATGTGGGGAATCCCACTTGAATGGCGCGCAAGTATCCACTACGCTAGCGCGACCCAACTCGGGTGAACACCGTCTCTGCCTCCCCTTCTCACGGGTTCGAGAAGCGTGCGAGGATTTTCAGAGAAACGAAAGGACTACGCGGAATGGTTGCGAATCGTCACAACGTGCAGACTCTCCTGTGCCTCCTGCCCCTCCTGGCCGGCGGTCTGGTTGGCTGCGAAAGCTCAGGCAAGGGTCCCGGCGCGGTGACCGTTCCGCTCGGCGGCGGCACTGGCGGCTCGACCGTCGCTGCGGCTCCGGCGGCCAAGCCCGCTGCGAAGGCTGACGCCCCCAAGGCTGCGGCCACCCCCGCCCCCAAGGCGGCTGAAGCTCCCAAGGCTGCCAGCAACGTCGCTCCGGCTGCGGCTCCCGTCGCGACGGGCAGCAGCGTTGCCTACTACCCCACGGGCAACCGCGCCAGCAGCAGCCTGATGGTCGAGAAGATCGCCCCCACGGAAATCGCCGCGGGCCAGGCGACCAGCTACCAGATCAAGGTCACCAACATCAGCAGCAGCACGCTTGAGAACGTGCAGATCAACGAAGCCATGCCCCAGGGCTTCACGATGACCAACACGCAGCCCGCCGGCAACAACGGCGTCTTCAACCTCGGCAGCCTCGGCGCTGGCGAGAGCAAGACGATCACCGTCAACGGCAGCTTCGCCAAGGCCGGTAGCTACGGCAGCTGCGCCACGGCCAGCTTCACCGTGCCGGTCTGCATGACGGTCAACGTCGTCAGCCCCGCTCTGGCCATCACCAAGACCAGCCCCGCC
>DATGWV010000118.1:0-3643 GCA_035299305.1 Phycisphaerales bacterium | reverse complement strand
CACCCACCGGCTCCTTGGGCAGCGGCGGCATCATGGTCGCAAACGTGCCAATGATCGACTTCAGCTGCGCCGCGTGCGCCTCCGTGTTCGCGCCGTCCGCGTATGAGATATCGCCGATTTCGATATCGCTCAGCGCAAACTGCGTCAGCTTGCCCGTCGTGCCCGTCAACTCCTTGATGCGAGTCATCCTCTCGCGCGATGTCTGTTTGCCGCTCTCGGTGAACTCGCCGCGAAATGCGTTCTCATCAAACGACACGCTCGCGATGCGGAACATCAGCGTGCGCGTGCCGGCCTCCAGGTTCTCCGCTTCCACTTCCACATACAGCCGCACCTTCACGGCTGGCATCTCGATGTCGTACACCGCCTCGCCCTGTTCCCAGGTCTTGGTGCGCTCCTGCATCGTGAACTCAACGGTCTGAATCGTTCCGACAGCCGAGTCGAGCGTCAGCAGGCTGAGCGTGCCCGTGCCCACGGCGATGGGCGCTCGCGCGAACGTTGACCGCACGTTGGGCTGCACGATTTCGGGAGTCTGCCCGAAGCTCGCCGCCGCCAATGTCATCCACGCCGCCGCACACATCATCCACCGCATGCCGTCACTCCGTTCTTCACAACGTCAACCGAACACGGAGTTTATCGGCAGCCCGCAACGCCAACTGAGAGGCAAGCCGTAACCTCCGCACCCGCCCAGCATCGAAACGGCCGTTGGCTGCGAATCCAGCCGCACGTCCAGCACCACGCGCGTTTTTCGTGCGTGGACCCTGACGACCTTTCGCATCGTTTCGTTGATTGACCGTTCAAAGGACCCACCCATGCAGACCGTCGCTCCCGAGACACTCCTCCAGCAGCTCAATTGGCGTTACGCCGTGAAGAAGTTTGACGCGTCGCGCAAGATCGCGCCGGGCACATGGAGCACGCTCGAGAAGTCCATGGTCCTCTCGCCCAGTTCATACGGCCTGCAGCCGTGGCGATTCGTTGTTGTGAACGACACGGCGACGCGCCAGAAGCTGCGTCCCGTCAGTTGGAATCAGCCGCAGATCACCGATGCTTCGCACCTGGTCGTCTTCCTGCGCAAAGAGAAGACCACACCCGCCGACGTGGACAAGTACGTTGACCGCATCGTCGAACTGCGCAAGGTTCCGCGCGAAGCGCTGAACGACTACCGCAACATGATGCTGGGCACCGTCAACAACCCCGCGGTCGATCACGCCTCATGGAACAGCCGCCAGGTGTACATCGCTCTGGGCTTCTTCCTCAGCGCCGCCGCGATGCTGGGCATCGACGCGTGCCCGATGGAAGGCATCGACAACGCCAAGTACGACGAGATTCTCAACCTCAAGGGCACGGGCTACACCACCACGGTCGTCGCGACCGCTGGCTACCGCGCCGATGACGACATGTTCGCGAAGATGGCCAAGGTCCGCTTCGCCGAGAATGACGTCATCGTCCGGGTGTAATCACCGCCATCAAGCAGTCCCCTCCCACGCCGAGTCTGGCCAAGGTCAGCTCGGCGTTTTCATTGTGACGCATTTGGCCTCGCACGAGCTGCTTGCCAAAGAGAAAACGGGAGCCGCGATGTTCGTCGCGACTCCCGTTCATCATTCTAAAACGGAGCAGGGGGGATTCGAACCCCCGAGGCCTTTCGGCCTGTCCGATTTCAAGTCGGGTGCTTTCAACCGCTCAGCCACCGCTCCAGTGCCGCATCGTAGTTCGGCTGAGCCGCCCAGCGCATCATCAGCACGAGCCGCCCGCAAGGACGCTGAAGAAGCTGATGACATCCTGATCTTCGGGGAAGACGGAGTTGTTGTTGAAGTCGATGTCGTTGCACGCCGCGCAATCCGCGCCTGCGAGCACGTTGAAGAAATCGATGACGTCCTGATCCTCCGGAAAGACGCCGTTGTTGTTGAAGTCGATGTCATCGCACAGGCAGTTGGCGGCACGAGCATGCGCAAACCGCCAGATGTTCTGACCGTTGCCAACGTCGTTGAAGTCGCCCGCGATGAACAAGTCGCCGCCAGCATGCTGCGCGGCGTGCGTGACGCGCCCGGTGTAGGGCACGATGGGCGTGAACGCGATGCCGTCGTAGCGCACCACGCTGTACTCCTGCCCATTGATGCTGAACCGCCCCGTCAACAGATCGCGCCCGGGGCCTTCGCGCTCAACGTTCGTCAGCGAGAGCACTGTGCCCGCGCCAAACGCAACGCCCGGCGAGCCCGCAAAAAGCGGCGGCACAAGCCGCAGAGGCGAAATCTTGAGAGAGACCAGACTGCCGTCTGCGAGTTGCGCCCACTCCACGCCCGACTGGCCAGTCAGGCCGACATGCACCGTCGTCCACTGCGTGCCCGTCCAGATTGATGGCACAGCCTGATTTCCTGGTCGCGAACCGAACAGCGAGCCGTCCTCCAGCGTGATGAGCGAATCGACGTACGCACCAGCCTGCACCCATCCGCCGTTCTCATAGCGAAACAGCCCCGTGCCCGTCACTGTTGCGTAGATCGTGCCACTCGCATCAACAGCGACGCGCACGTACGGATTCGACAGCGTGATGGTTGACCACGCCGAGCCGTTCCAGAACGCCAGTCCGTTCGCGGCAACGCCGCCAGCTTGCGTGAAACTGCCTTGAATGACGAGTCGGCCGTCCGGCGCCACAAACGCACGCGACACCGGTCCGTTGGTCCCGCCCGCGAACTGTGACCATGAACTCCCGTTCCAGAGTGCTAGATTCGACGCGGTCACGCCCTCAATCTGCGAGAACTCACCCGCAGCCAGCACGTCGCCGCTTGGCAAGCGAAGAAACTCCGTGATCCGCGGCGCGATCGTGGCCGTGATGGGCGAACTCAGCACGCCATTGCGATAGTCCGCGACACCGACGTACGGCTGCGGTCCCAGCACATCAATGCCGCCCGCGAGCAAACCGACGCCGCTGGGTGTGATGGCGATCCGACTGCCGTTCATCGGCGCCCACGCAGTACCGGTCCATTGATGGACGGATGTGGAATCGTCTTGTAAAAAGATCTCGCCGTTGGGTCCGTAGCGAAACTCGGGACGTTCGGGCAATGGTGCAACGCCCAACACGGTCCATGTCGAGCCATCCAGCCGCGCCCAGCGCCGGAAACCGGCGTTCAAGCCGACTGCATACATCGTGCCGTTGGGCGCGACCGAGGCGTGATCGATGGACGAGAAGCCACTGGAGGGAAGGCTGCTCCACGTCGCGCCATCAAACGTCGCGATGTTCGCCGCAGCCACGCCGTCCACCGACGCAAACCTGCCCGTCGCCAGAAGTCGATCGTTCGCATCAGTAGAAAGACCGAGCACCACGCTGCTGGGGACGGAACCTGATACCGAACCGCGCACGACCCATGCGTTACCCACGCGCTCAACGATCTGCTGAGAGTTCTGGACGGCGAACAGGCGCCCATTCAGCGCGATCACATGATGATTGAGTGCGGGGGCGATCTCGACCCATGCGGTGCCGTTCCAACGCATGATGACCGCAGGCTGGGATTCACTACTTGCTCGAATGCCGTACAGCTCGCCGTTCTTCCCGGCAAAGAGCTGATCGACTGAGCCGGTGACTTGCCCCAATGCAGACCAGCCGCGCGTCACGGGGTCATACTGCGCCACACCGCCGATGCTGACGCCGCCC
>DATGWV010000117.1:0-7005 GCA_035299305.1 Phycisphaerales bacterium | reverse complement strand
CTCCTCGCGGAGCGATCCCGACCCGGATCACTCCGCGATTCGTCCGCCACTTCAACTTCTTCAACCTCCACAACCTCGCGAGCCCCGCTCGCCTCCCAAATAGCCCATCATCGCAGAACATGACCCGCGCGCGTGCGCGGGTCGTGTTCATTTCCGCCCCGCCCGACTACGCTCGCGCGTGCCCTCCACTCCTTACTGGTTCGACGCCCATCTCGACCTCGCCTGCATCGCACTGCTCGGTCGCGACATGCACGCCCCGCTCGCCACGTGCGGCGGCCCCTGGCCACCACCCGCCGTCACGTTGCCCAGCCTGCGTGATGGCAACGTCCGCTCCGTCCTCGCCACCATCTTCACCGAAGCTGGCGGCACCGACACCGGCATCAGCTACGAAACTGGCAACGCGCAGCAAGCCCACGCCGCCGGCGTCGCACAACTGGGCGTCTACGACGCATGGATCAAGCAAGGCGCGTGGTCTCGCGCCACCAGTTCCACCAGCGAAAGTGCTTCGCTGCGCTTCCGCCTGCTCATGGAATGCGCCGACCCCATCCGCGACCCCAGCGAACTCGCATGGTGGGCCGATCAAGGCGTCGCCGCCATCGGTCTCGCCTGGGCCCGCGGCTCGCGTTACGCCGGCGGCAACAGCACAGGCGGCCCGCTCACGCCAATCGGCCGCGAACTCGTTCGCGAAATGGATCGCCTGCGCGTCATCCACGACATCTCGCACCTCAGCGACGAAGCCCTCGCGAATCTCCTTTCAACGACTGATCGCACCATCATCGCCAGTCACAGCAACTGCCGCTCACTCATCGACCTCCCCACCGACACCCCGCGCCAGCGTCACCTCACCGACGACACCATCCGCGAAATCGCCCGCCGCAACGGCGTGATCGGCCTCAATCTCTTCAGCCTCTTCCTCACCCCAGGCGCCCTCGATCGCCGCGCCACCATCGCCGAAACCCTCGCCCACATCGAGCACATCTGCATGCTCACCGGCAGCACCAATCATGTCGGCCTCGGCAGCGACATGGACGGCGGCCTGCGCGGCGATCAACTCCCCCAAGGCATCAACCAACCCGCCGACCTCACGCTACTGACCGAAGGCCTCCGCGCCCGCGGCTGGAACGACACCTCGATTGCCGCTTTCATGCACACCAACTGGGAACGCATCTTCGGCCCCTGACACCGCGAAATGCCCGCACGCACGCGACCCACTCTCCCAAGCGGCATCACATTCAACTCCTCCGGAGCACACCATCATGCCACGCCTTCCTTTGCAGTCCCGCGCCCTCTCCCTCTCGCTCGCCGCCAGCCTCGCGCTGCTCGCAGGTTGCTCAACCAATCACAGCGGCCGCAACACGACCAACTCAACAGCATCCAGCAACACATCGCTTGCATCCAAAGCCCAAAGCGTCGACATCATCGCCAAACTCCCCACCATGCCCGGCAACATCGCCGTCTCGCGCGATGGTCGCATCTTCGTCAGCCAGCACCCCTTCGGCAATCCCACCTTCCGCGTCGTTGAAGTAAAACCCGACGGCTCACAAACCCCCTTCCCCACCGCCGCATGGTCCGCCGCTCCTTCCGCAGATGGCACCGGCATCGCCGCCATCATCGGCATCGAAGTTGACCAGCGCAATCGTCTCTGGATGCTGGACGCTGGCGGCCCAACCACGCCGCCCAAACTGCTCGCGTGGGATCTCACCGCCAACACCATGGCCGTGAACATCAACCTCGCCGCCGCGGCTGTCGCCGAGAGCTTCATGCAGGACTTCGCCGTCGATCTCACGCGCAACCACGTGTACATCGCCGACATTGGCGGCATCGATCCCTCGCTCTCGCAAAAGCCTGCGATTGTCGTCGTGAATCTCACCAACGGCACCGCGCGCCGGGTGCTCGAGAATCATCCCGCGCTGCGAGCCGAAAACGTCGACATGATCGTCGAAGGCCAGCCCGTTCAAGTAAAGCGTCCCGACGGCACCATCTTCCGCCCTCGCGCCGGCATCAACCCCATCACTATCGATGCCACCGACACCAACGTCTACTTCGGTTCCATGAACGGCACCGCCATCTGGCGCGTTCCCGCCGCTGCCCTCGCCGACTCGACGTCGCTCGATCTCGCCTCGCGCGTGCAGCGCTGGGGCACCAAAGGCGTCAGCGACGGCTTCAACATCGATCAGCAAGGCAACGTCTACGTCACCGATCTCAACACCAGCACCATCAGCGTCGCACTCGCGGGCGAACCGCGCAGCGCAGGCTACGTGCCCCTCACCAGCGCAGGCTCCATCCTCCGCTGGCCAGACGGAGTGAGCTTCGGCGGCGACGGCAACCTCTACATCGTCGTGAACCAGTTGCACAAATCATCCACGCTCAACGCAGGCGTCGACGCAACCACACCGCCCTACATCATCGCCCGCACCAAACCGATCGGCCCCGCGCTGCTGGGCCGCTGATTCAGCCCACCCGCATCGCCATCACAAAGTGCGGCCCAACGCCGGCGATCTCAAATCGCTCGCTCACGATCCGCATTCCCGCTCGTTCATAAAACGGCACAGCGATCACACGCGCATTGCACCACAGCATCGCCGGGGCCGCCGTCTTCGCATGCGCAATCAATCGCATCAAGACCGCATGTCCCGCCCCCTGTCCGCGCACCGCCGCATCACTCGCCATGCCTCGAAATTGAAACTGCGCCGTCTCCGCAATGCCTTGCGTCATCGCACGCTTCGTCGCGTTCTCCGCCAGCGCCTGCGGATAAATCGTGCCGATCGCGACCACCCGCCCAGCTCCGTCAACCGCGCCGTAATGCGTCGTCGTCGCATCCTCATCACGAGGCCAGGCCACCACCGCCTGCGGATCGCCATCGCGCAGCACCCGCCGCCGAAGATCATGCGTCGCCGCCGCCTCAATCTCAATCACTCGAAACATGCCCCACTGTAACCGCGCCCCATTCCCCTTCGCGCGCCTCACACTGTTCACCTCCGCGATGCTTACGAGCACTCCCCACCCGCAAGCACCGCGAAGAAATCAATCACATCCTGATCTTCGGGAAACACGCCGTTGTTATTGAAATCAATGTCGCATACGTCGCCCGCACCAGGCGTGTACGGACAATCCGCGCCCGCCAGCACGTTGAAGAAATCGATCACATCCTGATCTTCAGGAAACACATCGTTGCGATTGAAGTCAATGCCATCGCACGCTGCCGCCGGCTGATATACCACGATCAACGCGGGCCGCTTGCTCACATCCATCGACTCCCGACTCAGCATCCGCTTCGCCGTGCTCATCGACGACTCATCGCCCTGCACCATCAACCCGAAGTTGCTCGCAGGCGCATCAACCCACGTCTGCACCACGCCCACAAAATCCGGGCTCGTGGGCCATGTGTACGTTGCAATACCCGCCATGAGAATCGATGACAGCACTGTCTCGTCAAAGTCCCCGCCGCGCAGCGACCAGTTCACGCTTCCCAAGCATGCCGCGTGCCACGTCGCGTCACCACTCTGCGCCGCGCCTCCGCCGCCCTGCGCTCCGCCCGCGACCGTCGTCCCTTCGCACCATGCCCGCGTCACCGCAAACACATTCGCAGGCAAAGGCGTCGCGTTCGCATCCTGATTCACATCCATCCGCAGTTGCACGCTCTGCACCACGCTCCCCGCCGGAATCGCCGACACATCAAACCGCAGCAGCGTCCGCCGCGTCGCGTCCAGCGAGTTATTGCCAATGAATAGATGCGTCCCCCCGCCATTCGCAAGCGGCAGCGCCGACGAGCTTTCGTAGATCGTCGTGTCCGCCGCCGGCGCAAACTGCACGACGACCTGGGCGTCACAGCACGCCGCACAACTCGCCAAAAACAAAGCGGCCGGAGCGATGTTGATCGCTCCGGCCGTGAAAAGTCTGACCTCAATCTGCCGCCGGAATGGTGCCCGCTTCATCATCATGTCCGGTTCGCTTCACAACCTTCGACAGTTGCGACGACCCGCTTGAACATGACACATCGACGGACACTTATCCGACGCACAATCGGTCTTTAGTACGGGCACTGACCGCCGGCCAGCACGTTGAAGAAGTCAATCACGTCCTGGTCTTCGGGGAAGATGCCGTTGCGGTTGAAGTCGATGCCGTCGCAAGCGCCACAGTTGCCGCCAGCGAGCACATCGAAGAAGTCAACCACGTCTTGATCTTCGGGGAAGACCGCGTTGTTGTTGAAGTCGATGTCGCAGCCGCAGTTGCCGCCCTGGGGAACCATGACGGGAGCGTCAACGCTCATCACGGTGCTCAGCGCGGTCGCGGGCTTGAACAGACCGATCGTCGCCGTGCCGGCCACGGGGGCGCGGTCAGAGACGAAGCGGTAGGTGTAGCTCGTGCCCCAACGCAGCGCGTTCGCGTTGGCGTTCTGGGCAAACGTTTCCGTCACTTCCCACTTCACCTGGCTGTTGGACTTGGTGCTCGCCCAGTCGGTGCCGTTGTACGGCTCGCCGCTGTGGTAGAACACATCCTTGAAGCCGATGTTGTTCACATCAACGCAGGCGCCATCGCCCGCGATGTTGATCGCGAACGAACCAGCCGAGCGATCGCTGAACATGTTGTACACGACGTACTCGTAGTACCACTTGCCGTTGCCCAGGTCGGTCACGTTGTAACCAATCTGGAAACGACCTTCAGCCGGAACGTTGGTGCCGGGCAGCGGAGCCGAGGGCACGTCAACGTTGACGATCGTCACGCTGGGCTGCACGCTCTTCCACGCGAACAAAGCGCTCTGCATGCGCTGCGTCGAGCCGTTCCATGTGAAGGTGCCGCTGCTGTTCGCCGCGCTGTTGAACGTGTAGTTCGCGCGACGCCAGCTCACGTTGTTCCACGCGTTCTTGACCCACACGGGGTTGGCCACCGTGCCGATGTTGGTTTCCGCGGGGTGATCGTCCTGCGTCACGTACTGACCTTCACCGAAGTAGATCGCGCCCGAGTTCAGCGCGGGATCAAGGTCGGTGCGCAACACCTGCAGACGACGGAAGATGTTGCCGCCGGTCGCCGCGCTCGGGACGGTCGGGACGCCAGTGACCGGATACGGGTAGATACCCGTGAACGCGTTCACCTGATACCGCGGCCCGAGGCGCGACTGCGTTCCGTTCAGGCTGGCCACATACGGATCGCTGCACGTCGGGTCAAGCGTCGCACCAGTGCTGTCGGTCGTCACGCACGGGTGGCACAGGCTCTGGGCCAGCGCCGTGAAGCCGTGCTTGAGCCAGCTTTGGCCGATCTGTTCAAACTGGCCCACCTGCGTCGTGCTGATCGGCACGCCCGTCACCGAGTCACGCAGCGTGACGGGACGATAGCGATAAAGGTTCTGACCGATGACCGGGTGGAAGTTCGCCGGGTTCTGCGCCGTCGCCGTGCCCGTCGTGTACCAATCCAGCAGCGCGGTACCGATGTTGCAGCTCGTCGTGCCAATCGCGTACGCGTGGATCAGCGGCGAAGCGCCCGCACCATCCGGGTCATAGGGCGTGTACGACTGCCAGTCGGACAGGTCACCGACGATCACGTCCGGGCCCTGCGTGCGAGCTTGGCCGAACGCCATACCCGCACACATCGCAACTGCCAGCACGCTGGCAACACCAACTTTGTTCACGTTCTTCGCCATGTTCAAAAGCTCCTCACGGCTGTCCCGAGTGGGACAAATTAGAACCCACAGCCCACGAGAGCACCGCCGGTGACCACCGACGACACGAAAGGCCCACCCGCGTCCGTCACGGATGTGCCATAGATACAGCATACCACAAAGTCCGGATGCCGCTAGCCTGAATTTTCACTCTCTACAAAAAGAATTTTCTCGGTCCGCCACAGGTAATCCCTCATTGGCCCCTTGGAACTACCGGACTCACGGGAATTTCACCACGTCGCATACATCCGCGCGTGGTACGCCGCCGTGCGTCCCGCCTCGCGCGAGCCCGCCTCATCCCCGCGATCGCGCAACACCTGTTCCAACTGCCGCCAGTACTGCACGCTCTTAGGCGCTCGCTCGATCGCCTCCCGCAGCGACTTCTCGGCCCCGATCCAATCACCCGTACCCGCCGCAAACGCCGCCCGCACCTCGCGCAGCACCGCCGACGAAGGCCGCCGCTCCAGCAACACATCCAACTGCTTCGTCACTTCCGCAAACTTCGCCTGGTCGCCGCTATTGGCCGCGATCTGCCCCAATGACTCCACCGCCCGCCGCTGCGCCTGCTCCTCACCCTTTCTGCCGCGTTCCAACACCTTCGTCAGTTCCGCCGAGAACTCATCCCGTTTCCCCTGTTGCAACAGCCCAAACGCACTCGCCACGCGCACGTGGTCGGCCTCGGGCCGCTTCACCAAAATCTCCCGCATCGCCCCGTAGAAATCAGCGTTCGTCTTCCCCTGCAACGCCAGCACACGCCGATACCCCACCACCATCGCCTCGTTCGGATTGCCACCCTCCAGCGCCCGCCGCAAGAAACCCTCCGCCTTCGGCAAGTCCCCCGCCACCACCGCCAACCACCCCAGCCGCGTCAACTGCGCCGGCTGCAGCCGCCAGCCCCAGCCGCCATCCTCGCGCCCGCCCGCCCGCGTCATCACCGCAATCGCTCGCTCCGCCGTCGCCTTCTCTTCCGCATCAGGCGTGTATCCCGGCGAAAATGCCACATCCTCGGGTGTCATCACCCGATGGTCCAGCCGCTCCGCGTACGCGTGCGAACCTCGCACCCAGCCGCACCACCCCGCCACCACCACACTCGCCAGCGTCAGCACAACAAACACGTATCCCGCCGCCGTTGTCCGCCCCTTCACGCGCATCTGCAAGCTCTGCACCCGCACGTTGGGCACGCTCACCATCTGCACAACCTTCCACACGCAGAACGTCAGGCACCCCGCCATCGCCACCGCCATCAGCATGGGCACCGAATTCCACGCCCCGCGGAACGCGTAAAAGAACGCGAAGAACAACCCGCAAGAACTGATTCGGGCCGGGCACGCACACGGATGTCATCGGTC
>DATGWV010000116.1:0-2763 GCA_035299305.1 Phycisphaerales bacterium | reverse complement strand
CCTGCACGATGTTGGGGTGGTTGAGCTGCGCGGCCGCGCGGCCTTCGGCGTAGAAACGCTCGATGAATTGCTTGTTGGTGCTGAACTTCTTGGGCAGAATCTTGACGGCCACCGTGCGGTTGAGCGAAATCTGCTTCGCTTTCCAGACCGTTGCCATCGCGCCAGCGCCCAGCTTTTCAATGAACTTGTAGCCGGGAATGTTCTTGCCACTGCGTTCGGCGGCGGCGGCTTCGCGCAGTCGCTCCATCTGGCGGCGCGTGATGTATTCGTTGTCGACAAGCAACTCAACGAGCGAGCGGGAGTTGTCGCCCACGCCTCGGCTTTGCTGGAGGCAGTTTTGCACTTCTTCGGGGGTCGCGAAGTTGTTCTCGATGACGAGGCGACCCACGATCGAGTCGATATTGCTCGCGGCTTTTGCGACTTCCTGCAATACTTCTTCGGTGGTGGGCACAGTGGGGCCCGTGCTGCCCATGTTGGCGGCGGGTTCGCCGCTGCGGCTGCCCGCGCCGGCCTTGCTGCCTTGGGCAGGCGTCTCGCCCGACTTGGCGAGTGGGTTGGTTTCAGTCAAGTCTGTCTGTCGCTGCGGCTCTGCCATAACGAATCGACCAAACCTGAGGCGTCCAGC
The DNA here is from genome assembly GCA_035299305.1 of Phycisphaerales bacterium. Classification (GTDB taxonomy): domain Bacteria; phylum Planctomycetota; class Phycisphaerae; order Phycisphaerales; family UBA1924; genus BJHL01. The sequence continues at coordinate 2,138 of DATGWV010000116.1, read as the reverse complement.
CGTCGGCGACACGCCGCATGCTGAATCTCGCCTGACACCGAAGCAGCCTGCCTCGGTCCACCCATTTCCGCCAACCGCAAGAAGTCGGCTCCAAGCCTAGCCATCGGAAAACGAGGCCGCGATTGTAACGGATTGTCGCGACTTTGCTGAGCGAAGGCGGGCGGCGGGGAATACCGACCGAAAGAACACCAACCAGGGGACTATGAATTAGTACGTGCGGGAGGGGAGGCGGTTGCATAGCGGGGAAGGGGGAGTTGCAACTTTGGATTTTCTCCAGATAATTGGACCCGCAACTTTGACGCATCCGAAAACATGTCGGTACAGTATATGTAAAGGTTAAGTTGTCTTGACAACAGTGGGAATCTCTGTTCTACTGATGTCAGTATGGTTGGGTCGAAGAAACCGTGGCCGGAAGGTTTGGGTAGAGGCTTCTGATGGTTTGTCACGGGGCGCAAAGTCCGCGTTCTGCGGCTTTGGCATAGGTTCGGTCAGCAATCGCTGTCAACCCTTGGAGCAAGTCATGTCGAGCAAACTGTTTTCCCGTCGCGGCTTCACGCTCATCGAGTTGCTGGTGGTGATTGGCATCATCGCGTTGCTGATCGGACTCTTGATCCCCGCACTTGGCCGCGCGAGAAAAGCCGGGCGACTAGTCGTGTCGCTCGCGAACGTGCGCTCGATCAGCACTGCGAACTTCTCGTATCAGAATGAGCAGAAGGGGTACACGGCTGTCGTCCCGCTTCGCGGTGCAGGACGTGGGCAGATTCCCCGTGCCCAGATGAACACGCTGCAAGGGTTTTCTAGCTGGACCTACGGAGGCAAGAACTCCAACGTCGCATGGGTCACTGGTCGCGGCAATCCATTCTCAGTGCCGGCGCAGATTTTTGACTACGAAGCGGCGGATCGCCCTTTGAACCGGTACATCACCGATGTCACCATCGAGCCGATCTCGCCTGTCCAGCCTCTGGCATCGAACGCGTCTGACCGTGTGACGTTCCAGATTCCGTTCTTCCAAGATCCCGGCGACAGGGCATCGTATCAGCAGGATTTCGGTGATGCGACGGACGGCATCGATGCCACGATTCCCTCGATCTCGACCGATCCTCCGACGGGTCTTCAGCTTTCGTCGTACGACGACGTCGGAACGAGCTACCACGCCAACGTCAAGTGGCACGACCGTCTTGAGGTTTTGGAGAGTTCGCGGCCATCCCTTGGCAATGGCAACGCGTTCCAGCGAGCGTTTTATCGCGGGCTCGACATGCTTCAAAAGGCGGAAGGTTTTGTGCCGTCGGAGTTCTGCTGGATTCACGATCAGACCGCAGACCTTGTTGCGAACTCGAGTTCGAGCAGATTCCAGTTCCGCAATGGTTACGGCGACATCAACAAATCGGTCATGGGCTTCTTTGACGGGCACGGGTCATACGTGGATGTGCGTCCTGGAGGCACGGCTGAATCGTTCAGCAATTCGGACTACACGTTCTTCTTCGATCTGCTGCCCGAGTTCCGTTAACTGCAAGGATGGATGAACTGATGGGACGCGTAGACATTCAAGCTTCGCCGAAAGCTGGCAAGACAGCCAAGCAATCCGGCACTCAATATGACACTGCAACCATCGTCAAGATCGCGATCGGTGTCATTGCGCTCGGTGGTGGAATCGCGCTTGCTGTCTACAACCTGCAAGATCGGACAAACCAGTTCGGGATGGCGCCCGAAACACCGGCGAACCAACCCGCGGCTTCGCCAACGCCGACTGATCGTCCCAAGCCCAAGCCGGAGATAAAGGTCGGCGAGCGGCCTGATCGTCCCAAGTCAATCGGGAACGCTGGGAGCGCGAAGTACCTTCCCGATGTGCCCGCGAATTGAGCTCGACGACGCAACGGGTCTTGAATGTGGCTGACCGCGGTCCCTCGATCGGACTGAACTGAAGCGGACGCTCTGCGTCGGCAAGCGGTGGATTCCGCCGCCAGATGGGTCGAAGTGAGTGATTTCTGCAGCCGCGTGTCAGCCTGACTGACACGCGGCTGTCATTTACTGATCGAGCTTGTCAAAGCTCCCCTTCTTGTCTTCTTCGTCGACGTACTTCTGGAAGTCGCCCATCTTGTAGCTCACGAAGCAGAAGACGTGGTGGAGCGTGACCCACT
>DATGWV010000115.1:0-8339 GCA_035299305.1 Phycisphaerales bacterium | reverse complement strand
GCCTCCCAGCGCGCCGCAGGCGGTGGTTGCATCGAGTGCGAGGGCTACATCGAGCCAACGTGTTTTGTTGATGTCCGTAGCGCACACCGTCCAGAGCAGCATGTTTCGATCCGCGCACGCCATTGACTTGGTGGCTTGGACGAAGGTCGTATGCGACGCGGCATCGTCGCGAATCTCATGCACGATGCGCGTCAGTTCGGTGTCTGGCGTGTGTGAATTGAACCGCTGCGCCGCCCGCTCCCAAGTGGGAACAGACGCCGAATCACGGCAGCTTGCGAGAGGGGTGAGTCCCGCGAGCAAAGTGAGCAGAGCAACTTGTCGGAAGCGAGGGGTCATTCGCGATCATGATTGGAGAACGAACTGGAGGGAGGTGATCGTTTGATTCGCCACTCGCAATCGATGTCGGTTAGGAGGTGTTCGTTAGGATATACGATTGTCGTGGGCCGGTTTTCTGCTGAACGGCGAGCAAGATGGGCGCGGAGGGGCTGAGCGGCGGTGGGTGGAAAGTGTCTGGGGGGGTGGCTAATATCTCGACCCTGCTTGGCGGACTTTCCGCCGGGCATTGTCATGACGATTTGAGGCCTCCTATGCCCAAGAACAAGAGCCACAAGGGTCTGCTGAAGCGCATCCGCATCACCAAGACCGGCAAGATTCGCCACCGCACGGCCAACCGCAAGCACTTGCGTTCGGGCAAGGGCGGCAAGAAGCTGCGCCAGTACCGCAACGATCCGTTCATGAGCAGCGCGGACGCGAAGCGTCTGGAAAAGCTGCTGTTCCGCCGCATCCGCGGTCGTGAGCAGAGCCGCACGGCGATTCGTCGCAGCCCCAGCCCTGCGCAGCGCAAGGCTGCGAAGGAAGCGGCGGCGAAGGCCAAGAAGGATTAACTCGTTTGTGCTTGCCCGCGGACGCGTTCGCGCTGTTCGCTGTGGTGAGCCTGTTTCTCGCACGTGCTTGACGGGCCAGCAAGTCGCTGAACGCCAGCGCCCCGCTCAAGCCATGAAGGTTGGAGTTTCCCATGCCTCGCGTTCGTAAGGGTGCAGCCCGCACTCAAGCCCGTAACCGTGTTCTCCGCAAGGCCCGCGGCTACTACGGCAGCAACAGCACCAGCAAGTATCGTGCAGCCAATGCGGTCCTCCGCGCGGGCGTGTACGCGTTCCGCGACCGTCGCCGGCTGAAGCGCGACTACCGCAAGCTGTGGATCACGCGTATCACGGCGGCGTGCCGTATGCGCGGCACGCGTTACAGCCTGTTCATCAACGGGCTCAAGAACGCGGGCAACATTCTGAACCGCAAGATGCTGAGCGAAATCGCCATCAGCGACCCCAAGCTCTTTGACACGCTGGTTGCGTCGGCCACGAAGGCCAGCAAGGCCACGGCGGCGAAGGCTCCGCGCAGCAAGGTTGCGTGAGTGACGCTGGCGAAGTAATTGAAGTTGAACGAGCCCTGATGAGAATCGGGGCTTGTTTGTTTTTGGGGTGTCACGAAGTGACGAAGTGACGAAGTGACGGAGTGACGGAGTGACGGAGTGACGGAGTGACGGAGTGGGAAGTTGGGGGCGTTGGTGGCGTCACTTTTCCCAGCGGTCGAGCAGGATGCCGATGGCTTTGGGTTCGCAGGCGAAGACTTCGCGGAAGTACATGAGCAGCAGTTTGGCGGCGCGCTTTGTGGTGGCGGCGTCGGCGGTGGGCGTGGTGCCGGCGGCGAGGGCGCGGAGGGCGTCGAGCGTGACGCCGCGGACGCGCCAGAGGGGCCCCACTTCGACGGTGGAGCGGGTGGTCCAGGTTGTTGCGGGTGCTGGGCTGGGGGCGAGGGAAGATTCGTCGCGCGTGAAGCCGCCCAGGCGGGGCGAGAAGGCGTAGCTGGCGGCGGGAGCGAGATCGGCGTCGGCTCGCACGTCGCGCGTGAGTTCGGGGGTGTGGCCGGTTTCGACGAGGATGGTCCAGGCGAGGCGTGCGAGGGCGGCGACGTCGCGCGATTCTTCGCCTAGGTCGCGCAGTGATGTGACGAGCGTGTCGAAGACGGCTTCGTGCGGATCGTTCTCGTGCATGGCGTGCTGCACGAAATCGAGCATGGCCATGCCGACGTGGAAGCTGCCGAGGGTGGCACGAGCGCCGGGGAAGATCTCCGCGAGATCCCACGCGGCGAGGGTTGTCATGGCTTGCGAGCCTTTGTCGATGGCGCGTGTGCTGACGACGACATCGCCTCGCGTGAGGAGTTCGACGCCGCCTGAGAATGCGCTGTTGGCGCGTTTGCTGCCTTTGGCGACGCAGCGGAGCAAGCCGAGCGAGCGCGTGAAGATCCAGAGCGTCTGGCTGGTCTCGGACCAGTCCCACGCGCGCACGCACACCGCGGTGTCAGTGACCATGGCCACGGGGGAGCGTAAGCGGAGGTGGGTGGGATGGCTGGTGAGCGGTCACAGTGATTGGATCGCCGTACCCTCGGGCATGAACCGTTATGAGCAGTTTCAGGCGTATCGCACGAAGATGAACGCGCGGATTTTGGGGGAGGATGCGGAGCGTGCGTCGGCGGGGGCGGCGCGGGCAGATGGGTCGGTGGCGCAGGGCGGGACGCTGGTGACCAAGCGATTCTTTCGGTTGGACGGGCAGACGTACGAGCCGGGTGCGCTGGATGCCAAAACGAAGGAGCTGCTGGGGTTGACGGCGAGCGCGGTGCTGCGGTGCGATGACTGCATTGCGTATCACATTGATCAGTGCGTCAAGGCGGGGTGCGGTGATGCGGAGATTTGGGAGGCGCTCGACGTTGCGCTGATTGTCGGCGGGAGCATTGTGATTCCGCACCTGCGGCGGGGGGTGGAGTTTTTGGACTTGGCGCGGGGGAAGTGAGGGCTGAGGGTGTAAGTGCTTGCGTTTGACAGGAGCGCGGCATTCGGCATTCGTGATTCGGCATTCGTGCTGGGGCAGGTGGGGTGACCCTTTCAGTTTGCATCGGTGGGGGCTTGGACGGCGAAAGGTCATGCACTACGAGTCTCGGGGACATGAGCTTGCGTATGACGGCGAAGTTGACTGATGCAAACTCGATTTCGATTGCCGGCGCGTATGACGCGCGGTTTGTGAACTTTTTTGCGTGGTATGTGCGTCGGATGTTTCGCAAGCGGTTTCATGCGTTTCGGATTGCGGGGGGCACGCGCGGTGTGCTGGGAGAACTTGATGGGCATGCCGGGCCAGCGATTGTTGTGATGAATCATGGCAGTTGGTGGGATCCGCTGGTGGCGCTGATGGTTGGACGGGCGTTGTGTCCGTCGCGCACGGGGTGTGCGCCGATGGATGCGCGCGAGCTAGCGAAGTTTGGGATGTTGCGAAAGCTCGGGATTTTCGGCATTGATCCTGACGATGCGCGCAGTCTGCCTGCGATGACGCGGTATGTGCTGGAACGCTTTGAGCGCGAGCGGCGTGGGACGTTGTGGATTACGCCGCAGGGGAGGTTCATGGATGTGCGGGAGGCGATTGCGCTGCGACCTGGGGCGGCGGCGATTGCGGCGCGAGCGAAGAACGTGCGGGTGGTGAGTCTGGCGATTGAGTATGGATTCTGGGTCGATCAGAAGCCTGAGGTGTTTGTGCGTCTTGAGCGGGTGTCGCTGCCTGGTGAGGCTTCGGCGAGCACGGCGCATTGGCACGCGGCGATGACGAAGGCGATGCAGAGCAATGGTGATGCGCTGGCGGGGCTGGTGCGGGCGCGGGATGCGGCGGGATTTGAGGCGTTATGGGCGGAGGAGTCGGGCAAGGACGGATCGGTGCATCCGGTGATGGATTGGTGGCTGAGGCTGCGGGGGAAGCGGGTGGCGTTGACGGATCGAACGCGGTGAACGTCCGCGGGTTGGCGGCAGCTTTCGGCATCCGGACTTTCCCCGGCGGCGAAAGATGAGACATGCCGCTTGATGCGATCAATTGGGGACTTGTCGTGCTGGTGCTGGTGAGCATCGGTGCGTTCTTCGCGGTTTTTGGGCTCATCATGACGGTGTGGAATCTCGCGCTGTATCGCAGGCCTGTGGATGATGGGCGCGAGATGAATGAGCTGGTGTCGGTGTGCATTCCGGCTCGAAACGAAGAAGCGAACATTGAGGCGTGTGTGCGCGGTGTGCTGGCGAGCACGCATCGCAACGTGGAAGTGTTGATTTACGACGATCAATCGACTGATCGCACGCCGGCGATTGTGGCGAAGCTGGCGAGCGAAGATGCGCGGGTGCGCGTGGTGCCGACGAAGACGCTGCCGGACGGGTGGAATGGCAAGCAGCATGCGTGCTGGCGCATGGCGAATGACGCGGCGGGGACGTGGCTGCTGTTTACTGATGCGGATGTGAGGTTCGCGCCGGGTGCAGTGCGGAGCGCGATGCTTGCGGCGCATGCGAAGCATCCGACGGGCAAGGAGATCGGGCTGGTTTCGACGTTTCCGCGGCAGGAGACGGGATCGCTGGCGGAGAGCCTGGCGGTACCGATGATTTTCTTTATTCTGTTCAGCTACTTGCCCTTCGTGCGCATGCGCGGCACACTGGATGCGTCGGCGAGTGCGGGGTGCGGGCAGTTTCTGTTTGCGCGGAAGGATGCGTACTTCGCGAGCGGCGGGCATGAGGCGTTCAAGAACAGCATGCATGATGGCGTGAAGATGCCGAGATGCGTGCGGCGTGCGGGGTTTGCGACTGATCTGTTTGATGGCACTGATGTGGTGAGTTGCCGGATGTATCGTGATTTGAGCAGCACGTGGCGCGGATTTGCGAAGAACGCGTATGAGGGGTTGGGGAGCGTGGGGCTGCTGGTGTTTGTGACGATCGTGCATCTGCTGGCGCATGTGCTGCCGTTTGCGGTGTGGCCTCTCATGTTCTCATTCCGCGTGATGCCGGCGGTGGCGCTGATCGCGGGCATCGCCATCGCGGCGGGGCTGACGCAGCGGCTGATTCTCGCGGAGCGGCTGCGGACGAGCGTGATTGGCGCGATGCTGCATCCGGTCGGCGTGGTGATGATGACGCTGATTCAGTGGCACAGCTTGCTGCTGCATGTGACGGGTCGGCGGACGTGGCGCGGGCGGGGCGGCGGCGTGCAGCCGGTCGCTGGCTAATGGCTTGAAACGACTGGGTGCGAGCGCGGGGGTGCACGTACGATTGCGTGAAGGCAGGCCTGCGGCGGAAGCGCGGGCGGCCCGGCGAATCGAGAACCAGCGATGCATGATGCGTCTGTGATTGAGATGAAGAACATGCAACCGGCGAACGCTCGCGCGAGTCGCGCGATCACCTTGCTGCGCATGGCGCGGTGGATGGTGATGGTCGCGTGCGTGTGCGCGATGATGATCACGACAATCGTGCCGGCGAGCGCGGTTGCGGACGATGCGAAGGCGGAGACGAGCAAAGCGGAGGCGAGTGCGACTCCTGCTGCGACTCCGGCGGCGACTGGGCCGACGACGACTGCGGCCCCCACTGCCGCTGCGCCGGTGGCGAATGGCATGATGGCGGTGCCGGCGCATCGCAAGGCGGCGAATGTGGCGATCATCACCCTGCGTGGCGAGATTGATGGCGGTGGGCGATTTGGCAACAGCGTGATGGCGACGAGCGTGGAGCGGCGGATTCAGACGGCGGTTCGTGCTGGGGCTGACGCGATTGTGTTTGAGATTGATTCGCCGGGCGGTGAGCTGAATGCGACGCTGAAGATCGCGCAGCTCATCAAAGATTGTCCGGTGAAGAACACGGTGGCTTGGGTGCGGCCTCGCGCGTTTTCAGGCGGCGCGATCATCGCACTGGCAGCTCGTGAACTCATCACCAGTGATCCGGCGTCGTTTGGCGATGCGATGCCGATTCAAGGCGGGCCGGGTGGTGTGCGGGCGGTGCCTCGTGAGTTGTGGCCCAAGATCCTGCCGCCGTTGATTACGGAGATCAAGGATTCGGCGCGGCGACACAATGACTTTGCGGGCGGCTATGTGCGCGATGAGTATCTGTTGCAGGCGATTGTCGCGACGGACTTGGCGCTGTGGTGGGTGCGCAATCCGCAGACGGGGCAGACCATCGCGATTGATCGCAGTGAGTTTGAGATGCTGTTTCCTGGCGCCGACGCGGGCGGCCCGACGCGACTGGCGGCGGTGCCCACCGAAGATCGCACGGTGCCCGCGACGGAGACGTCCGCGACTCCGGGTGAAGTGCCTGCGGGCAGCGCGCAGCTGGCGAGCGTGGCAAGCGATGTCGCGGCGAGTTCGACGCTGACGCCCACGTTGCGGCCCGTGCTGACGGAAGCGGATCGCGGCAAGTGGGTGCTGGTGGACAAGATCACGGACGGCACCGGACCTGCGACGTTTAGCGCGATGGACCTGGCTCACTACAACATCGCGGCCAACGCGGTGCGTGGGATTGATGGGCGAGCGGCGTTGCAACCTATCAAGACGGATGAGGAGCTCAAGGCGTTTTTCGGCGCGTCGCATGTGCGGCGGCTGGAATCGTCGTGGAGTGAGGGGCTCGTGCTGCTGCTGACGCATCCGGTGGCGCGCGGCGTGCTGATTGCGATTTTCCTGATCTCGCTCTTTGCGGAGATGAGTCATCCGGGCGCGATTCTGCCGGGGGTGATTTCGCTGCTGGCACTGGTCGCGCTGCTGGGGCCGCCACTCATCATCGGGATGGCGAGCTGGTGGGAGGTGCTGGCGATCATCGTGGGCGTGATACTGCTTGCGATTGAGGTGTTTGTCATTCCGGGCTTTGGTGTGCCTGGCGTGCTGGGGCTTGCGCTGCTTTTCCTGGGACTGCTGGGCACGTTTCTGCCGGCGGGGTCGGGCCTGTTTCCCACGAGCGGCAAGGGCAGCGGCGAACTGGTGTGGGGCATGAGCATCATCCTCGCGGCGTTTGTGACCACGGGGTTTGGCATGTACTTCCTCGCGAAGCATTTTGGCAGCTTGCCGTTCATGAACAAGCTCGTGTTGAAGGCCGATGCGGATGATGTCGGGACGTTTGTGACGACGGCAACGGACACTGAAGCGGTGGCGAGCGTGGGCGAGATGGGGACGACTGTGACGCCCATGCATCCGGCGGGGCGGGTTGAGATGGACGGTGCGGATGGGCAGCCGGGGCGCGTGATTGACGCGGTCAGCGAGTTTGGGTTTGTGCAGCGGGGCGTGCGCGTGAAGGTGGTCAAGGTTGACGGCATTCGCGTGGGTGTGGAACGCGTGGGGTGACTCGGTGAAGCGCGGGTCTGAGCGTGTATGATCCGGCATGGATCCGCTGCTTGTCTGGGCGCTGGGCTTTGTGGGCCTTGCGGTAGTTTTGATGGTGATGGAAGTCTTCCTGCCGACGGCGGGGACGCTGGCGATTGCGAGCGCGGTGAGCGCGCTGGTCGCGGTTGTGCTGTTTTATCGCTTTGACACCACGTGGGGACACGTGAGCCTGCTGTCGATGCTGGTGCTTGCGCCGGTGGCGGCGGGGTTCATGATCAAGGTGTGGCCGCACACGCCGCTGGGTCGCAAGATCATCGGGGCTCCGAGTGAAGACGAGGTTGAACAGTCGCGCATTGCGGAGGAAACTGAACGGCGCGCGAGGCAGGCGCTGGTGGGCAAGGAAGGGAAAGTGCTGCGGGATTTGCGACCTGTGGGGCTGGTGGAAATTGAGGGGCAGCGGTATGAGGTGCTCAGCGAGACGACGTTTGTGCCCGTCGGTGAGACTGTTCGCGTGACGCAGGCGGATCTGGCTCAGATCAAGGTGCGACGGGTCTGATATCTCCGTGTCAACAGGCAATCGCCACGCTACCGTTGTCGCACGAGAGACAGGGCAGAGGAGGTTGCCATGCACCGTCGTTACCACGCCGCGTTGTCTTTTGTCGTTGTTTCCACGCTGTCATCACTGTGCCTTGCGGGCCCGTTCTCGCAGGTTGTGGTGTTTGGCGACAGTCTTTCTGACACCGGCAGCACGCTTGCGTATACGTCGACGTTAAACGCCGCGTCGTTCGGGCTGGTTGCGCGTCGACCTGTTGGGCCGCGATATGCGACAGGCAGATGGAGTAACGGCGTGGGCGTGAATTACGCCGCGAATGACCTCGCGAATTCATCGCAAGCGCTGGTGTGGCACGAGCGGCTGGCGGATCAGCTTGGGGCGCAGCGCGCCATCAGTGTGAACGCGACGGGAACGCCCGCGAATCGCAACAACTTCGCGTGCGGCGCGGCGACGTCGGGCGCGGGCCGTGTGACGCAGTCGGTGCCGCTGGTGGGCACGTTTCCGCTGGTGGACAACATGGGCCACCAGGTGAACACGCTGTTTGGCGCGAGCAGCGCGACGATGCGTTCGGACACGCTTTACTCCTTCTGGGGCGGAGCCAATGACATTCGGAACGCGATCATCGATGGCGTGGCGACGACGCCCC
>DATGWV010000114.1:0-25185 GCA_035299305.1 Phycisphaerales bacterium | reverse complement strand
GGCTCGCCAACGCCCGAGTCGTGCTGTATCGATAACTTCAGGCAGAACGTTGCCCGCTCGAAATCGCGCGATCGTGCCACGCATCGCCAGATGAATCCAACTGGCGAAAGTGGATACGTTGTCCGCAGTGCGAATCTCCGGGTAGACAGTTGACGCCTCCGTCGCCACGTCGGAGCGAACGATCTGCAGAAGATTCTCACGACTTGCCCATTGGACTGAAAGCACGGGCGCGTTATCCGGCTCCGTTGTATCGCCCGAGCGATCACGAAGCAGACTAGGCGGATGCGGCCACGCGGTGTCGGTGAAATCTCGCAAGCGACCGACAAAGCAAACACGTTTGCTCTTCAGCAGCGCCTTGGGCACGAGAAACAACAAGATCGCGCGCGTCGCATCAAATTCCTGCACTTGCCTCGGCGTGGGCTGCTGATCGAATCGTCGTCCCATCGCGTAAACAAGCGCGTGCGCGTTCGAGTGCTTGGCGCGATCCGTTCGCGCAACGACGATGGCGCCGACACCGCCCTCACTGAAGTTGAACGCGTAAACATCACCGGGCTTGGGCTCGTTGCCATCACCTTTCGTGCGCGGAGCAGGCTGCAGCTTGACTGCTTGCGGCTTCTTGCCGGCGTGAGGACCAAACAGCGGAACAACGACTTCCTTCGTGAAGATGGATTCGCCCGAGCGGATCGTCGCGAACGAGCCCGCTGGACACTTGGCCGCAACCAGCGGAGCTTCGAGGAACTTCCACATCGTGCTCGCACGGCGACCATACATGTAGAGTGTCCACGTACCCATGCCGGTCTCGGTGCCATCGACGTGACCGCTGGCCGACTGCTTGAGCGCGTCTTCGACAGTGTCCTCAAGCCGCGAGCACCACGCGTGTTCGGCCTTCGTGCCGAATGCGGACGACAGCGGTATCTGGATCGTGATGCAGTGATCCCCCTCAAGGCGATCATGCTCGGCGGCGGGACGCTTGGGCATAGACGAGGATAACGTCCGGCTGCACGTGCCAGCTACCGTGGCAACTGACACATTGAACACCTTTGGAGCACACACATGGGCGCATGGGGACCAGGATCATTCGAGAACGACACCGCGTTGGACTACCTGCATTCACTCGCAGAAGCCCCCGAAGGCGAAGGCCGCGACGATGAGCCCGGCAAAGTCGCGTTCATCATCGGGCCCCTCGCCACCGTCCAGAGCGCCTCGACAGACATCGACGACATGCGGGACGGCGACGACGATGAAGAAGGCGGCTACCTCGAGGCAGACCTCGCGTGTGACGCCATCGCCGCGGCCGAAGTCATCGCCGCCATTCATGGCAAGCCGCACGCATCATTCAAAGCGAGCAGCGCGAACGACGAAGACCCGCACGGCGCAATCGCCAAGTGGATCACCACACGCGGCGCGAAAGACAAGCAACTCTCTTCACACGAAGTCCGCGAGCTCGCCATCAGCGCCATCACCAAGATTCGCGACGGCGGCGAACTCCATGAGTTATGGAACGAGACCGAAGACGACGACGCGTCCGCCTGGAAGGCCGCGATGAACGACCTCATCGCGCGTTTACGCTGAAATTTGCCGAAAAACGTGCAATACAACACCGATTCAGGCGTTTGCCGCGCATCGTGGAGGTGTCACATGCGCGTGGAGAGCTTGGGTCGAATCGCGTTGTTTGCAATGAGTTCGTGCCTTGCGTGCATCGCGCCCGAGGTTTTCGGGCAATGCTCGCCGCCCGCACTCCTGCGTCATGATGGTGGCGAGCTTTCGATCCTCCACGTGGACGGTAATCGCCTCTACATGGCCCGCCCCAACTGGCTGGGCATCCGCGATGTCACCAATCCCGCGGCGCCGATCGACCTCAGCGTCTTCTTGCTCGATGGCCGCCCCACGGCCATCGATACGTCGGGCGGTTTCATCTATGTCGCATTGGGCGAACGCGGCGTGCAGATCATCGACGTGAGCACCATCACCGCGCCCGTGGGCGTGCACAGCATCGCCGGCGGCTACGCGGAAGATCTCGCTGTCGCAAACAACAAACTCTACATCACCTGGAACGGCACACTGCGCGTGCATGATGTGACCACGCCCTCCGCGCCGGGCCCCGCGACGACGTACGCACCCGCTGGCACGTTCTTCACGCAGGTGGAAAGTCGCGGCGACATCGCCTTCGTCAGCGACGACAACGAGTTGCATGCGGTTGACTTCGCCACACTCGTCGCACCTGTGCTGCGCGACACGCTTGGGCTTGGCGCAAGCATCGACGGCATGGACCTTCGTCCCGGTCAGATCGCGCTGCGCGACGCAACGATCGGACTCGCGTTTGTCGATGTGGGCAACCCCAACAACCTCACGGTGGCATCGAGCTGGATCGTGCCGGGCCTGCTGACCCGCACGAATCTGGTTGAGTTCGGGCAGGTCAGTGGCACTCCCGTGGTCTTCTACACCAATGCGCTGGGCTCGCTCGACGCGCTCTCGCTCGCGACATTCACCGCGCCAGCGCCGCTCAGTTCCTTCCCCAGCTTTCTACCTCGCACCGTCGCAGCCGACAACTCGGGCAACATCTTCCTCGGTGAGTCCGATGTGCTGCGAACATACCAGGCTTCGCTCACCGGTGCGCACGCGTTTGTACGCGCTGACGTTTCGCCCATCTTCAGTCCCGCCGCTCTGGGCATCATCAATGATCACCTCGTCGTCGTCGAAACCGACACGCTCGCCGCCTACGACGTGACGAATCCTGAAGCTCCGCTGCTCGTCTCGACACTTCCTCTGGGCCCGCTCTATGTGAGCGATGCCGTCGTCACCGATCAAGTCGTCGCCATCGTCGACTCGGAGGATGTCATCTTCTACAACCTTTCGTCGATCGCCGCGCCCGCGCAGACTGAGACACTCGTGGCGCCCGATTCCGCCAGCGACATCGCCGCGTACGGCTCATTCGTCTACGTGCTGGGCGACCGTCTCAAGATTTTCGACGTGAGTAACCCCGCCGATCCGTTCTCGCCCGGATCGGTGAATACCAGCAATAGCAACTTCTACGTGACAGCGGGCGAATCAGGCGTCTTCGCGTGGGATGTCTTCGACAATGATCCCATCGAGTGCATTGATGTGAGCGATCCGACCGCGCCCTTTGTCGCATCCACGCTGCTGCCCCCTGTCGGCGAGAACTTCAGCGACGCCGTGACGTACGAAGATTACTTGATCGTGCTCCAATCGACGGATCGAGTTCGCATCTTTGATGCCAGCAACATCGCGTCGCTGGCGCAAGTCGCTTCGTTCAACGTGCCGACCTCATTCGCCGAGTTGAGCGTCGTCGGCAGCCATCTCATCATCTCGTACTACGACGAGCCCCTCGCTGACGTGATCGACATCGCCGATCCGTCGAACCCCATTCTGTTGCCGCAGAAACTGCGAACGGCCGGCGCGGCGTCTGACGCTGCCACACGCGGCACAACCGCCTGGCTCTCCTACGACTTCAAGGGCATCGACACGTTCCGCATGCCCGGTCAGCCCCGGCTCGCCGCACCAGTCGCCGATGCGCCCGCATGTCTTGGCGGCACATCGCGCCTGCGCGTCGAACTCGCCGATACCACCGGTGCCACATATCGCTGGCGAAAGAATGGCGTGAACCTCAACAACGGCCTGAACGCCGCCGGCACGCTCGTGAGCGGCGTCTTCAGCAGCACGCTCACACTCACCAACACGCACGCCGGCGACATCGGCAGTTACGACTGCGTCATCACCAACGCGTGCGGCAGCACAACCACGGACGACGCCCAACTGTTCCTCGGCTCCGCGCCCGTGATCATCTCACAACCGCAAAGTGCCGAAGTGTGCCCGCAAGGGTCCGTCACGCTCACGATGGGCTGGCTGGGCTCGCAGCCGGCAACGTTTCAGTGGCAGATCGAAAGCCCCGCCAACTCCGGCACATTCGTCAATCTCGCCGACGTGAATGCCCCGCGCTTCACCCGCCGCGGCACCGACACCCGCAGCATGACCATCGCCGCCAAACTGGGCGAAACGCTGCCACCTGCGTTCGTCGCGTCGCGCTATCGCTGCATCGTCACCAACGCCTGCGCCTCCGCGACATCACAGCCCGCGCTCGTCACCATCGGCCAGTGCGACTGCATCGACTTCAACAACAACACGGTCTATCCCGAAGATCAAGACGTCATCGACTTCTTCAACGTCCTCGCCGGCGCCGAATGCGCGACCTGCAACGACATCGACTTCAACAACAATGCCGTCTTCCCCGAAGATCAGGACGTCATCACCTTCTTCACCGTCCTCGCAGGCGGCCCATGTTCATGACGATCCGGATCGCCACTCGCAGCGGTCTGTGCCCATGAAAAAACCGGTCGCGGTTGCGACCGGCTTTCTTGTTGACTCATGCAGCACACGCGACGCAAGCAGTTGCTGCGTGCGGGCACGTGTGCGTGGGTGCCTTACTTCTTCTTCTCAGCCTTCGCCGGCTTCTCAGCCTTCTCAGCCTTGGCTTCGCCCTTGTCGGCCTTGTCAGCCTTCTTGGCCTTGTCAGCCTTGGCTTCGGCAGCGGCTTCCGCCACAACCTTCTTGTCGGTGCCCCAGCCACCCTTCTCGGCGGGCTTGTTGGCCGCTTCGAGCGCCATGCTCAGCGCATCGCGACGCTTGCCCTTGCCTTCGCCGCCGCCCGCGCCAGCCTGCTCGGCCGGAGCGTCCGCCGCCGACGCGCCGCCCACGTCCTTGGGCAGTTCGCGATCGGGCTTCACGTGCACCTTGACCACCGCGTCCAGATCCTTCGCGAGCTTGACGTGCACATCGGCGTTCTCGATGCGTTTGATCGTCTGGCTCATGCGCACATCGCGGCCAGTGACCTTGAAGCCCTTGGCGACCAGCGCCGCAGCAATGTCCTGCTGCGTGACGGCACCATACAGAATGCCCATGTCGTTGCACGAGCGGATGATGTCCACTTCGACACCCTTGAGCTTCTCGCTCATCGCCTCGCGCTCCTTGCGCTGAGCGGCGACCAGCTTCTCAGCGTCAGCGCGCTTGGCGGCGAGCTGCTTGACGAGGTCATCGCTGGGCTTGGTCGCGAGGCTGCGGGGCAGCAGGAAGTTGCGGGCATAGCCAACGCGCACGTTGACCACATCGCCGACGATGCCGACGTTCTCGACGTTTTCAATGAGCAAAAGGGAAACGTTCTTCGCCATGACGCTGTCCTCCAACGATTCGGCCCGGCTGCTTGGCCGTCCAACAGGACGGGAGGAGCCGATCGTTCGTTGAGTTAGCAGCCTTTGCCCGCAACACGCGAGAAAAGCCGCAACCGGGTGGGTCGAGATGATAGGCGAACGCCGCTTGCTTCGCCACCATACGCACGCTGCGGACAACCCTTACAAGAACCATTCAAGCAGCTGTTCATAACGAAAAAAATCCCGCAGACAACCTGCGGGATCTCGAGGTTGTACACCTGCTACGAAACTCAGCGACGACGACGCATCGCGACCAAACCACCCAAACCAACCAGCGCAATCGCGCCAGGCGTCGGCACTGCTTGGAACGCGGCGTACTGCACGATCAGCCGCACATTGCCTTCCATGCCCGGGCCCATGCTCGCGCGAGCATCGGCATTGCCGAACGCGCGCGAGATCGACACGCCCGCCGAAGCGTCGAACGTGAAGTTGACGCTGCTGCCATCCTGCAGCAGGCTCGCGAGCACGTTGTACGTGTCGGTCAGACCCGTGCCCACGCTGTTCTGCGGAATGCCCTGCACCGCGTTGCCCGTCACCGTGCCCTGATCGCGCACCGTGCCGAAGTTGTTCAGGCTGATGAGCCCGTTGCCGGCGTTGTTCGCGCCGTAGCCGTAGGCCACGTCGTAGTTGCCCAGCGCGCCGGGATCAAACACCGTCACTTCGCTGCCGACGAGAATGCCGTTGTTGACATTCGCGAGGCCGCCAAAGCCCGTGGTCGTCCACTGGCTGTTGATGCTGCTGGTGATTTGGAACCGGCTCGTGCCGCCGCCGTTGCCACCGATGGCCTTGAGCAGCATCTCGTCAGCACCGAAGCCCTGACCGACGACGAGCGTCGCGGAAACCGGCACATACACGATCTGGCCCAGCGTCGCAACGCCGCCCGCGTCCGGGTTGGTGTTGTTCCAGTTGTTGATGCTCACGCTGCGACGTTCCGTCGTCGTGCTCGCGAAGTTCTGCCCCGCGCTAGTGCCGTTGCCGCCAAAGTTGTAGAAGCGCGTGCCGCTGGGGCCGGGCGGGCTGCTGGTGCCGTAGTTGCCGAACACCTGCGCCTGCACATATTGCTGGCCGCTCAGGTCGCTGCCATCAAACCAAGGCGTGCCTTGTTCGTCCATGATTCCAAACGACGTGTCGTTGAACGGCCCGGTCGTCTGACCGTCGAAACCGCCGCGCTTGGTGCCCACGGTGCCCGTGTCATACACGCCGCCAGCGATTGATTGCCAGGTCCACCCACCGGGCAGGGTTGTATTGGTCGGTTGCGCAATCGCGACGCCAGCGGCGACCACGAGCGCACCGGCGGCCACGCCGCACAGGTTCGTCTTCATCTCTCTTGTCTCCTTCTCTCTGTTCTCTGTCGAGCTCTCGCCCGACCTACCCCGGAGCATACCACGACAGGGTGAACCGGCCACGCAAGAACGACCGATTTCCGCCGGAAATTCACGCAATCCCCATATCTCAGCCCTGCACTTTTCCAAACGCCCCAAGTGAAATCCGTGGCGCGCGCCGTGTGCCTCAAACACAATGATGCCGAACCTTCCCCCGCCCCGCAAGTACGATCCGGTGGCCCACTGTCGCTCCCATGTCAGACGCTCCACCCATCCCGCCATGCATCCACTGCGGCTTCGACCTCACCGGCCTGCCGAGTGACAGCGTGTGCCCGGAGTGCGGCGGCGAGCGGCCCAAGCCCGAGCCGGGTACCTCTCTCCAACCCGCGCACGCCCAAGTGCTCGCGATGGATTTTCGCCGCGCCATCATCGGATTGCGTCTCGTCGTCGGCGCATGCGCTGGAATGTGGTTGTGGTTCGTACTCATGCTTTTCACCGCAGGCGCGTTTCGCAGCATGTGGTTTGGCAAGCTGGAATTGCTTCTGCCCTTCGGAGCGGGTATGGGCGCGATCATGCTTGGCGGCGGAGTTGTGCTGATTGCACGACACGTCGGTGCCATGCGCCTCGTCCTGCAAACCGATGGCGACGACAACCAGATCAATCGCCGACTGCTTCTCGCTGCCGGCGTGATCGCCGCTGTGGGTTGCGGCTGCGTGGCTCTTGTAAGTTTCGTCGCCGCTACGGGTGACTTCCGCCGCATTCAACCCGCACTCGAGCCTGAACTCGTCGTACCCGTGCTGCTCGTCACCTGGTGCTCGCTGGCAATTGTGATGGGCTACACGCTCACCTTCACGCTTGCACTCCATGAGAAACTCAACTCGCACTTGAGACGTGCGCGTTCACTGACCTTCGGCGCGGCACTCTCGTCGATGGTCTTCGCGTCATTCTTCATGCTCTTCGCGCATCAATACGGAACTGCGTTGCTTGTCATCGGACTCTGTCTTCTGCCCCTTCCCTTCTTCCTCGCGCGTGGACTGCGTCAGTGGCGCGAGTTGCAGGACCGTGTGCAACACATCGCTACTCAGCGGGACTAAACGCATCAGCGACTCAATCCTCACAGCACGCTGCGATTCAAGCCGATGCCGCCGTCCATAACGTCGCCTGCACCATCTGCCGCAGGGCGTCAGCCACGACATTTCGATAAAGCAGATGCAGTTCGCAATCGCTGGCGCGGTGCAATCATTGATAGTGGTGACGCCGGTCTTTCGAGTTGTAACGTGGAATCTCGCCGCTCGCAGCGGACGAGTGAAGCTTCAAGCAGCCGCGCTGCTGGAGCGAGAGCCGGATGTGGTCACGCTGCAAGAGGTGAAGTCAACATCGGTGGCGTCGCTGCTTGATGAGCTCGCGGCCGGAGGTCTGCATCACGCACTTGTTGCGACACCAGATGAAGCTGCGAAGGACAAGTCCAGACAGACATGTGTCGTCATTGCGAGTCGATTTCCGCTTGAGCGGCTCGCGAGCTTTGCTTTGACTTGGCGGGAGAAGGCGCTTGGCGCACGCATTCGGCTCGCGGACCGCACGGTGGATGTCTTCACGGTTCACATGCCGCCCGGTGCGAATCACGGCTGGTTCAAGGTCGAGTGCTTTCAGGCGGTATACGCCGCGTTTGCGACACCATGCTCGCACGCCCGCGTGCTAACCGGAGATTTCAATTCGCCGATCGCGGAACTTCCAACGGGACAAGTGATGTGCTCGGGCATGCGCCTGACACGCGATGGTCGATGGATAGGGCAGCGAGCACGCAAGGGAAAGGACGGGCAGCAATGGGCGGACGGCGAGAATCTCGTTTTCACAGGTCTGCGCGACCATGATCTGCACGATGTCTTTCGACGTGTTCACGGCTGGGAGCTCGCGGAGTTCAGCATCGAAATGCGATGGCGAAGCACTGTGACCCGTCGTCGTTTTGACCACATATTCGCATCGCATGCGCTGCAACCAGTGTCATGCGCGTACCTCCACGCGCTGCGGACCAGTGGCCTGAGCGATCACTCGGCACTCGAAGCAACGTTCATAGCGAGCAACTCGCCCACACCAGTGCGGCCAAGCCACTGACTTCGGTACGGAGTGCAAACAAAAAACGTGGTGCATTGCACCACGTTCAAAGTCGCTTTGATGCGTCCCACGTGCTCAGAACGGAATGTCATCCGGGTTCATCTCTTCAGCCTGCTGACGCGGAGCCGCCGGGCGCGGGTTGCTGGCGGCGCGAGCCGGGGCGCGCGAGGGCGTTTGCACGTAGCCGCCTTCATCGCCGCCGCCCCCACCACCACCGCCGCCGCCCTTGCTGTCGATGAACTGGAAGGCTTCGACGACGACTTTCATCTTGCTGCGCTTCTGGCCGCTTTCCTTGTCGTCCCACTGGTCGAGCTTGAGGCGACCTTCGACGTAGACCGGGCGGCCCTTGGCGAGGTACTTGTGCATGATCTCGGCGGTCTTGCCCCACGCCTCGCAGTCGACCCACGTCACTTCTTCGCGCTTCTCGCCGTCGGCGGACGTCCACGAGCGGTTGATGGCGAGACCGATCTGGGCGATGGACTGGCCGCTGGGCAGGCTGCGCAGCTCGATGTCGCGCGTGATGTTGCCCATGAGCATGACTTTGTTGAGATTCGGCATGACGGATCCTCCGTGTGCCCGACTGGACTTGCGATGTGTCGGCGACTTCATCGAAGTTCGCCGACGAGGCGTGGGCCTGGGCGACGGTCGCCACAGGGAAAACCAAGCCCGGGAACCAGCCGGGGCCAACCGAAGCGTACCACAAGCCCAGCGAGTGTGCAAGATGGTTTGTTGTGAATATGTTGGGTATAGACCACAACCATCCGTTCATCCGGATGTTTGAAAGTACACCTGCTCCAGCCGCTCCACCATGCGCTCGGCGCTGAAGTCTCGCTCGCACTCGGCTTGGCCGCGGCGGATCATGGCGGCCCGCTCATCGGGGTGTTCGTGGGCCCAGACGATGGCCTCGCACAGCTTGGCGATGTGCGCAAGTGGCACAAGCCGGCCAGTTTGCATGTCGCGACAGATTTCGCCCGTGCCGTCAACGTCATACGCGACCGGCAGCGCGCCAGCCAAAAGTGCCTGCGGCACGGTGCGCGGAAGACCTTCGCGGTAGCTGGGGTGGGCGAGCACGTCCATGGCGCGCATCAGGGCGGGGACGCGCTGGGGAGGGACCAAGCCCGTGAGGATGACGCGGTCGCGCAGGTTGAGGGACGTAAGGCGGGCTTCGAGGCGGTCGCGCCACCAGCCGTCGCCGACCCAGAGCAGTTTCCAGTGGGGGCGCGTGCGCAGTTCATCGGCGAGAGCATCGATGAGGTCGTCGTGGCCCTTGTGCTGCGCGAGGCGGGCCACGGTGCCGATCACGAAGTCGTCGGGAGCGAGGCCCAGTTCGCGACGGATGGCGAGTTGGTCGAGTTCTCGTGCGGCGAGAAATGGGGCGATTTCCATGCCGCTACGGATGGTGATGTATTGCGACGGGTTGCCGATGCCGCGCGCCAGGAATTGCTGGGTCATGGCGTCGGCGACGCTGACGATGGTGTGACAGTGGCGCGCGGCGATGCGTTCGGCGAGGGTGTAGATGGTGTTGTTGATGGCGACTTTGGCGCGGTTGAGTGGCGAGCCTTCGACGGGCATGAAGGGCGGGCCGTGGATGGTGTGGATGACGCGCATCTGCGGCAGGTCGGGCAGTAATCGCCACGCGGCGATGCGGCCCAGGATGCCGGCTTTGCTGCTGTGGGTGTGGACGACGTCGGGCTTGATCTCGCGAATGAGCCGGGTGAGCTGGGCGAGGGCGCGGCGTTCGCGCAGCGGGGCGACCTCGCGGACCATGTCGGGGATGACGTGCGTGGTGATGCCGCGGTTGTCGGCGGTGCGGAAGTTCTGCACGCGATCGAGGAGCGAGCCTTCGGGGCCGTAGATGGGGCCGAAGGCGAGGTGAACATCGTGGCCGAGTCGGGCTTGGCCCTCGCACGAGAGGACGGTGTTCTCCTGGCTGCCGCCGAGGATGAGGCGGGTGGAGATGTGGAGGATGCGGGGCACGGGGGATTGGTAGCAGGGTGGCGGTGTGGGATCGGGGTGAAAGGGAAACGTGGATGAATTTCGGTGAGGATGGGGAAAGAACGTGCGAGAACCGGACAGATTCCTAGTGAGGATCGACGCGGCGTGACTTGTCCGGCGAGGGTTTCGCGCCAATACTTTCGGCCCTGCACTTTGCGGTGGGCCAGCCGGTGGGCTGGTGAGTGACGACTATTCGGTCTCGCGGCAAGCGGGACATTTTGAGGTGGATCATGCCGAACGTGTGCCCTCTGACTGGTAAGAAGACTTCTCGCGGGATGAAGCGTGCGTGGCGTGGTCAGGCGGTCGCCAAGGGCGGCTTCGGCCTGAAGCCCACGGGCATCACCCGCCGCACGTTCAAGCCGAACCTGCAGGAAATCGTCGCGGTGATGGACGGCAAGCAGACGCGCGTCCGCGTGTCGACCAAGGCCATTCGCACTGGCATGGTCACCAAGGCACTGAAGCGCAAGTATGGATACACCCGTCAGCAGAAGGCCGCTCAGTAAGTGGATGGCGCGCGTGAGCGCGAAGCGGTTTGCAGTCAACAACGAACCCGTGAGCGACGCTCGCGGGTTTTTTCGTGGACATGTGGGTGCGGATTGCGGCGTCGGGCGCAGATGGAGGGAACTTGACCGCTTGGCGGCGAGTCAATTCAATTCGATATGGCTGGAACACAAGCGTTGATCCAAGTGCAGCAACTGACCAAGCGGTTTGCGTCGCGTGGCGACTCGGGTGTGCGGGAGATTGTCGCGGTGGACGGGGTGACGTTCAGCGTGCAGCCCGGCGAGGTGGTTGGGTTTTTGGGGCCCAACGGTGCGGGCAAGAGCACGACGATGAAGATGGTGACGGGGTATCTATCTCCCTCGGCGGGCACGGCGAAGGTCGCCGGGTTTGATGTGCAGACGCAGACGCGCGAGGCGCAGCAGCAACTGGGGTACTTGCCTGAGGGCGCGCCGGCGTATCCGGACATGACGCCTGAGAGTTTTCTGAAGTTCTGTGCGGATGCGCGCGGGTTGAAGGGTGAGGCGCGCAAGAAGTCGCTTGAGAAGGCAGTCGCGCGGACGAACCTGCAGGGCGTGCTGCGGCAGAATGTGGAGACATTGAGCAAGGGGTTCAAGCGGCGCGTGGGGCTGGCGCAGGCGATTTTGCATGAGCCGCGTGTGCTGATCATGGATGAGCCGACCGACGGGCTTGATCCGAATCAGAAGCATGAGGTGCGTGCGCTGATTCGGGAGATGGCGCGCGAAGGCGGGAGCGAGAAGGGCAAGGCGATTGTGCTGAGCACGCACATCTTGGAAGAAGTTGATGCGGTGTGCTCGCGCGTGGTGATGATTGCGAAGGGGAAGCTGGTGGCGGATTGCACGCCTGCAGAGCTCTTGGCGAAGAGTCGGTATCACAACGCGGTGACGGTGACGGTGCGCACGCCCAGCGGGGCGCGGGTGCGCGAGGAGTTGCTTGGGTTGAGCGGCGTGAAGACTGTGGAGATTGCGGAAGACCAGGTGCGCGAGGGCGCGGCAACGAGTTGGACCGCGCTGCCGCACGAGGCGCACTTGGGTCCGGCGCTGGCGCCGAAGATTCTGGAGTTGTGCAAGCAGCGCGGGTGGAACGTGGATGCGATTCGGATGGAGACGGGGCGGTTGGATGATGTGTTCAGGGAGATGACGGTGGAGAAGGCACTGGGGACTGGGCACTAGGCACTCGGGGAAAGGCGCTTCGTCACTTTGTTACTCCGTCACTTCGTCACTTCTGGAGGAGGTTTGCTTGGCTGGTTGGCATGCAGTCTTCAAGCGTGAGTTTGGCGGGTATTTTGCCACGCCGGTGGCGCTCGTGTTCATTGTGATTTTCCTGGTGCTGGCCGGGGTGTTCACGTTTGAGCTGGGCGGGTTTTTTCAGCGCGGGCAGGCGGATCTGCGGCCGTTCTTTGATTTTCATCCGTGGCTGTATCTGTTTCTTGTGCCTGCTGTCGCGATGCGGCTGTGGGCGGAGGAGCGGCGCACGGGCACGATGGAACTGCTGTTGACGCTGCCGATTTCGCCGTTTGGGGCGGTGCTCGGGAAGTTTCTCGCGGCGTGGGCGTTTGTGGGATTGGCGTTGGCGCTCACGTTTCCGATTTGGTGGAGTGTGAACTTTCTGGGCGAGCCTGACAATGGCGCGATTTTCGCGGGGTATGTGGGGAGTTTGCTGATGGCGGGTGGGTTTCTGGCCATTGGCAGCGCGATGAGCGCGAGCACGAAGAGTCAGGTTGTCGCGTTCATTCTCACGATTGTCGTGTGTCTGGTGCTGCTGCTGGCGGGGCTGTCGCCGGTCGTGAACTTCATCAAGGGATGGATGCCGGCGGGGATGGTGGAGGCGATCACGGGGCTGAGCTTTCTGACGCGGTTTGAGAACATCAGCCGGGGTGTGATTGAACTGCGCGATCTGCTGTACTTTGCGTCGCTGATGGTGGTGTGTCTGGTGATTACGACGTGGGTGGTTGGGAGTAGAAGGCAGTAGGGACTGGGCACTGGGCATCAGGGGAAAGACAGAAGACACTTCGTCACTTAGTTACTTCGTTCCTTCGTCACTGGACCTTTTCCATGACACGCAAACTTGGACTTGCTGTTGCTGTTGTTCTTGCTCTGGTCGCGTTTGTCGCGTTTAACGTGGTGAGCGGGCGGGCGCTGCGCGCGGCGCGGCTGGATGTGACAGAGAACAAGCAGTACACGTTGACGGCGGGCAGCCGAGCGATTGCGAAGAGCCCGGCGGAGCCGGTGACGCTGCGCTTTTACTACACGCCTGAGCTTGCGCAAGGACAGGCGCCGATTGAGACGTATGCCAAGCGCGTGCGTGAGATGCTGGAGGAGTATGCGCGCGAGAGCGGCGGCAAGGTGAAGCTGGAGATCATCAATCCCAAGGCTGACACGCCTGAAGAAGATGCGGCGGTGGCGGCGGGATTGACGGGTGTGCCGGCAGGGCCGGGCGGCGAGTCGTTTTACTTTGGGCTCGTCGGTACGAACACGATCGACACGCGCGAGGTGATTGCGTTCTTTGATCCGGCGAAGGAAGAGTTTCTCGAGTATGACCTGAGCAAACTGCTAAGCAGTTTGGCGAACCCCAAGAAGCCGACGGTGGGTTGGATCAGCAATTTGCAGTTGGAAGGCGGATACACCATCAATCCGCAGACGCGGCAACCTGCGCCGACGCGGCAGTGGGCGGTGTTTGACGAGATCAAGCAGTTGTACACGGTGAAGAAGCTGGATGCGAACATCGTCGCGATTCCGGATGACATCAACGTGCTGATGGTGGTGCATCCCAAGGGGCTGAGCGAGGCGACGCAGTATGCGATTGATCAGTTTGTGCTGCGCGGCGGGCGGCTGATGTTGTTTGTTGATCCGCTGTGCGAGATGGATACCGCGGATCAGTTTGCGGAGGCGTCGCAGAAGGCGAGTGAATTGCCCAAGCTGCTGAGCGCGTGGGGCGTGGAAGTTCCCAAGGACCAGCTTGCGGCGGACCAGGACATTGCGCTGCGGGTGATGGTGGGTAATCGCAATGCGCCGGAACAAGTGCCGTTTGTGTTGTGGCTGGAAGCCAAGGGTGAGTCACTCGCGAAGGACGATGCGGTGACGGGGCAGGTAAAGAATGTGAATTTCGCGAGCGCGGGCGTGCTGCGGAAGATCGCCGACAGCAAGTCGAGCGTGACGGTGACGCCTCTGGTGACGACGACGCAGCGCGGTGCGACGATCAACAGTTCGACGCTGGGGATGCAGCCGGACCCCAAGAAGATGTTTGCAGAGTTTGTGCCTGGGTCGGAAAAGCTGACGCTGGCGGCGCGGTTGTCGGGGAAGGCACAGACGGCGTTTGCTGATGGACCGCCCAAGAACGCGGATGGGCAACCGGCGGCGGACGCGGCGAGCCAGGTGAAGGAGGGCGAGATCAATGTGCTCGTCTTCACTGACGCTGACATGCTTGCCGACCGCATGTGGATGCAGGAGCAGAACTTTCTGGGCATGCGCGGCATTCGCAAGCTGGCGGACAACAGCGATATGACGCTGGCGGCGGTGGACAACTTCGCCGGGTCGAGTGATTTGATCGCGGTGCGTGCGCGGCAGAAAGCCGCGCGGCCGTTTACGCGGGTGCAGGAGATTCAGCGGACGGCGGAACAGAAGTATCAGAAGGAAGAAGTCGCGCTGAATACGAAGCTGCAGGAGACGCAGCAGCGCATCGCGGAGTTGCAGAACCAGCAGGGCGATGCGCAGAGCGGCGGGCTGGTGCTGACGCCTGAACAGCAGGCGGAGATTGAGAAGTTCCGCAAGGAGATGGTGTCGACGCGCGCGGAGCTTCGCAATGTGAAGCGCGGGTTGCGCGAGGACATTGAGAAACTCGAAACGACGATGCGCGTGGTGAATATCGCCGCGATGCCGCTGGGGGTGATTGGAGCGGCACTGGTGATTTGGATCATTCGCAGCGTGCGGCGGCGGGGGTGAGGGCGGAGAACGGAGAACGGAGAACGGGCGAGAATTGCACCGGGTCTCTGTTTCCTCTTTGCGCAATGTGGTTTAGGGCTTTTCGAAGTTGTTGAGCAACTTTGGTTCGCTCAGCGGGGTGACTTCGATGAGGGTGAGGCCGGCGAGGTCGCGTTGGAAAGTGTTGAGGCCGGAGCCGCTCGCGGGGAGGGTGCGTTTGTTGGATTGCTTGTCCATGAAGACGATGACTTGCTTGCCGTCGACGGTGGCGAGCAGGGCGTCGGTGTCTTCGCTCAAGACATCACCGTCTTTGTTCCAGCCGATGAGGGCGAGACCTTCGAAGGGTCGCACGCGCAGGCCAACGCCCAGCGTGCGGTGGGTGTATTCGATGAACTCTTGGTCATCGGTACAGACGAGGTAGGGTTTGAAGCCGGCGGCGACGATGGTGCTGTAGGCCTGCTGCGGGCTGACGAGCTGCGGGGTGTATTGCTGGCGCAGGTTGAGTGCAACGATGACTGCGCCAGCGAGGATGATGGCGGCGGCGATGCGCAGCCAGCCGATGCGTTGGAGCAGCGAGCGCGGTTGGGTTGGCGCGTTGGCGGAGGATGAGAGTTGCAACGGCGCGGGCGCGGGCAGCGGGACGACTTGTGGCGAGAATCGCTCGCGCAGTGCGCCGCCGATGGCGGCGTCCATGGCGCGAAGCTCGGACACATGCGCTTGCAACTTCGCGTCGGTGCGCATGCGCGCTTCGAAGGCTTCGCGCTGCGGGGAGTCGAGGAGGCCATCGAGGTAGAGCTCGATTTGCTCAAGGACATCGGGCGGGAAGTCGGGCATGGCATCGCCCGCGCCGGAGGCGTCGGGATGCAGCAGGATGTGCCGCGTGATGGTCATGCGGGGCCTCCGGAACGAACGCCACCATACGAAGCGGCGAGGAGTTTGCGAAGTGTGCCACGTGAACGATGCACGTGACTCATCGCCGTCCCTTCAGGAATGTCTAAGAGTTCCGCGATTCTTGCGTAGGGCCAGTCAAAAATTACTTTGAGCAGCACACATTCGCGGGCGGTGGGGTCGAGCGTCGCCAGGGCTTTCACTACTTCGTCGGAGAATGCCTCGTTGGCGATGGCGCGCGAGGCGGTGGGCGGGCGGGCCTGGGTCGCGTCGAGGTGCTCATTCTCGGCGGAGACGGGCCGCATTTTGCGGGCGTCGTTGAGGGCGACGTATCGGACGATCTGGCACATCCATGCCTGGAAGCTGGTGCCCTCGTGGAATTGATCGAGCTTGCCCATCGCGACGATCGCGGCGTCCTGCACGATGTCGGCGGCGCGCGTGCGATCGCCCGTCACGCTGGCGGCGACGACCCAGAAGAGGCGCGAATGCTCTTCATAGAGCGCGGCGAATCGCTCACGCGAGATGCCGGGCGGGGCGGATTGTGCGGGAGTGGTTGACAGGGACGCCCTCCGGTGCAGCGTATGTCGGTTGGGAAGATGGGTTGGCGATACGTTGCTCTGCGCGCAAACGCCGACACGCGCGCGGCGCGTCTCCCTCCTCGGGTTTGCGCATCGCGGCGTGGTCGGCGTGGGGTGGAGAGGGAAGCGAGACACGCGGTTTAGCGCTTGCGGCGCGCGGCGAGCAGGCCGCCGATGCTTGCGAGGGCGAGTGCGCCGGGCGTGGGCACGGCGAGGGGTTCGCCATAGATGAAGTCGTCGGCAGCGACGACGTCAATGCCGTTGCCGTCGAGGGTGGTCGGGCTCATGGCGGCGTTGCCCAGTGTGATGCGCACGCGGCTGATGCGTTCGCCTGCGTCGAAGAGGACGCCGACGAAGGAGAGGCCGTTGTCGGCGACGGGCGCGACTTGGCAGTGGACGAGTTGGTTGGCGTCGTTAAAGAACTGCACGAGGGTTTCGCCCGCGAGCGTGACGTCGGTGAAGACGACGCCGAAGCCATTGACGGTGGCTGCGGTCGCAGGCGAACTGGGGACGAAGAAGGTGGTGTCGATGATGTTGCTGCCTCGAGCGGCGAAGAGGCGCGGGGCGGAGAAGACGGTGAATTCGTTGGCATAGGCGGGGTTGATGTCGCCGAAGCGGAGGTTGCCGCCCGTGTCGACGCGCTGGCTTTGCAGCAGGCCATCGCCTGGGGTTGAGAAAACTGCGCCGCGGCGAGCGGTGCTGTTGAAGAAGTTGCCGGGAAGCAGGTTGGGCGAGGAGACTGCGTCGGCTGCTGCGCCGCCGTCCCAGGTGATCTCGCGGCGACCGGTGGTGAAGGGGCCGCCGTTGTTGCCGTTGTTGGAGCCGCCCAGCGAGACGGCGGTGCGGAAGGAGTTGACGGCGGCGGTGATGCTGGCGGCATCGGGACCGGCGGCGGAGGTGATCTGGACGGCTGCGTGAGCGCTCGCGGCGAAGGCGAGGCTGGCGAGGGCGAGCGTGCGCGCAGTGATAGCGGTGGCCATGTGGCTGGAACGAAGCATGGGATATTCCTTTCGTGCTCGCGATGGCGATGTGCCGGGTTCGCGGGCGAGCGTGTGTGATTCGCGGAGCGACGTGCTTCGCGTGTTCGTGGATGGATGTGGTGAGGTCGGGAGCGTCTTGCAGACCGGTAGAAAAATCTGTGATTCGCGTTGGTGAGTACGCTCAACTGCTATGACGTATGTTGATCCACGACCGGTTGAGTTGCAGACGGAGCGGCTGATATTGCGGCCATTCACGCGCGAGGAGTGTCCGCGCGTGGCGGCGATTGCGAACGACCCGCGCGTGGCGGACACGGTGCTGAGCATCGCGATTCCGTACACGCTTGCGCATGCGGAGGATTTTTATCAGCGGCAGGACACGTGGTGGCGCGAAGGGAAGGCGTTTGTGTTTGCGATGCGGCTGCGCGATGTGACGGGCAGTGATGGCATCATCGGATTCACGGGGCTGCACCCCAAGAGCGACTGGAACAACGCGGAGCTGGGATATTGGCTGGGCGTTGAGTATTGGAACAAGGGATACGCGACGGAAGCGGCGCGTGCGTTGTGCACGTGGGGGTTTGCGACGCGCGGCTTGCATCGCATCTTTGCGCAGCACATGACCAAGAACGGGGCGAGCGGGCGCGTGATGGAGAAGCTGGGCATGCGCTACGAAGGCACGATGCGCGAGCACATTCGCAAGGGTGATGAGTATCGCGATACGAAGACGTACGGCATCTTGGCGCGCGAGTGGGTGCCGTGAGGATGGTTGGGGCATATTCGGCGTGATAACCAAGTTGCGGACGGCGATGAGCGCAGCGGCTGCGCGGAAGTGTCCACAGTGCGTCCACAAACGATGGTGAGTGGCGAGTTTGGTCGCGGATGGCGTTGCCTTTCCGCCGGTTTGCGATAGGCTGATGACGCATGGATGCAGTGAACACGAATCCGCTTTCGTTTCGTTTGGCGGCGGCGTACGGCGTGACGCCCAAGGCGCGCGCGAGCTCCCCCACTGCTTCGGCGACTTCTGCAACCAGTGTCGGTTCGAGCAGCATTGCACCAACGCAGACCGATCGCGTGGATGCGTCGTTGACGCGCATTCGGCCGCTGGTGGCGGCGACAGTGCCGGGGAAGATTGACTTCTCGGAGGGCTCGCCTCAGCAGAGCACGGTGGGCGGGACGATGCCGATGTATCGGCACCCGTATGACAAGAACGCGGCGGCGACGGGTGTGGCGAGCGGCAAGGCGATTGACGTCACTGGTTGATCGCGAAAGCAGATTTGTCGCAAAGACGCGAAGAGCGCGAAGAAGAAGCCGGGTGGCGGTGCGCTCGCAAGGTGTGCGGCGCTGACGCAGTGGTACGCGCTTAGGGCGTTGCGGTGTGAGTTGAGTTGAGCACGAATGCTGTCGCGGTGGCGAGGGCGAGCCAGAGGGTGACGGCCTGGGTCAAGGCGCGCCAGCCCATCGACTTGAGAGCGGCTTTGCTCACGGCGGCGCCGATGAGGAAGAGGGCGAGTTGGAAGCCGCATGAGGTGATGAGTTTGATTTCGTCACTGGCGCTGGCGAGGCTGGGGATGAGCGTGCGGATGATGCTGGCGAGCAGGAAGAGCAGGATGAACCAGGGCCATTGCATCTTGGCCTGCGCGGGCGCGATGGTTGAACCGTCGCGCGTCGCTTGCTGGCGATCGCGGCGCGCAGCCCACCATGCGGCGGCGAGGGTGATGGGGATGATCCAGAGGACGCGCGTGAGTTTGACGACGTTGGCTTGATCGAGGGCGGCACTGGTGAGCGTGCTGTCGGCGTGATAGCCCTTGGCGACGGCGCTGACGCTGGCCATGTCGTGGATGGCGACGCCGGCCCACGTGCCGAAGGCGTGATCGCTCATGTTGAGGGCGTGGCCGATGGAAGGCAGTAAAAAGACGCCGACGGCGTTGAGGGTGAAGATGACGGCGGTGGCCATGGCCATGTCAGCGCTTTTGGCGCGGATGGCGCTGCCCACGCTGGCGATGGCGCTGCCGCCACAGATGGCGGTGCCGGATGAGATGAGGAGGGAGAGATCGCGGCCAACGCCCAGCAGTTTGCCGAGGAGCAAGCCGAGGGCGAGTGCGCCGAAGATGGTGGCGATGGCGAGGGTGAGGCCATCGAGTGCGGCGTGGGCGAGTTGGGAGATGTCGAGGCGGAGGCCCAGGGCGACGATGCAGGCTTGGAGGAGCCAGCGCGAGAGGGTTTTTGTTTCCGCGGGCCACGCGGTGAGGTTGAACAGCGCGAGGATGATGCCGGCGGCGAGGGCGATGGCGCCCATGTGGGGCGTGGGCCACGGCGCGGCGCACAGGGCGGCGGCGAGGAGGAAGAGGATTTGCTTGGCACGCTGCGGCAAGGCGGGAGGTTAGCGCACGGGCTGAAAGCCCGTGCCACCAGTGATGTGCGTTACGCGTAGCGCGTGGGGTCGGGAACGTGCGCGTTGAGGAAGCCCTCGCGGCGGATTTGGCAACTGTCGCACTGGCCGCAGGCGAAAGTTTCGCTGTTGCGCGTGACGGGGTCGTAGCAACTGTGCGTAAGGGAGAAGTCGACGCCCAGCGATGCGCCGGTGGCGATGATCTGGGCTTTGGTCATGCTGATGATGGGCGTGTGGATGCGCAGGCCTCGCTCGTGGTGCGCGGCGGCTTCGACGCCCAACTTCGTCGCGAGGTTGGCGGTGCGCTCGAAGCTCTCGATGAAGGCGGGGCGGCAGTCGGGGTAGCCGGAGTAGTCGACGGCGTTGACGCCGATGTAGAGATCGCGCGAGGCGACGACTTCGGCGTAGCCGATGGCGAGGGAGAGGAAGGTGAGGTTGCGCGCGGGGACGTAGGTGATGGGGATGGCGGGCTCGGCGGTTGTGATGCGCGCGGTGGATTCGTCGTGGACGTCGCGGCCTTTGGGGACGGCGAGAGAATCGCTCGTCAGAGCGGAGCCGCCTATTGCTCGCAGGTCGAGCGGGATGATTTTGTGGGAGACTGCGCCGAGTTGCTTGGCGACCGCGGCGGCGGCGCGGAGTTCGTGGCGGTGGCGCTGGCCGTAATCGATGCTGAGGGCGTGGACCGCGAAGCCGTCGCGCTTGGCGCAGGCGAGGGTGACGGCGGAGTCGAGGCCGCCTGAGAGCAAGAGGATGGCGGGAGGATGAGTAGGCATAAGGCACAAGGCATACGGCATGAGGCGAAAGGCATGGTGTCAGGCCGTGCCCAATGCCCAGTGCCTAATCCCATTTCTTCAGCACGCACGCGTGGGGCGGGCGGTCGACGCACATTTTGCGTTCGTAGTTGGTGGCGACGGTCTGGCCTTCGCCGACCCAGGCGGGCGGGGTGAAGGGGTGTTCGGAGAAGGGCTGCGCGGGCATGGGCCAGAGGGTGCGCGCGGATTCGGGGACTTCGTGCCAGCGCGACGCATTGGTCCAGAGGTCGAAGTGTTCGCGGTCCCAGGCCCAGAGTTCGTCGTGGTCGGTCACGATGCGGAGCTCGCCGCCCGGGATGAGGACGCGCCAGGCCTCGGCGAGGAAGCGGTGCTGGATGACGCGGTTTTTGTGGTGCTTGGTTTTGGGCCAGGGGTCGCTGAAGTAGAGATGGATGACGTGGGCGATGTTGCTCTGCACGCGCCAGCGGAGGAAGTCGCTGGCGTCGGTGTGGAGCATGCGGACGTTGCTTGCCTGGGCGCGGCGCAGACGGTCGGCGGTGTAGAGGTAGTACTCGCGGGCCCACTCGATGCCCAGGAAGTTTGTGGTGGGTTCGTGCTGGCTGGTTTCGAGGATGAAGGTGCCTTTGCCGCAGCCGATTTCGATTTCGAAGCGGCGGGTGGGATCTTTGAACCAGCGGCGCGGATCGAAGTGGCCTGCGGTGCGGTGCGTGAGGGCGTCGTCGGGCAGCGGGGGCAGTTCACAACCGGCGCCGATGGTGACGCCAATGGCGCCTGGCGCGTCGTCGAGCATTCTGCCACGGCCGAGGTCGGAAGACATGGAGGGGGAGGGGAGAACGGAGAGCGGAGAACGGGGGCGATTACTTGCTGGCGCGTTCGCCGACGGCGGGGGTTGATGCGGGGGTGAGGTTGCGGAGGGTGTCGGTCACTTGGGAGGCGGCGTCGTCGCTGGTTTCGCCAGCCAGAGTGAGGCGGATCATGCCTTCGGCGTCGATGACGACGGTTGTCGGATAGACGCTGACGTCGTAGAGCTTGGCGACTTCGTCGGCGTTGACGAGGTGGGTGTATTGCTGGGCCGACGCGGCGAGTTCGCTGGTTGCGTTGGCGTTGTCGCGCTCGCGCACGCTGAGGGCGAAGACCTTGGTTTCGCCCGCGGCTTTCACGGCGGGAGCGAGCTTGGCGTTCCACTCTTTGCAGGGCAGGCACCAACTGCCGAAAAACTGCAGCACGATGGGAGAGCCTTTGAGGTCGGCGAGTTTCACCTTCTCGCCGGCGGGCGTGGAGAGTTCAAACTCGGCGGCGGCCTTAGGGCCGGTGGGCACGGGCGCGGGCTCGGGTTGAGCGGGCTGCGTGGGCTGCACGGGTTGCATGTCGGCGGGCTTCACTTCGCCCGGCGCGGGCTCGGCGGCGGGCTGGGGGACGGGCGTGACTTCGCGCCGCACGGCGGTCTTGCGGTCTTCCACAAATCCTTCGGGCACGTCGACCTTGATCATGTCTTCGGTCACGTCGGGCGGGGTGTTGCGGTCGGCGCGGAGGTTGGTGATCTCGACGCGGGTGATGCCCTCGGTGTAGCCGCTCGAAACCACTTCCTTGAAGCGAGGCAAGCCGTCGGAGCGTGCGAAGCCCCACTTCACCGGGCGCTTGTTGCGGTCGGTGAATGCGACAATGTCACAGACTTCGCCGCCGATCGTCATTTCGCCTTCGAGCGTGAACTCGCTCAGACCGAGTTCCGCCGAGAATGGCGTCGCGCCGAAGAGCTCGGGCAGACGGGCGTTCATGGCGGATGCAACACCAGGGCCCAGTTGCGCCTTGCCCGGCTCTTCCTTGACTTTCTTCTCTGCAACCCGCAGCAGATCGATGCTGGCTGACTTCCAAGCGACATCGAGTTGCTGCTCGGCCTTGTCCTTCGTAAAGGTGCCCTTCGCGCGAGCGATCCAGCCGCCAAACTGTGAGCCCGGCACACGCAACTGCGTGATGCTGAGGTTCATGTCGTGCGTGAAGTTCGCGAGCATGCTGGTGGCGGGGCCTTTGCCGTCTTTGTCGAGCACGGTCATCTTCGCGTCGTACATGATCGCGTTGACTTTCGCGAGTTCGTCGACTGCGCGTTGGAACGCGGCTTTGCCATCGGTGGCGGGCGCGCTGGCAGCGGCATCGGCCTGTGCGTGGGCGAGGGCGGGAGCGCCGGCGATGACGGCGAGAGCGAGCAGCAGGCTGGAGGCGGTGGCACGCATGGTGAACATGGTCATTCCTTGTGTGAATGGCGTGGGAAGACTGGGCAATGGTTGGCGGAATCGCTTACAAGGGATCATCTTTGGGTTCGATCTCTTCGGACGGCATCGCCGACTGGGCAGGGCGGCCCAGCAGTTCGGCGAGGGCGGCGCCGGGGTCGGTTTGCCGCATCAAGTGTTCGCCGACGAGGGCGATGCGAACACCTTCGGCGCGGAGGCGGCGCAAGTCGGCCGGAGTTTTGATGCCCGACTCACTCACAAGCACCGAACGATCGTCGACGAGTTCGATGAGTCGCAGGGTGTGGCTGAGATCGACCTTCATGCTGGAGAGGTCGCGGTTGTTGATGCCCAGCAGGCCATAGCTGGCATGCGGAAAGCCGACGTGGGGGCGGACGCGGAGGAGGTTTTCGAGGCTGTGGACTTCGAGCAGCACTGTGAGTTGGAGCTGCTGGGCCAGAATCTGCATGTCCACGATTTCGGCTTCTGTGAGGCACTCGGCGATGAGAAGCACAGCATCGGCGCCGGCGGCGCGGCTTTCCCAGAGCTGGAACGGGTCGATGATGAAGTCTTTGCGGAGAACGGGGAGCGATACCCGATCCTTGATCTTCTGTATGTATGACAAGTGGCCGCCAAAGAAGCGTTCGTCGGTGAGGCAGGAAATGGCTGCCGCGCCGTTGCGTTCGTATTGGGCGGCGAACTCCTCGGGCGCGAAAGCGGAGGAGTCGTACTCCGAACGTATCCAGCCGGCGCTGGGGCTCTTACGCTTCACTTCGGCGATGATGGCGGTATGCGCGGCGTTGGCATGCCGGGTGACGGCGGCGAAGAAGTTGCGCGGCGGCTCCTGCTGGGCGACCAGCGCTTCGAGCTCGCCGAATGAGATCGCTTCCTTGGCGCGAGCGACTTCCTCGCGCTTGTGGGCGACGATGACCGCGAGGGTTTCAGGCATGCTGTGCGACAAGGTCAGGATTCTTGGCAAGCCCGGCTTGTTTGGCGCGGCGAGCGGAGCGGCTGTTTTCGCTGGGATCGCGTTGCTGCTGGCGGCCTCGCCCGTGCTGGCGCAGGCGGCGGGCACTGCTGGCGGCGAAGGCGCGGTGGAGAATGTGCGCGAGGCGTTGCAGGACGCCGGTGCTGCGACCAAGAACGCGGGGCAGAGCTTTTGGGATCTTCTGAAGAGTGATCCGTGGAAGTACGGGCACCTCGTTGTCGCGGGACTGGTTGTTGTCATTTTGCTGTTTGCGGATGTGATTCGGCCCGGCTCTTTGGAGCGGGCGGGCAAGCGCAGCGTGGAGCCCCACAACTGCATGTTGT
The DNA here is from genome assembly GCA_035299305.1 of Phycisphaerales bacterium. Classification (GTDB taxonomy): domain Bacteria; phylum Planctomycetota; class Phycisphaerae; order Phycisphaerales; family UBA1924; genus BJHL01. The sequence goes on along the minus strand of DATGWV010000114.1, from coordinate 957 downwards.
GGTTTGCGTGCGCGATGATCACGTATTGCGCGATGCTGCTGGGCGCGGGGCTGATGCAGTTCATTCCGGCGGACTATCGCGCGGGTGATGATGCGCTCAAGATGCAGGCGCTGCAGTCGGGGCTCACGTATCTGTCGGCGATCATCACGGGGCTGGTGTTGTGCAGCCTGGTGAATGCGGGAAGCAAGGGCGCGGGGCTGACGTTCACCGCGCGATCACTGGCGTGGGGCGCGGCGGGGATCATCTGTGCGTGGCCAGTGGTGCAGGCGGCGGGCGTGGGGTTTGTCGCGCTACATGAATATCGCGAAGGCGCGGCGACGGTGCAGTCGGTGGGTCACCCGACGCTGAAGCTACTGCTGGACAACCAGAACAGCCCGTGGGCGTGGAGCATCGCGGCGCTCGCGATCATCGGCGCGCCGGTCGTCGAAGAGATCATCTATCGCGGCTTTCTGCAGAGCGCGATTTTGAAGCTGACCGGCAAGCCCTGGACGTCGATCCTCATCACCAGCGGCTTGTTCATGGGCGTCCACATGCTGCCGGGCAACAACATTCCGTGGTACAGCGCGGCGACCGTGGGTGTGCTGGGCCTGTGCATGGGCATTGCGTTTGAGCGCACGAAGGAGATCGGGGTGCCGATCACGATGCATGTGCTGTTCAATCTGACGAATGTGATTCTGGCGGTGATGTTCGCGAAGTGATGTGATGGTCAAAGGCCTGTGTCGGGGGCAGTGTGGAACCGTTTGAGTATCTTCACGATCCCGTCGATCCGAAACTGTCCGCAATCGCATTTCGTGCGTTTCCCGCTTCCACCTGCACGCTTCTCGCGGCTCGCATCGCATTACGAGTGATGCCGATCATGGCGCGCTCACTGTCACGACTGACGCAGAGCGTGAGCATTGATGCGAGCTTCACCCGAAGGTGCGAAAACACCCTGCGGACGCTCATCGACGACCCCAC
>DATGWV010000113.1:0-6377 GCA_035299305.1 Phycisphaerales bacterium | reverse complement strand
GGGTTCGCCGTGGAGGGCGACGAGGGCGGCGATGTGTGAGCGCGTGGTGCCGAATTGCGGGCGGGCGATGCCGATGCGCAGGCTTGCATCGGCGGCGAGCAGTTGCGCGGGCGATGTGGGGACGTCTTCGCGGCGGATGCGGGCAGCGTTGAAGCCGGTCACGCGGGCACGGGTGGCGACGCCGAACCAGCGATTTTCGCGATCGCTGACGTGCGCGGGCCAGACGCCGGCGAAGTCGGTGATGCAGTCGGGCGTGAAGGGGGCGAGGAGGCCTTGGGCGGCGAGTGAGGCAGTGCCGAGGGCTTCGCCGCTCCACCAGACATCGCAGCGCGGACGTTCGCGCTCGGCGACGAGGCGCTGGACGAGGCCAAGGGTTTTGGTGGCTTCGGTGTCGGTGACGAGGGTGACGCGCGTGCCGGATTGCTTTTCGTAGGCGGCGACGACGGGCTGGGCGACATAGGCGTCGACGCTGGTGTAGAGCGTGACGGTGCGCGGCGTGGTGGATGGTGATCGCTTGTCGCAGGCGGCGAGAAGCGATGTGGTGCCGGCGATGCCGGCCCATTGCAGAAACGCGCGACGACTGTGCATGTGTGCCCCTTTAGCGGTTGAGAGACGACTGGCTGGGAATGCGGCCTTCGCAGGCTTCCTTCCACATCCAGCGTAATGCGTCGCCGAAGCGTTTGGCGAAGGCGGGTTGATCGCAGAGCGGCGAGGCGGCGATGCGCGAGCGGAGGGTGGCGCGATAGTTGTCCAGCGCGGCGGTGTCGGCGGCGAGTGACTTGCAGATATCGACGAAGTTCTGGGGATCGTGCGCGATGAGCTGCGTGAGGCCTGCGGCGGAGAGGAGGCTAGTGCTGACGCGCGAGACGTGGGCGGGGCCGGCGATGGTGACGACGGGGACGCCCATCCACAGGGCTTCGCAGGTGGTGGTGGTGCCGTTGTAGGGGAAGGTGTCGAGGGCGATGTCGATGTGGGCGTACTGCGCGAGGTGTTCGGCGATGCTCTTGCTGGCGGGCAGCAGGCGCACGCGGTCGAGGACGCCTGCACGCTCGAAGAGGCGGCGGACGTTGGCTTGGACGGTTTCGTCGTTGAGGTCGATGGATTTGATGACGACGTCGCTCGCGGGGACGGCGCGGAGGACCTGGGCCCAGAGATCGACGGTGTGCTGGTTGAGCTTGCGGGCGGCGTTGAAGCTGCCGAAGTGGATTGTGGTGTTTGCGGCGTCGCGCGGGCTGCGGGTGGGCTGGGGCGCGTCGGGGGCGGGGTTGTAGCAGAGGAAGCAGGGGTCGAGGCGGACGAGGCGCTCGGTGCAGCGGTCGTCGGCGGGGAGGACGTCGGCGGGAGTTTGCGAGGCGAGCGGGTCGGTCACGGCGTCGACGATGCGGTAGTCGATGCCGGGCACGCCGGTGGTGTCGGGATAGCCGCAGTAGGTGGCGATGACGGGGGCCGGGCGCATGGCCATGGCGGCGAGGCGATTGCCGGCGGTGAGGCCGGCGAGTTCGATGGCGATGTCGATGTTGTCGCGCTGGATCATTTCGGCGACGGTGACTTCGCTCTCGAAGGCGACCATGTGCCAGGCGTGGGCGTACTGCTTGAGGCGGGCGCTGTAGTCGTCTTCGTTGCAGTTGCTGTGGTAGACGTGCAGTTCGAACTGCGAGCGGTCGAGGTGCTTCATCCACGGCTCGCTGAAGAAGGCGACGCTGTGGCGGCGGAGGTCGGGGCTGACGACGGCGATGCGAAGCTTTTTGTTGGCGTCGGCGGGGCTGGGCAGTTTGGTGAGCTTATGGAGTTTGGTGAGCGGCTCGACGAAGGCTTGGCCGAAGGCGCGGTGGGCCTGGGCGACGGCGGCGGGATCGCTGCGCGTGGTGGCGATGCGTGCGACGCAGCCGGCGAGTTTGAGCTGCGGATTCCAAGGGAACGCGGCGATGGCGCGATCGAGGAGTTCGATGGCGTCGTCGGGGCGGCCCAGTTCGATGAGGCCTTTGCCGTGCGTGAGGGCGAGCTGGTCGTGCAAGCCGTACTGCAGGCCTTCTTCGCAGACGGCGAGGGCTTCGCTGGGCTTGGACCATTCCATGAGCAGGTTCGCGACACCGACGCGGGCGTTGTGATTGCCGGGCTGAATCGCGAGGGCTTTGCGGAAGTTGGCCATGGCTTCCTGCCGCTTGGCTTGGAGATTTTTGGTTTGGTTGAGCTGGAGGATGCCGAGGTTGGTGAGCAGGTCGGGGTTGTCGGGGAGCTGGGCGAGGGCTTGTTTGCAGAAGTACTCGCCTTGTTCGAACTTGCCCATCTGCTGGCAGGCGAGGGCGGAGAGGCTGAGCACGCCCAAGTCGCGCGGGTGCTTGGGGAGGAGCGATTGGAGAATGACAAACGCGGGCTGCGATTTGCCTTCGTTGAGAAGCAACTGCGCTTGATCGAGTTTCGCGGTGAGCAGCGACATGGGGAGCGGGTCTCTCTTGTGTGGGTCAGGTAGCGTCAGGCTTGCGAGCAGCGCCAGGTCCAGAGCGTGCGCAGGGCGGCGTCGAAGCGAGTGGCGAAGGCGGGGCCATCGCAGAGGGAACTGGTGAGCAGCGTGTCGCGCAGGGTTGCGTGATAGCGATTGAGGCGAGGGCGGTCGTTGGCGAGCGCGGTTGCGATGGTGACGAACTCTTGCGGCGAGGATGCGATGAGTTCGGGCACGCCCGATGCTTTGAGCAGGGATGCGCCGACGCGCGAGCGGTGTTCGGTGCCGGCGAGGGTGATGACGGGGACGCCCATCATCATGGCTTCGCAGGTGGTGGTGGTGCCGACGTAGGGCGTGGTGTCGAGGGCGATGTCGACCTGGTCGTAGGCGCGGAGGTGATCGGCGGAGATCTTGTTTCGACCGGCGAAACGCAGGCGCGAGGCGTCGATGCCCATGGCGGCGAAGCGCTTGCGGATGGTGGCGGGACCGACTTGACCGGCCATGGCCCAGCCCTTAATGAGCATGGTGCTGTCGGGCACGGCTTTGAGGACTTGCGCCCAGAGTTCGACGGTGGCGGTGCAGATCTTCGTGGTGGCGCTGAAGGAACCGAAGGTGATGGGGCCGTCGTGCGTGACGGCACGCGGGGCGGGGATGTTGGTGCCTGGGTCGTAGCAGAGGAAGCAGCCATCCATGCGATGCAGGCGCTCGGTGAAGAGTTCGCTTTGGTCGGCGAGATCGGTGGTGGTGTCGACGATGCGCCAGGGGACTTGCGGCATCGCGGTGGTGCCGGGGTAGCCCAGGTACTCAACTTGCAGCGGCGCGGGTTGGAAGGCGCAGACTTCGAGGCGACTGCCGGAGGTGTAGCCGCCAAGTTCGAGGAGGATGTCGATCTTCGCGTCGGCGATGCGGCGTGCGGTGTCTTCGGGGGTAAGGGCGGCAGCGTCGAGCCAGCCTTGGCACATGGATTTGAGTTCGGCGGTCACGTCGTCTTGCAGGCCGTTGCAGCAGATGCCGACGAGGTCGAAGTGTTCGCGCGAGAGATGCTTGAGGAGTGGGCGGAGGAAGTAGGCGCAGCTGTGGGTGCGCAGGTCGTAGCTCATGAGGCCTACGCGGAGCTTGCGGGTGGGTGTGAAGTCGGTGACTTTGTTGAAGGTCTTGCCGGCGGCGCGCTGCTGGTAGATGCGGGCCATGGCAGCGGCGGCGGCCATGCGCGTGCGGACGGGCGCGCCGGCGGGGTAGTTGAGCAGCGGGGTGAAGTTGTGCAGCAGGACGAAGTTGTCGGGCTCGGGCTGCAGGGCGCGATCGAGCATGACGATGGCTTCTTCGACCATGGCGTGATCGGCGAGTACGCGTCCCAGGTTGTTGATGGCGCTGGGGTCGCGCGGATTCATCTGCACGGAGAGCTTGAGCGGCTCGAGGGCCAGCTCGGACTCTTCGCGCATGAGGTAGACGGCGCCCAGCGTGTTCATGGCCATGCTGTCGCGCGGGTCGAGCTGGACGGCTCGTTTGGCGTTGGCGAGTGCGCTGTCGAAGTCGCGCATGCGAATCTGGATTTGCGCGAGGAGGTTGTGCGAGGAGGCGTGCGAGGGATTGAGCGCGATGGCTTGCTTGACGAGCGGAAGGGCTTGCTCGCTCTTGCCGCCAAAGTGCATGGCGGCGGAGAGGAGGAAGTAGGATTCGGCGTCGCTGGACTTGCTTTGGAGGAGTCGGCGGGCGAGGTCTTCAGCTTGCGAAAAACGCCCTGTATTCAGCATTTGCTGGATGCGGGTGCGGAGGTCCTGCGACGATGGAGAGGGTGCGTTGGCCAAGCGGGCGTAGGGTAGGTTGCAGGGTGCGCAGGCACTAAACTGCGGCATGCCAGTTCGCAACGTGCGCCCGCCGCGCGAAGATGACGACAATCCTCGTTTGGAAGACCTTGAGCAGTTCAACGACGCGACGCGCGACTGCCCCAAGTGCGGCGTGACGCTGCATGATGATGTGGACATTTGCTGGAAGTGCGGGCATGCGCTGATGCGGCGGGATGAGAAGGGGTTGCCGACATGGGCGCTGGTGACGGCGGCGGTGGTGCTGGTGGGGATTGTGATTTATACGATTTTTTGAGACTATTTGGTTGGGGGCGCGGGTGAGAATTGATTGACACGCGGGCGCGGGTTGCGGCAACTCATCGTGGTATCGCAACTGGCTGGGCGGGCGCGGCGAATTCAGTCGTGAACTGTCGGCGGGCCTGTACGTAGGAGCATGTATGCATCGCGGCTCATCATTCGTGTCGCTTGTTGGTTGGCTTGCGGTGTGCGGGCTGGTCGCTGGCTGTTCGCAGCGGGCGAGTGAGGCGACTGCGCAGGCGGCACCGAGCAAGCAGGTGGTTGCGGAGGCGGCGGCGCCTGAGGCCTCTGCGAAGCAAGCTGCGGCGGCATCGCAGACCGGGGCGACGGCACCGGTCGTGACGGCACCGGTCGTGACGGCGCCGGTCGTGACGGGACAAGGGGCTGCGGCATCGAAAGAAGAACCTATGGACCCACTTCTCGCGGCGTGGAAGGACATTCCGATTGATCCTCAGACCGGCACGGTGACGCTGACGGAAGCGCAGTGGCGCGAGCGGCTGTCGCCTGAGCAGTATCGCATTCTGCGGCAGAAGGGGACGGAGCGGCCGTTCACTGGCAAGCTGTGGGACTCGGGCGGCGCGGGCGAGTATCGCTGCGCGGCGTGCGGCAACTTGCTGTTCACGGGTGATGATAAGTTTGTGAGCGAGTGCGGCTGGCCGGCGTTTGAGAAGGCGATCAAGGGCTCGATCCGCTATGAGACGGATCGCACGTACGGCATGATTCGCACGGAGACGATGTGCAATCGGTGCGGCGGGCACTTGGGGCATGTGTTTGAAGACGGGCCGACCGAGACGGGCACGCGGTATTGCATCAACAGCGTGAGCATCGTGTATATCCCGGGCACGACCAGCAGCAAGAGCATGGAAACTGAGGCGATTGTGGAAGCTCCGCCTGCTCAGTCGGGCGCGGAAAAGAAGTAAGGGACGTTGGGTTGGCTGTTGGCTGATGCGGGAATGGCCGATAGCTAGGGCATGGGTTTACTTGCAACCAAGTTGTTCGGGCAGTCGCGCTGGGTGATGGTGGTGGGCGCGTGCGCGGTGGGCGTGCTTGCGGGTTGCAGCTCGTCACGTGAGTACAACCCGGCTGAGCAAAGTGTTTCGATCAAGGAAGTGCGGCAGTTTTCGCCTTCACAGGTGGATGCGAAGTGGCCGGAGAACAACGCGGTGGGGCCGCGGAATGTGGGCGGCGGGATTGCGATCCGCAAGCATGACGGCAAGCCGGATGGGCGGCCTGATGGGCGGCGGCAGGGGCGGAATGATCGCTGAGTTGTGATGGACGGCGTCAGCGTTCGCGGCTGTTGAGCAGCAGGGTGACGGGGCCATCGTTGAGTAATGTGACGCGCATGTGCGTGCGGAAGACTCCCGTTTGGACGGCGATGCCGGCGGCGAGTGCGCGCACGCGATCGACAAAGGCGGCGAACATCTGCTCGGAGCGCTCGGGCTTCATGGCGCGATCGAATGAGGGGCGGCGGCCCTTGCGGGCGTCGCCTGCGAGCGTGAAGTTGGGAACGAGGAGCACGCCTGGCGACGGTGTGGCGGGCAGGTCGCGCAGGCTGAGGTTCATTTTGCCGGCGTTGTCTTCGAAGATGCGCAGGTCGAGGAGTTTGCCAGCGCACCAATCGAGATCGGCGTCGGTGTCGTCGTCGATGAGGCCCACGAGGACCATGAGGCCCGGGCCGATTGCGCCGCGGACGGTGCCTTCGACTTCGACGTGCGCGTGGGCGACGCGTTGGAGGACGAGGAGCATGGGCGAGCGTAACCGGGGTGTGCGGGCGGTCGCAGAGTGCGGCTACCTTGCGGCATGTCGAGTGGCGTGCCTGTGTCGCGTGTGGCGGG
>DATGWV010000112.1:0-5194 GCA_035299305.1 Phycisphaerales bacterium | reverse complement strand
GGGCGGCGTGATGGCCGCCGAGACGCGCGTGACGTTTGAGAACGGCAACGAAGGCTGGAACGTGAACACGTTCGACGTGCCCGAAACGGAGTTTGGGAATCCTGGCGCGAATCTGCGCTGGGCGAATTTCGCGGACACGTGGTGGCTTGATCTGCAGACGGACACGCACGCGGCGTTCTTGGGGAATCTGTCGCGCTACGGCAACAGTGTGACGCTCAGCGTGGATGTGCGGGTGAACTTCATTCGCAACTTCTTTGGTAATCCCACGCCGCAGAAGATCGTGCTTGAACTGCGCGACTATGACAACCCGCCCAACGGCCTGCCGTACGTGTCGGTGTTCAAGGTGCTGGGCGAAGTGACGGGCGACTTCCAGGATTGGCAGACGTTCTCGACGACGATTGATCCGACGAGCGCGACGCTGCCTGCGGGGTGGGGCGGGTATGGCGATGAAGATCCGGTGACGTTTGAGCCCAGACTTCCTGCAGGACGCACGTTCGCGAACGTGCTGGCCAGCGTTGACAAGGTGCTGTTCACGACGGCACAACCCGGGTATTTTTATGTGTCAGGGTTCTTTGACGTCGCGTATGACAACATCGCGATCTCGACGCCTGCGCCGGCGTGCGACAGCATCGACTTCAACCAGAACGAAGTGTTTCCGGAAGATCAGGACGTGATCGATTTCTTCAGCGTGCTGGCGGGCGCGGAGTGCCCGACGGGCACGTGCAACGACATCGACTTCAACAACAACGGAGTCTTTCCGGAAGATCAGGACGTGATTGATTTCTTCACCGTGCTCGCCGGCGGCAACTGCTGAGCGGCACGGCACAGACGATGGCGTGCGTCCGGTCAGCCGCGTGTGCTGCCGGACGAACGTCACATTCGCGGACAGGCATCGGTGTCCCGCTATCGAGAGGGCAGCGGCGCGTGCGGCTTCGCGGGCGCGCGGCGAGGGACTGGCGCGAAGCGATGGAAAGGATTGATCATGCAAGGATGGCAATATGTCATCGCGGCTGTCACATGCGCATCACTGGGCGGCGCGAGCGCGTCGGCACAATCGGTGGTGCAGACATTCGACGGCGGCAATGCCGGGTGGTCGGTAAATTCGTACACCACGGTGCAGGCAACGGGCGGCAATCCGGGTGCGAACCTGCGCTGGCCCAATCTGACGTCGACGTGGTGGGTGCAACTGAGCAGCAACACGGCGCGCGAGTTCCTCGGAGATTACACCCGGCGTGGCGAGACCATCACGATGGGCGTCGACGTCAAGAGCAACTTCGTTGGCAGCAACTCGCCGCGCGATCTGATTCTGGAACTGCGCGACTATGAGAACGCGCCGGCGGGCGCGGGGTATGTGTCGGTGTGGATTCCGCTGGGGCGACTGACGGGCGGCGCGGAGCCGTGGCGCACGTTGCAGACGACCTTCAATCCGCGCAGTGAGACGCTGCCGCCGGGCTGGGGCGGCACCGGCGCGTTTGACTTCCGCAATCGCCCGGTTCTGCCCGCGAATCGCACGTTTGCGAGCGTGCTGGGGAGCGTGGACGAAGTTGTCTTCACCACGGCGCGGCCTGGCGTGTTCTATCTGCCGCTCGCGTTTGATGTCGCGTTTGACAACGTGCGTCTGACGGAGAACGGCGTGGTGCGCATCACGTCAAGTGATGCAAGCGTCGAAGGCTGCGGCGATGATGCGTTTGCCAGCGAAGCTGATCTGATCCAGTTCTTTGAGAGCTGCATCACGGACGAAAGCGTGCCCGCGACGCATTGCTGAGATTCGCGTTGCTTTTCTTTGTTCCGCCCACACGTCTCGCATGTGCGAGACGACACCTTCGAAGCCGCGACGAGAGTTGCGGCTTCGATTTAAGAGAGACAAAAGGCCCGCGATGCGTGCACCATGTGCTGCGTCGCGGGCCTTTGTGTTGGAGTGCGTGTTGTCGTGAAGCGTGCTGCCAGTCGCCAGCCTTGCGGGCGGGCGAGGAGCGGCTTTACTTCACATTGTCCTTGCCGGCGATGTACTTGATCAGATCCACGCAGCGCGTCGCGTAGCCCGCTTCGTTGTCGTACCAGCTCACGATCTTGAAGAACTTCTTGTTGAGCTCGATGCCGGCCTTCTCATCGAAGATGCTGCTGCGGCGATCGCCGATGAAGTCGCTCGAGACGACTTCTTCGTTGGTGTAGCCCAGTACGCCGCGCATCGCACCTTCGCTGGCCTTCTTCATGGCAGCGCAGATATCCGCGTAGCTGGTTTCCTTCGCGGTCTTGAAGGTCAGGTCCACGCAGCTCACCGTGGCGGTGGGCACGCGGAAGCTCATGCCGGTGAGCTTGCCCTTGAGTTCAGGGATGCACAGGGTCACGGCCTTCGCGGCGCCCGTGCTGGCAGGAATGATGTTCTGATACGCGTTGCGGCCGCCGCGCCAATCCTTCTTGCTGGGGCCGTCTTGCGTGGGCTGCGTGGCGGTGGCGGCGTGGACGGTGGTCATCAGGCCTTCTTCCAGGCCGAAGTTGTCCTGGATGACCTTCGCGACGGGAGCCAGACAGTTGGTCGTGCAGCTCGCGTTGCTCACCACCTGGTGCTTGCTGCTATCGAACTTCTCGTGATTGACGCCCATGCAGAACGTGGGCACCTGCGCGGCGTCGCTCTTGGTGGGGGCGGAGATGATGACCCGCTTCGCGCCAGCGTTCACGTGCAGCATGGCCTTCTCAAACTCGGTGAAGAGCCCGGTGCTCTCGAGCACGTAGTCCACGCCCATGTCCTTCCACGGCAGCTTGGCCGGGTCCTTCTCCGCCATGGTCTTGGTCACTTTGCCATTGACCGTGAAGCTGGTTTCCGTCGCCGTCACGTCGGCGGGCTTGCCACCGATCATGAACTGGCGGTGCATGGTGTCATACTTGAGCAGATACGCGAGGTTGTCGGCGGGCACCAGATCGTTGACGGCGACAACGTCGACACCCTGCTCGGCGGCGATGCGATAGACCAGCCGACCGATGCGACCGAACCCGTTGATGCCAATGCGAATGGCCATGTGAAAAAGTCCTTGCAACCGATTGTGCGAAAGGCTCCAGGCGGAGCCGAACGCCGCAGTTTAGCGGGGGGAACACGGGAAGGCCGGGTCGCGGAGGGGAGGGGAGGTGTGCGGAGAACGCAGAGGTGGTGGAGAGCTTGCGTGCCACCGACCGCTGCTTTGAGCGGTCGGTGCGAACCACCAACAACTCGCGGCATTCGGCATTCGTGATTCGGCATTCGTGGAGAGGCCAAAGGTAATTCACCGCAACGATGCGGATAGCGCGTTGGAGATGCTGGCGTGGTGGAGCGTGGCGATGGCGCGTTCGCAACTACATCAGCGGGCGCGATTCGTCGGATGGGCGTGGTCGCTTGCAGTCGGGGCAGTGCGTGGCGTCGGATTCGCCGAAGTCGTAGTTGCAGCGCCGGCAGACGTGGCCGTGCGTGTCGTGCAGGCGGTGGCGTGCGTGCAGCGACTGCACCTCGTACAGCACACCGGCCATGCCGCACCACACCGCGCCAGTCGTCATGTAGATGTGCGGCGGCACGCCGACGAATGCGCCGCCGAAGACGAGCGTGGCGAGCAGCAGAAAGTCAATCAGTATCAGAAACCACGATTGCCGGCGCATGTACGTCATGAGCGCACGCTCGCGATCTGGCGCGGTGAGGGGCACCGCGTGTTCGCCGCGCTCGTGCGTGCGAACGGCGGCAGACCGCGCTCGCCGCAGCGGCGGCTGTACTGGCTCCACACAGAGATAGACGTGTGAACAAGCATGTTGTCAGCGAAACCTGCCCCGTGGGTCGCATGACGAACAGAAGTGATGCGGACTCACTTGCAGCATAGCGAGAGGTTGCTGAACTCCTAGCAGATATGCGGTATTCGGGACGAAATGCACACGAATGCTGGAGGATTGTGCAAAGGCCGCGTGACTTATGCACAGCTGTCTGTGCAATGTTGCACCATCAACCAAGCAGCGTGCGAACAGGGTGCGACCACGTGCGGATGCACTGGCACCATGTGCAGCAGCGGCGCGGCGCAGCGAATGTCTGATGAGCTCACGAAGCGGATGCGATGCGTTCGCCGTGTGGCAGCATCAGGTGCCAGCGCAGTCGGAGCCCTTTGTGCCCGAGGGATCATCGCGCTTCGCACCGCAGTCGGCACAGACCGTTTCGTCATCGAGCAGATATTCGTATCCGCAGCGGTGACACATGCAGCCGTGCATCTTTCGCAGCTTGCCCCGCAGCACCAGGGCCCGCGCCAGCAGCAGCGCCGCCGCGATGACGCACCACGCCGCGCCCACCCGCAGATAGAGCGAGGGCGAGGCTTCGGTCAGCATGCCGCCGAAGACAAGCGTTGCGAGCACCAATCCGAATACGAGTGCAAGGACTGTGCATTCCTTTTGCATGTATGTCATTCATCCGCCTCCGTTCCGCGCATCCGTGCGCACCCACAGACGCGAAAACTCGTTGATGAAGATGACCGTCGTGTCAAATGGTGCTGCTTCCTTCAGTCAGCTCGCGGGCGGCAGTGCCGCACACGCCAATACAACTGGTCTCCCCCAGCGCGAGCGCGGCCTGAGCCGCGTGATCTGCGTCGCCCAGAGGTTTCCCATGCAGTCATTATGATGCCCACACGTTACGGGACATAATGAATGAGGATTATTTTATTGCTTCACCCCAGATTCACGCTGGGCGAATGTCCGTATCTTCGTGCTGCGAATCGACTTGCGCGCCGCTGCGTGACATTTTACATGTGCGTTCGCGGGCAAATCCAGTCGAACAAGGGAATCGGCACGATCACCAGCTTATGTCACACAAACAGACGCCCACGCGCCCCGTCGCCGCGACACGCAGCGCGCCGACGCATGCCGCCCCCGCCGCACGGCATATCGCGCCCGCATGACAAGCAGGCGAAGGAGTCGCCAGAGCAAGGCGTCTTCCTCTTGCTTTGGCATCAGGTGATGCGCGGCCTCCCATGCTTTCGGTGGCCCGGGCTTTGCGCCCGGGCGCGAGTGGCATTGCCCGCGCACACACGCCTCGCGTCGCGAAGCGACGACGGTCAATAGCCGGGCCAAGAGCGCAGCGCGCAGGACCACCAGCGCAGCCGCACCCCCGGAAGAACGCGGCAAGCACACCCGCACCGCGACGCGGTGCAGGTAATAGGTAGCACACGCTCCCGGGGGTATCGCTGCGCTGGTG
>DATGWV010000111.1:0-11745 GCA_035299305.1 Phycisphaerales bacterium | reverse complement strand
CCCCGTGGCCGCCGCCCCCGCCCCCGTCACCACCTTGGGTGCAGGCGACGCCCTAGGCGTGGAACTCCACCGCCACTACGTGATGGTCGCCACCCTCAACGGCGAAACCCGCCCCGTCGCCATCACCCGTAAGTAATCGCGCCCCAACACCCCAAAAACAAACAAAGCGAAAATGAGCCCTCTCATTTTCGCTCTATCGCTTTTCACTTTATCGCTTTCGCTACGCGCCTCGCACCATGTTGATGATCTTCGCCGGGTCCAGCTTGCTCGCCTGCGCCCGGATGTTCCCCTCCTGGCTCGCGAACACGCCCTTGGCTTCTTCAAACTTCCGCGCGAACTGCGCCTGCAAATCACCCACATTCAGCTTGCGCCCGCTGGCGTAGTAGCTCTTGGCCACCTGCCCCAGTGCATACGTGCTCGCAAACGTCATCATGGGCCCCGTCGTCTTCTGCACGATCTTCCCCGCCGTCTTACCTAGGTACTTGCCCGCCAGCCCGCCCAGGAACTTGCGCGCATAGCTCTCGACAAACTGCCCGCTCATCCCCAGCCCCACCGTCGCGATGAACTCCTTGATGTGCCCGCTGTCCAGCTTGTAGCCGTACTGCGTCCCGATCTTGTACACCATCTTCGTCTGCAGCGGAATGATCGCCACCGTCGCCAAGCTCTGCGGCAGCAACTCCAACCCCGCATTGATCGCGCTGTACGTCAGAATGGTGTCATCCACCTGCTTCTCAACTCCCGCCGGCGCGACCGCAGTTGCAGCAGCCGCGCCGCCCGCGCTCACCGCCGCGCCCGTCGCCGCCACTTTCGGATCCAGCGTCAAGTCGACCATCTCATCCGCCTGCGTCACCGTCTCGCGCGCCGCGCCGGGTTCAATCCCCAGCAGCCCCGCGAGCTTCGCCAAAAAGTTCTTCTCTTCAGGCGACGACACGCCGTCACAATCGCACACGCCCACCGCCAGCTCGTAGCACGACCGCTTCACCGCCGGGTCGTTGATCTTGCGCGCTTCTTCCTCAATCGAAGTTTGCCGCAGAAACACCCGCTGAAACACCGCGGGATCAACCCCGCCGATCTGATTCAGCGCAGCCTGCAGCCGCGAGCGCTCCTGCTCGGACTGATTCCCATCCACCATCGCCGCCAGCAGACAGATCGAGGCCAGCGCTTCACGTTCCATCGTCGTCATTGAACAAACCTCCGCCCCTTCTTCGGCTCCCACCCACACCAGTTTCAACGTCCCAACGCCTCCCAATACACCCATCACCGCGCCCGTGGCGGCACCTCAATATCAAACCCGACCCATCCATCCCGATCTGGCCACGTCACCACGCGCCATCCGCCCAACTCCACCGCATGCAGCCCCTCGCGCCCGCGCACAAACACGCGCCACGACGCCAACTGCCGACTCTGCCCCGGCTCTGCCACTTCCACCATCACTGGCTCACCTGCCGGACGTGCAATCGGCTCCGCAAACTTCGTCGTCAGTCTCCGGGCCAGCATCACACGATCATCCTTCGCCAGCACCCGCGCCACACCGCCGCGCCGCGACAACCCATCGCGCGTCACCCACGCCCGATCCACCAGCAGCGACGCCGCCACACTCGTCCCCGTCACTTCACCGGTCGCAAGATTGATCTCCACGCACGCATCTTCACCCACGCCAATACCCAGCCGCGCACTCGAAGCCTCCAGCGCCGCCGTCAATCGCCCGATGCGATCGCGCTCGAAAAAGTGCGAGTCCACCAGTGCCCAAGGCACCAGCTTCATCCCCTCGCCAATTCTCGGCCCAATCACCACCGCGTCCTCATCCTCCACCGGATTGTCCGGATCAAACGCCACGCCCCGCTCGCCTTCTTTCACAATCCCCAGCGCCGCCGCACTCCGCCCGCTGAAGAACATCACATCACCCATCATCGCCGCCCCTGCGCTCGTCCCCGCAATCACCCCGCCGCGTTGCAGCAGCCGCTGCATCGCCATCCACTCCACCGAATCACTCCCGCCAGGCCGATACTTCGCCGTGATGCGCTTCTGATCGCCCCCCGTAAAGAACAGCGCACTCGCCGCATCAATCTTCGCGACCGCTTCCGCGCTCGCCGTCTCGCGCCCAATCACATCCACCGGTAACTCCGGACACCACACCGCAAACGACTCGCGCTTGCCGCGCTCCGCATCCGCTTCATCACCGCTCGCCGTCGTCACAATCACAATCCGCGCCTCGCCCTTCCGCGCCCCCTCGCGCGCCAGCGTCGCAAATCGCTCATACACCGGCCCGTTGTCATCCTCCAACCCGCCCCCAATCGCCAGCAGCGTCCCACGCGGCTCACTCACCGCCTCACGCGGCTCCATGCGCACACACCCCGCCAACACCCCGCACGCCACCAGCCCAATCACCAACCCACGCATCATCTTCATGCCGCACACTCCTCACTCCGTCACTTCGTCACTTCCTCAAATATCCCCACCATCTCCCACCCCGTCGAATCCGCCGCCGCGCGATACATCCCCTCGCTGTTGTACTTCATCACAATCGTCCCACGTCGATCAATGGCAATCAGTCCGCCATCATCAGGCTTGAGCGTGTGAAACACCACGCTCTCCACCGCGTCGTTCAGCGACTGCTTCGCCAGCGCAACCCGCGCCGCCACGCTGTGCGCCACCGCATGCCGAATGAACTCCTCGCCCGTCCCCGTGCAGCTCACCGCCGCGTGCGCATCCGCATACGTCCCCGCCCCAATGATCGGGCTGTCACCCACGCGCCCAAATCGCTTGCCTGTCAGTCCGCCCGTGCTGGTCGCCGCCGCCAGATTCCCATGCACATCGCGCACCACGCACCCCACCGTGCTGTACGTCAATCGCACATCCGTCTGCGGCTCCGTTCCAGACTGCTTCCCGCGTTCGCGCAGCACCTCCTCCAGCATCTTCCGCCGCTTCTCCGTGCTGAAGTAACTGTTCGGCACGCGCTCCACGCCCGCCGCATCCGCAAATCGCTCCGCGCCATCGCCCATCAGCAGCACATGCCGCGTGTCGGTCATCACGCGCCGCGCCAAACTCACCGGATTCTTCACCGTGCGCACACCCGCGACCGCCCCGCATCGCAGCGTCGCCCCATCCATGATCGACGCGTCAAGTTCATGCTCGCCCTGCTCGTTGAACGCCGCTCCCTTGCCCGCATTGAACCGCTCATCATCCTCCAACACGCGCACCACAGCCTCCGCCACCTCCAGCGCGCTCGCGCCTGACGCAGCACGCTGCTTGCCCACCTCCAACGCCGCCCGCAGCGACGCCCGATACGCCTCCAGTTCCGCTGCCGGCGCATCGCGGTCCAGCGTCCCCGCCCCGCCATGCAGCGCAATCGCCCACGTCCGCTCCCCGCGCGGCTGCGTGAACTCCTGCCCGCTCCCCCCGCGCGCAGCACACCCCGCCAGCACCACCGCCGCGCCCAGCACCGCCGCGCCCAGCACCGCTGCAATCACACGTCGCATCATGCCCGCAGTCTAACGCCCCCCGCCCACTCACACAACCCACCCCATACCACACCATTACTCCGCGTCCTCACTCGCCCCCGGCTCACTTCCCCCGCGCGTCGCGTCATCCAGCCGCCGCGACAATTCCTCCATCCTCGCCAGCCGCTGATCCAGTCGCGCCAGCATCCGCCCCAGTTCCAGCACATGTTGCGCAAGCTGATCCTGCCCATGCTGCGTAAACAGCATCGCCTCCTCCACGCGCTGCAGCCGCGCAAGTTCGTCCTGCGTCGAATCATCGCGCCCGGCATTTGAATCGCCATCATTCATCGCTATACGCTCCCGCGCAATCGTACAACAGGAGGTTCGCGGTGCGTCACAACAACTTCGCTCTTTCCCTCTCGCTGCTCCCCGCTCTCGCCCTGTCGGCCACATCCGCCATCGCGCAGGAAGCCGCGTCTCCTCCACCCGCCGATACCGCCCGCGTCGACCTCAGCACCGCCGCCGAAAACTCACCATCTCGCCGCGATCAATCGCAATACACCAACGTCGACACCACCTGGTGGACCTTCGGCGCCGGCGCAAGCACCGACTTCGACGAACTCAGCGACATCAACGCCACCGCCAGCTTCGAGTACTTCGTCGACAATCGCGTCAGCGTCGTCGGTGAACTCGCCATCCGCGACTTCGACATGCCAGGCGATGATGCCCAAGGCATCAACCCCGCCATCGTCTTCCGCTGGCACTTCTGGACCAGCGACAACAACGACTGGACCGCCTTCGTCGACATGGGAATCGGCGTCCTCCTCACCACCGACGACGTCCCGCAAGACGGCACCAGCGTCAACTTCACGCCCCGCGCCGGCTTCGGCATCACCAAAGCCATCAGCGACTCCTGGCGCATCCAAACCGGCGCACGCTGGAGCCACATCAGTAACGGCCGCATCTTTGGCGATGACGACAACCCCGCCAGCGACGGCATCATGCTCTTTGTCGGTTTCACAACAAACTTCTGATCCCGCGCGTCAGCCTCGTTCACGCGCTGTTGCGCAGCCCCGCGCCCGTCAGATCAGTCACCACCACGCGATTGCGCCCGGCCTTCTTCGCGGCGTACAGGTTCCTGTCTGCCGCTTCAATCCAGTTCTCCGCCGTCGCCGTCGTCATGCCCGTCGCGCCAGCGACGCCCATCGACACCGTCACGCGCAGATCAGGCACGCGTGCCCATCGCAGATCAGCCATCGCCCGACGCAGTCGCTCGCACACCACCGCCGCATCCACCGCGCCGGTGTCAGGCATTACGAGCACAAATTCTTCGCCGCCATACCGGCAAGCCACATCGCTCGCCCGCGGATCACGCTGCAGCACGCGCGCCACGCCCTGCAGCACGCTGTCACCCACCGGGTGCCCGTAGTTGTCGTTCACGCTCTTGAAGTGATCAATGTCAATGAACGCCAGCGCCAGCGCATGCCCCTGCCGATGCGCCCGCGAAAACTCCTCGCGCCAGCGACTGTCAAAATACGTGCGATTCCACAGCCCCGTCAGCCCGTCAATCTGCGCCCGGTGCGACAGCAGCCGCATCATCTGGTTCATCCGCAGCGCGGCTCGCAAACGCACGCGCAGCTCAATCAGCTCAAATGGCTTGGTCACATAGTCCACCGCGCCCAGATCAAACGCCGCGACCTTCGACGACATGTCCGTTCGCGCCGACAGCACGATGACCGGAATGTTCCGCGTCCGCGCGTCGTTCTGCAGCATGCGCATCAGCGCAAGCCCGTCGCCGTCATTGGGCAGCGACATATCCACCAGCATCAGCTCGGGCGACTCATGCAGAGCCTTCTCAAAGCCCTCCAGAATCGTCTCCGCAGCGAGCAGCTCAATGTCATCATGCTTAAGTCGCACGCGCAGCAGATCATGCACATCGCGCGCATCGTCCACAACGAGCACTCGCGACCGCGATTCATCCAGCATGTGCTGCTTGGGCGTCAAGCCATCATCTCCGCGCCCGACGACTCACTTCGCCTTCGCGCGCATGCAAAGGCCGATCAGTTCATCGACTTGTCGCTTCACGTTCTCCAGCACTTCCTGCTCGCGACCCGCAGATCCACGCAGTTGGTCTTCCAATTGCGCCGCCGTTCCCCCGATCACGTCAAAGCCGTGCCCGCCCGCGCTCCCACGAATCTTGTGGGCCTCGTTCGCGAGCATCTTCCAGTTCTGCGCGTCCAGATGCGTCCGCAGCGACTGCGCCCGCCCGCCCATCTCCTCAACGTACATCTCAATGAGCTCCGCCATGTCGGCGTCACCCGCCATGCTGCTCACAATCGGACCCGTCGGCTGCGCGGCCATGTCTGCTCCTTTGTAAACCCACGAGTGTGACTGAACGCACCTCAACAGGTGTATCGACTTCTTCATAGAACCACGTGACCCGCGCTCACGGGAATCACGCCTTTCTGGGATGCGTGCGCCCTCCTCACACACTCCAACTCCCGCACATTCCGCACGAGCCTCATAAACCTCATATTCCGCACAGATACGCCTCACGCGTTGACGCTCAGCCGCATTACGTGTATACTTGCACAACTATGCAAGTGACAAGCCCAACCAAGCCGCCGCGTTCCCCGCGTCACGCAGCCCGCGTCAAGCGTCCCATCGACGCCGCCTTCTCCGCCGATCTCTTCAAAGCCCTGGGCGATCCCACGCGTCTCGCCCTCCTCGCTTGTCTCGCCAAGTGCGCCAGGCCCTGCACCGTGTCCGAAGTCGCCGCCTGCTGCTCAGTCGATCTTTCCGTCGTCAGCCGCCACCTCGCCCTCCTCGCCCGTGCAGGCGTGCTCGCGAGCGAAAAACAAGCCAAAACCGTTTTCTACACCGTCCGCTACACCGATCTCGCCGCCTCCCTCCGCGCCATGGCCGACGCCATCGACGCCTGCATCGCTCACGCTCCCTCGTGCTGCGATGGTGCTACCTGCAAGCCCGCTGCAAAGTCCAAGCCTTGACCCAAGTGAGCCGACCATGACCACCCCGCTCAACCCATCAACCAAGCTCCGCGTCCTCTTCCTCTGCACGGGCAATTCCTGTCGCAGCCAAATGGCCGAAGGCTGGGCCCGCGCCCTCAAGGCCGACGCCATCGACGCCTTCTCCGCCGGCACCCACCCGCACGGCCTCAACCCCCTCGCCGTTCGCGCCATGGCCGAAGCCGGCATCGACATCTCCACGCACACCAGCAAAACACCGCAGCAAATCGCCACCCCGTTCGACGTCGTCATCACCGTCTGCGACAGCGCTCACGAAGCCTGCCCCGTCTTCCCCGCCGCGCGAGTCATCCACGTCGGCTTCGACGATCCCCCGCGCCTCGCGCGAAGCGCCGCCACCGACGAAGAAGCCATGCCGCACTACCGCCGCGTGCGCGACGAAATCCGCGACTTCATCCACACCCTCTCCGCAAGCATCACCCAACGCTGAAAGGAACGCCCCATGTCCACCAACGAAAAATCCTGCTGCGGCCCCGATTGCTGCCAACCCGCTTCCACTCAACCCGCCGCTACCGAGAACACCCGCAACCAAGTCCGCGCTGGCTACGCCAGAATCGCCAACGACGGCTGGTGGTCCAGTGCCCTCACCGATCTCCAATCTCCCGCGCCCGCATCCACCAAGCCCGCCTCCGCATGCTGCGCCGGTGGCGGCTGCTGCGGCCCCGCAACCTTCACACCCTCCCAACTCGCCCAAGCCATCGGCTACTCCCAGAGCGATCTCGCCGCCACCCCCGACGCCGCCAACATGGGCCTCTCCTGCGGCAACCCAACCGCCCTCGCCAGTCTGCGACCCGGTGAAGTCGTCCTCGATCTTGGCAGTGGGGGAGGCTTCGACTGTTTCGTCGCAGGCCCCAAAGTCGGCGCGACAGGCCGCGTGATCGGCGTCGACATGACGCCCGAAATGCTCACCAAAGCCCGCGCCAACATCGCGCACTACACCAAAGCCTCGCAACTGAGCAACGTCGAGTTCCGCCTGGGCGAAATCGAAAATCTCCCCGTCGCCGACGCAAGCGTCGATGTCGTCATCAGTAACTGCGTCCTCAACCTCAGCCCCGACAAGCAGCGCGTCTGGAACGAAATCGCCCGCGTCCTCAAGCCGGGCGGCCGCGTCGCCGTCTCCGATCTGGCGCTGCTCCAGCCCCTCCCCGCCAGTGTGCAAGCCGATGTCGAAGCCCTCGTCGGCTGCGTCGCTGGCGCGGTGCTCGTCGAAGAAACCCGCCGACAAATGCTCGCCGCAGGCCTGCGCGATATTCAGCTCACCAGCAAAGCCCACTACATCGATGCCATGACCGACTGGCAAGACCCGCTCTACCAGAAGATCGTCGCGCAGTTGCCCGCCGGTTCCAAACCCAGCGACTACATCACCAGCCTCGATATCGCAGGCCGCAAATAATCGCTTCAGCTCATCAGCCGTTCTTTCGCTTCCGCATACTTCGCCACCGTCGCCGCCACGATCTCATCAGGCAGTTGCGGCCCCGGGTCCTGCTTGTTCCACTTCCCCGCCGCCACGAGCCGCTCCAAAAACTCCCGCAGATACTGCTTGTCAAACGACTTCTGCGGCCCGCCCGGCGTGTATCCATCCACAGGCCAGAACCGACTGCTGTCAGGAGTCAGCGCTTCATCAATCAGCATGGGCGTTGTGCTCGTCACATGCCCATGCTCATCCACCGGCAGCCCAAACTCAAATTTCGTATCCGCGATGATGATCCCGCGATCCCGCGCATGCTCACTCGCCATCAGATAAATCTGCAGACTCGTCCGCCGCAGCATCTCCATCGTCTCGCGCCCCACCAATTCGCACGCGCGCTCGAATGAAATGTTCTCGTCGTGCTTGCCCATCTCCTCCTTTGTCGCCGGAGTGAAGATTGGCTCAGGCAGCACATCACACTGCCGCAGCCCCGCAGGCAGCTTCACCCCGCACACGCTCCCGCTCGCCTGATATTCCTTCCACCCGCTCCCTTCCAAATACCCGCGCACCACGCACTCAATCGGAATCACCTTCGCCGCTTTGCAAATGACCACGCGCCCCTCATACAGCTCACGCGGCTGGTCCGCCGGAAACACGCTCGCATGCAGCATGTTCACATCGCCCGAAATCACGTGCGTCTGACAAATCCCCCGCGCCTCAATCATCGCCTGCCAGAACATCGACAGTTCCGTCAGCAACCGCCCCTTGCCCGTGATGGGCGTCGGCATCACCACATCAAACGCGCTGATGCGGTCACTCGCGACGATCAACAGCCGCGCCCCGCCGCTCACCGGCACCGTCGCCGATCCAGGCAGCGGATACACGTCCCGCACCTTCCCTCGGCGAACACCCGGCAGAACCAATCGCGATTGCGTAAGAGCGGCCATGCGCCAGCGTAGAGCGCGCAACACGAAATAAAAAGCTCATCGCAAGGCGCCCGCGCTCAATCCGCCGTCGCCAGCTTCTCCAGCCGCGTCGCCGGTTCGTTCTTCACAGCCGTGCTCGCCGCCGGTCCCAGTTGCAGCATGCGATCAATCGCCAGCAGCGCAAGCTCGCGCACCTTGGGCAGCACCTGAATCTGATTCACCACGCGCACCTTCCCCGCCTTCCCCGTCGCCGCGCGATCATCAAACTTCCCGGCGAGATTGTCCAGCACCCACAACAGATGCGGCTGATCAATCCGATACATCGTCGTGCACAGACACTGACAGTCACTCAAAATCCGCACGCTCACGCCCCGCATCTGCGCCTCTTTCGCAATGCGATTGACCAGATGAATCTCCGTTCCCACCGCCCACCTGCTCCCAGGCGTGGCTTCACGAATCGTCTTGATGATGAACTCCGTACTGCCGTTCAGATCAGCCCGGTCCACCACTTCCTTGCAGCACTCCGGATGCACCAGAATCGTCGTCGGCTGCTGCCCCGGCGCCAGCTTCGCGTTCTCCGCCCGAATCGCATCACAATGCTCGGGCCGAAACAACTTGTGAACCGAGCAATGCCCCGCCCACAAAATCACCTTACTCGCCAGCAGTTGCTCACGCGTCGCGCCCCCCAGCTCCTGCCCCCGCCGCGTCAACCGCGGGTCATACACGCACGACTGCCGCGCCACATCAATCCCAAACCGATGCGCGGTGTTCCGGCCCAAATGCTGGTCTGGTAGGAACAAGACTCGAGTGTCCTCACTCGTCTGCGACATCGCCCACGCAAACACCTCCCGCGCATTGCTGCTCGTGCAGCACGCCCCGCCATGCTCACCCACAAACGCCTTGATCGCCGCCGACGAATTCACATACGTGATCGGCACGATCTTCCCATTCCATCCCTGCTCCCGCAGCGCGGCATGAATGTCATTCCACGCCTGCACCGTGTCGTCATACTGCGCCATGTCCGCCATGCTGCAGCCCGCCGACAGATCAGGCAGGATCACCGCAACTTCCGGCGGCGTCAGCATGTCCGCCGTCTCCGCCATGAAGTGCACGCCGCAGAACACGACATACTTCACCGGGTTGCTTGCCGTGCGTTCGCCGCTCAGCCGCGCCGCGATCTGGCTCAGCTTCAGACTGTCACCCGTGTGATCCGCATGCTGAATCACTTCATCCGTTTGATAGTGATGCCCCAGAATCACAAGCTGATCGCCAAGCTCTTTTCGCCGCTGCGTGATGGCCTGCGCAAGCAGATCCGCCGGCATCTTGGTGTACACATCAGGCAGCGAAGGTTGCCACAGCATGACGCAATCGTAGTGGCCGCCCGCCCCAACGAAAAACGAGCCGGCGCACCGCGCCGGCTCGTCGCTTTCTTTCGCATCCGCTGCAAATCAGCCCGGAATCCCGCCTGACGAAGGCAGCACGACAATGTCCGCCAAGGGCGAACCCTGCGTCGTCCACCCGCCCGGCTGCGTCAAATCCCAGTGCAGATACGTCGCGACAAACGCCTGCGTCGACCGCGCCACCACGCTGAACAGGCTCAGCGCCGGCTGCGCAATCAGCTCGGGCGTTTCATGCAGATTCACCACGCGCGTCTGGTTGGGCAGCAGCAGGAAGTTCGCCGTCCGCCGCGTGCCGCTCGGGAAGACAAAGTCCAGCGTCACCGTGATGTTGCTGTCCTGCGGATTAAACAGCGTCACGTGCTCAAAGTAGTTCACGCCCAGACTGCCCAGGTTCAGGAAGCCGTCGCTGAAGCCCCACTTGGTCGTCGCAAACGTGTTCACGTTGGTCGCGTTGCTGTCGCGCCGCTGGCCGTCAATCGCTTCATTCGCGATGAGCGACAGCCCCGACGAAATCACGCGGAACGTCCCAAAGTTCGTGCCGCCCGGCGCCAGCGTGTTCAGCGTCACGCGTCGCCGCTCCTTGGGCCCCAGCGTGTAGAAGTCGCTGCTCTGGTTCGTCGTCCCGTTGTACGTCCCCAGCAACTGAATGGTGATCGTCGAATCGCCCGGATTGAACAGCACCGCCCGGTTGTTCACCGTCGTGCGCAGCTCCACATTGCTCAGCAGGAAGTTGCTCGCCGTCACCTGCTGCCCGTTCAGATCAAGCTCCTGCCCAAGCTGCGTGAACCCGCGATTCTGTCCCGGCGCAAACCGCGTGTGCGCCGCGATGATCTTCTGATCACTCGTCACCACCGCGCTGTAATCGCTGTTGGGCGACAGAATCGCCGTCTCCGCCTGCAAGGCGGCACCCGCGCGCCGGAAGCCCGGCACCGACAGAATGATCTGCTGCGTCGCGTTTCCTTGCGTATCCCAGAACTGAATCGTGACATTCGCCGTCGTCGGATACGGGTTGTAGATCACGATGAAGTCCAGCGTGCTCGTCGACACATCCGCGAAGCCCCACCGCAGCGCAGTGCGATTCGTGAAGCTCTCGCCCGTGCCCGGCCCGTCACCCGGCACGCCAAAGCTGTCATACCGCGACAACTGCGCGCCAATCGGCAGACTTGTCTGCACTTCAATCGCATACGGCTCGTTCGCGCGCGGATTCACAACCAGATTCTGATTCCGCACCGCCGTCGCCACGCCCCAGCGCGTGTTCGCCGGAATCGTGCCCGTCTCAAACACCTGATCACGATCGCCCGTCTCATACCGCAGAATCACGCGGTAATCCACCGGCACGTTCTGATCATTCACCATGGGCACATATTCATTCACGTTCTCAACCGTGCGGAACCCCTCCGGATAGAACACGCGCGTCCACGCCGTTATCGTGATCTCATACGTCACGCCAATCGCATTCGCATCCGCCGGAATCGCGAAGATCTTCACTTGCCCCGCCGGCAAGCCGTCATCGAACACCACCGTCAC
>DATGWV010000110.1:0-19042 GCA_035299305.1 Phycisphaerales bacterium | reverse complement strand
CCAGAAACCGGTCGTAGAAGCCGCCTCCGCGGCCCAGACGGGCACCGTGCGGGTCGAACGCAACTCCCGGCACGAGCACGACATCGAGCTGGGTGAGAGCCAGAGGTAGAAGATCGGCACGCGGCTGCAAAATGCTGTAGCGTTCGGGGGTGCAATCTACTGACAGGTTGTACACGAGGACGGCGTCCATGTGATTGGTCGCGGATTGCCAGTCGGCGCGGGGGAGTGCCGTTGGGAGGTTGGCGGCGAGGCGGTGCTCGATGAAGGGCGTGATGGCGGGCTCGCCGGGGATGGGGAGGAAGGCGAGGAGTGTGCGGGCGGAGTTGGTGGTGGGGTGGGCGGTGAGGCGCGCGATGAGGTTGGTGCCGCGCGTGGCGAGAACTTCCGCGGGCTGTGCGGCGAGGAGCGTGCGCACGGAGCGGCGGAGATCGGCTTTGGTAAGTGGTGTGTGCACAGTCAGGGGAAGTGTCCGCGTGGCGCGGGCGCGGATGGAAGGGCAAGAATGCGACATGAAGCGTATCGAGTCCATCGCGGTGTTGCTGCATCCGTTGCAGCGGGATGCGATGGCGATGCATTATCGCATCTGGCCCATTGTGGCGAACTGGCGGGCGATGGGTGTGCGGGTGGATGTGGTGTATGGAGTGGTGGGCAACGAGCGCGTGCTGCGCGAGGCGGATGTGCTCGTGCCGCATGTGGACTGTTCGTACTTGCCGGATGAGGTGTGGGAGGTGGTGAGGGCGCATCCGCGCGTGGTGAATGGGCGCGTGCGTGATATTCGCAAGACGGTGGTGTCGAGCAATCTCGTGCGACCGGGTGATGTGTGGGATGGGCCGGTGATCTTGAAGACGGTGGGGAACTGCGGCGGGTTGTCGGATCATCGGTTTGGGCGCATGGGTGGGCCGACGCTGTTTGAACGCGCGCGGCATCGGTTGACGTTTGATGCGCGGCGCGAGCCGAAACTGATGCGATATGCGCGGACGTTGACGCGGTATTACTTGTTTGAGCGAGTGAGCGATGTGCCGAGTGGGGTGTGGGCGAATGAGCACTTGGTCGTGGAGAGGTTTTTGCCCGAGCGCGACAGCGACGGGAACTTTGTGATGAGGATGTGGATTGTGATGGGCGGGGCGGAAGTGGGGCGGGTGCTGCGGGGAAGTGATCCGTATGTGAAGAACGTGAACGCGGCGCTCGAGGAGTTTGATGAGCCGCCCGCGGCGGTGGAGGCGTGGCGGCGAAAGTTCGGGCTGGACTATGGGAAGATTGATTTTGTGATACACGATGGCGAGGCGGTGATCATCGATGCGAACACGACGCCGACCGTGAGCGGGGATGCGCACAGCGAGAAGTACGTGAAGCAATGCGAGCCGCTGGCGCGGGCGGGGTTGGCGATGTTTACGTGAGCGTGCGGGCGAGTTTGGGCGGGTTATGCGGCGTGGGGCGAGCCGTATCTTGCGAGCGGGCTTGCATTTGCGAGGTTGCGGTGCTAGTGTTCAGTGCGCCGGTGGCCTTAGCGTTTTTTCGCGGCTCGCACGACATGTGCGGCATTCAACGCGAAACCTGAGATTTCTTCGGCGGCGTCGGTCCTCTCCGCGTGGCGTGTGCCTCGCGTGCAAGACGATGCTTCTGCCGATGGGCCCCGCGTGTGCCGACAGCGTTTGCTGATCGCGAGCACATCGCTCAATCCATCGCACAACTTGGTCCGGGTGCGTCCCGCTTATGAAGCGTTGTGCTTCAGTCGCTGCGATTTGCGTCGCGCGGCTGCGATTCGCGTCCACGCGGCAAAGCTGCCGCAGGAGTTTCTTCGTTTGGATATGTCCCCTTTCATGCAACCCGTTCTCGAACCCCACGCTCACGCCCATCAAGCCACCAAGAAGCAGCCGCGCACGCTTGTGCCGGATGCTGAAGGCGATGATCACAAGCGTTCCGCACCTCAGTCTGCGCCGCAGGGCGACGGCGAGCGAGTGAGCTTCTCGAACCTTGGTCTGGCCGCGCCGGTGCAAGCCGCGCTGGTCGAAGAAAACTATCACACGCCCACGCCCATTCAGGCGCAGGCGATTCCGACGATTCTGAAGGGTCGTGACATTCTCGGGTGCGCACAGACGGGCACGGGCAAGACGGCGGCGTTCGCGCTGCCTGTGCTGAGCCGGTTGCTCACCCAGCCGACCGACAAGTCGCGCGTGGGTCCCGCGCGGCCTCGCGTGATCGTGCTGAGCCCGACGCGTGAACTGGCGACGCAGATCGGCGACAGCTTTGCGACGTATGGCCGGCACACGGGGCTGAAGCACACGGTGATCTTCGGGGGCGTGAGTCAGTTTCACCAGGTGCGTGCGCTGCATCGCGGCGTGGACATTCTGGTGGCGACGCCTGGCCGACTGCTTGACCTGATGGAGCAGCGGCTGACGGACTTCCGCGACGTGCACACGTTCATTCTGGACGAAGCGGATCGCATGCTGGACATGGGATTCATTCAGCCCATTCGTCGCATCGCGGCGGCCGTGCCGACGGAGCGGCAGACGCTGCTCTTCAGCGCGACGATGCCCAAGGAGATCATGCACCTGGCGGACTCGCTGCTGCGCGATCCGGTGAAGGTGTCGGTGACTCCTGTGGCCAGCGCGGCTCCGCTGATTGAGCAGAGCCTGTACATGGTGCACCAGAAGAGCAAGCCCGCGCTGCTGAAGCTGCTGCTGGAAGATGAGAGCATGTCGCGCGTGGTGGTGTTCATTCGCACCAAGCACGGCGCCAACAAGCTGGCGACGGCGCTGGAGCGATTCGGCGTGGACGCGGTTGCGATTCACGGGAACAAGAGTCAAAATCAGCGCGAGCGTGCGCTGGATCTGTTCCGTGCGGGGCGTTCACGCGTGCTGGTGGCGACGGACGTCGCGGCGCGCGGGCTGGACGTTGACGGCGTGACGCACGTCATCAACTACGACCTGCCCATGGAGCCTGAGGCGTATGTGCACCGCATCGGCCGGACAGGTCGAGCGGGCGCGACGGGCATTGCCATTGCGTTCTGTGATCGCGAAGAGCAGGCACTGCTGCAACAGATTGAAAAGATGATGCGCAAGCGGATTCCGCTCAAGCCCACGCCTTCACTGCCTGAGTCGGCGGTGGAGATTCGTCAGCCGGTGCCGCGCGATCAGGTGCGGCGCATGGGCGGGCGCGATGAGAACACGCGCCTGTATGACGATCGTCGGCAGCCGCAGCGCGGGCCGCGGAATGAGCGCGTGGAAAACACGGCTGATCCGATCGTGCCGCATCGTGAGCGCCGGACGCCTGATGTGCATCGTGATGCGAAGCCCGCGCATGCGTCG
This sequence comes from Phycisphaerales bacterium, assembly GCA_035299305.1. GTDB lineage: Bacteria > Planctomycetota > Phycisphaerae > Phycisphaerales > UBA1924 > BJHL01. Next base: position 15,734 of record DATGWV010000110.1, on the reverse strand, counting down.
GGTCATCATGGTGATGATCATGGCAGCGCGTTTGTTGCCAAGCGGCCTGAGCCGTATCGACAGGAGCCCAAGCCGCGTGCGGGTACGCCGCGGCATGAGATGGCCAAGCGTGCGGCGCAGGACGCGCGGACAGAACCCAAGAGCGAGCCGCGGGCGCAGCCTCGTGGAGATTCGCGCGGCGAGTCGCGGCCTTATCCGCGGACGGACGCGCGGCCTGATGCGCGGCCTGAGCAGCGCGGTGATCGGAAGATTGGCGGGAAGTTCGCGCACAAGTACGGCAATCAGCGGCCAGCAGCGCGGCCGAATCAGGATGGTGGTCAGCCGGCGCGGAGCGATGCTCCGCGCGGGAATGATCGACCGGCGAAGGCGTTCAAGCCGTTCAAGTCGAGCGGAACTGGCGCGTCGCGCGGCGGATTTAACGGCCCGCGCAGTGATCGTGGTCCTCGCAGCGGTGGTGGTGGCGGCGGCGGTCGACCGAGTCGGCCCTCGGGCAACCGCAATGACGGACGCCGTCGGTAAGCGGGGAGTTGCGAAGTGAGAAAGGGCACGGACAGTGGTCCGTGCCCTTTTTTATTTGAGGACGTGGATGTGGTGTGGGGCGTGAGGATGAAAGTGTGAAGCGTGCAGTGCGCTCGCGACGATGTTTCCGCTACACTTTCTTATGCGACTCATGGACCGTATTCGCACTCGGGCACTTTGGATCGTGGTCGGCATTGTGACGACTGCGGTTGGTGTCATTGCGTGGACGACGCTGCCGGCGTGGCCCGTGGTGGGCGTGGCGGTGGCGACGTTGTATCTCGCGGTGCACACGGTTGCGAGCAAGTTTTCGATCAACGCCGAGGTGTGTTTGGGGTGCGGGCATTCGCTGGCGGATCAGCCGTCGAGCGAGAACGGGACGTTTTGTCCGGGGTGCGGGTTGGTGAATCAGCCGCGGCCGATGAGTCTCGCGAAGACTGATGCGCGGCGGACGCTGGATGTGATGCGAGCGACGGAAGAGAAGTCGGCGGACCGCACGGCGTGAGGGTGTGAGTTTTGACGATGTGCTGTGATGAACGCGGCGATGGGCTGCGGGGTTGTAGCTGCGCGGGGGATTTGGTTGCGAATGGGGCGCGGCTGGTGAGACGAGGGGGCGAGAAGATGCCACATGTTCGCGCGGGGTGCAAGTGAAATTGCGAGAAAATCTGATCGGCGATGCAGATTTTGAGAAATGAGAATCAATTTGCACATTCCGCGATTTGGTGAGAATCCGATCTCATCTCGGCGTGCGTACATCCTCGCGCCGGTCGGCTGGCTCGTCGTCATTCATGCGTCATGTGATGCGGAGTGATTCTCTCTCTTTGACGAGTCGGCCATCGGCCTGCCTGGCGTTCGGCGGTTCTCTCCCGGAACGCGTGACGGAGGAAATATGCAAATGCAGCAAGTGATGGTGGCGATGATCGCCGGTGGGGTCGCGGCTTCGGCGATGGCGGGTGTGCGCGTGATTCACGCGTCGCCCAACACGCCCGCGGTGGATGTGTATGTGAACACGCTGCCCGGCGCGGGCGCGCCGGCGATTGAAGATCTGGCGTTCACGCAGGGCACGGGTTACGTGCCGCTGCCGACGGGGACGTATGACTTTCGCGTGACGCCTGCGAACGCGACGAGTCCGGTGGCGATCAATGCGACGGGTGTCGCGATTGACGGCAACACGGACTACACGATCGCGGCGATTGATTTCTTCAGCAACATCCGCCCCCTCGTGCTCGTGGATGATCGCACGCAGAATCCCAACGCGGCCCGCATTCGCTTTGTGCACGCGGCGCCTGATGTGCCCGCGGTCGATGTCGGTCTGCTGAGCGGCGGCGTGCTGTTTGACAACACGGCGTTTGGCAACGCGGCTGATGAAGGCTACATCACGGTGCCCGGCGGCACGTACGACCTGGGCGTGTTCCTGGATGCCAACAACCAGCTTGCGCTGCCGCTCCCCGGCATCACGCTGCAGAACAACGTGGTCTACACGGTGTTTGCGATGGGCTCGCTGGCGCAGGGCAATGTGCAGGCGGTGATTTTCGCCGATGCGATTCCCACTCCCGGCGCGGCTGCGCTGCTGGGCTTGAGTGCGGTGTTTGCGGGTCGGCGTCGCCGGTGAGAATAGAAGCGCTTGCGTTCGCGCGTGGACACGGGCTTGTGCAGAAGCCAAGGGATGTTCATACGGAGCGTGAGCGAGAACGAGTTCCCTTCCCCGTGCGGATGAGTGAGAGCATCGCTCATCCGCGCTTTGCAGCGGCAAGATGAAGCGGAGATGAACCCACACGTCAGGAACAGGCCCCGTGCGTGATTCTTTGAATCACGTGATGGGGTGTTCCTGTTTTTGTGGTGTGTTGCACGTTGAACCGATGTAGCATTCCCCGCCGCGCGGCGTAAGACGCGGTTCCCGCATGTCGTCTCCACAGTCCATCTGGCACGCTTTGTCGCACCGGCATTTTCGGAATGTCTGGTTAGCGGCATTTGTGTCGAGCATGGGTGGATGGATGGAAGTGGTGGGCGTGCAGTGGGCGATGGCCGAGGCGACACTCGCGCCGCAGTGGGTGGACTCGGGGAAGCCTGGCGCGCCGATCATGATGGCGTATCTCGCGGTGGCGCAGCTTGCGCCGCAGCTGTTTCTTGGGCTTCTGGGCGGCGTGGTCGCGGACATGGTGGATCGCAAGAAGCTGCTGTTCATCACGCAGTGTGCGCGAATGCTGATTGCCGTCGGCTTGTTCATCGTCGCGTTTCGCGGCGAGGTGTCGCCTTACGCGCTCATCACGCTGGGAGCGCTGGACGGCATTGCGATGGCGTTCAACATTCCGGCGTGGCAGGTGTTGACGCCCCGGCTGGTGCCGCGTGAGGATTTGACGAGCGCGATCACGCTCAACGGTTTGCAGTTCAATCTCGCGCGGGCGCTAGGGCCGGCGATTGGCGGGATTCTGCTGGGGTTCAGCGTGATTGCGCTGGTGGATCATGTGGCGCGATGGGTGCCTGGAAGTGCGGACTTTGTCGCATGGCTGCAGAGCAAATCGGCGTATGACATCAAGGGAACTGCGCTGCTGTTTCTTTTGAACGCGATCAGTTACCTTGCGGTGCTGATTGCGGTGGCGAGGACGCCACCTTCGCCGGCGGTGCCTAAGGATCAGCGAGGAAAGCCTTGGGAACTGATCAAGGAAGCGGCGATTTTTTCCTGGCGGCATCGCGGCACGCGCAATCTGATTTTGGGCATCACGATCTTCAGTGCGCTGGCGACTCCGCTGCTGCGGTTTCTGCCCATTCTGGTGAAGCAGATTTATCTGCCTCATGCGGACAAGGTGCTGCGCGAGCGTGGATATGGCGCGCTGCTGGGCGTGATGGGGATTGGCGCGGTGATGGGGGCGCTGACGATTCGATTTGTGCCGCGGTGGTATCCGAAGCACCATTTCGTGCCGTTGTCGATCACGTTGTGCGGGCTGTTTCTGTGTTTCTTCAGCGCGGTGACGTCGCTGTACTTTGCGGGCATCGCGATTTTTCTGGTCGGGATCGTGTGGATGTGGTCGTTTAACAGCGCGTTTGCGGCGTTGCAACTGCTGATTGACGATCGCATTCGCGGGCGCGTGCTGGCGATCTGCAACACGGTGAGCTTTGGGTGCATGCCGCTGGGCGCGTTGCTGGGCGGGGCGATTGGCGAGTACGTGGCGGGTCAAAGCGCGAGCAGCCCGAATGCGGAGGGGCTGGGCGCGCAGGTGGGGCTGGGTGTGTTGAGTGTGATGCTGACGATCGTGGGCATCGTGATGCTGACGTGGCGCACGCCGGAGATTGATGGCATCGCGCCCGGCGAGCCGGGATATGCGCAGCGGCCTGGATTGGTCCGTGGCATCACCGCGCGCGTGCATAAGCCAACGGCGACGACGAGTGAGACGGACGCGGCGATTTGAGCGTTACGCGGCTTTGGCGGTCGCGTGAGCTGATGCAGGCGGCGCAGCAGGTGCGGCGGCCTGCACTGGTGCCGCTGGTGTTGCGGCAGGAGTTTGCGGCGCGGCGGCTTTGGCTTTCACGGCTTCGTCAATGGCCTGCCTGATCTCTTCCAGCAAGCCGCTGATGAGTGTGAGGTCGGCACCGGAGCGAACGAGGCCTCCGAGTTCGTCGACGAAAGCTTGGAGCGCCGGATACATCGCCGGCTTGTTGTTTTGCGCCGTTTGTGGCGATGATGCTTCGACAAGGAAGGTTTCGACCGGGAAGGCCATGTCGAACTTGAGTCCCACGTCGTGGATCTGGCCTTTGACGTGTTGGCAGCGAACGACTTTGGCGTAGGCAGCGGCGACTTGCTTCTTCTTCTCGTCGTAGAAGCGGAAGACGCAGCGTGAGTTGAGGTGGACGTAGGAACTGTGGAGCATGGAGAGGCCTCCGCGTGAGATGTCGCGCACGCTGACGACGAATTTCTGCGGGGAGCCGCCGGCCTGTTCGAGCTCGCCGATGACGGAATAGCCCGGCGGGAGTGCATAGCGCGTATCGGTGCGCTTGCTGGCAAGCGGATTCGCATCGGCCTGCATCGAGATGACTTTGAGCAGCGCCTTGCGTTCGATTTCGCTAAGACGAACAGACGAGAACGGTTTATCGTTAGTCCCCATTGCGAGTGTCCTCGTGATCGTCGTGGATCACAGCCCTTGCGCGACAACGCCCCCTTGGCCCCGTCGCACGGATAGAACATCGACGGCCTGAACACCGAAATTGAGGGTGGACGTTGCGTCCCATCGAAACGGGAGTGGACGTGTGCGCGTCGCGACGCGCTGTCCTCGCTATGGGGTGGGCGAACCTCGAATCTGTGGAAGGCGTAGAGCGAAATCTTTTACGGGCGTAGTTGTCGCACGAGGGAGTTCGTTCGTGCGAAGGGGGAGGGGCTACGATGTGTCTCGTCCGAAAAATCGCTTGTTTTCGTCGCTTTCTCGCGGCTTTGAAGGATCAGCTTGATGCAACCCCGCCGACTCACTCGACAGGTCACGCTCGGAGATGCTCGCGTTGGGTTCGTGAAGATCGGCGGCGGCAAGCCGGCTCGCGACGGGACGCCGACTTCACCCGCGCCGGTGAGTGTGCAGACGATGACGGCTGGTTATACGCACGACATTGACGCGTGCGTGCGTGAGATTCACAAGCTGGCGGCGGCGGGAGCGCACGTGGTGCGCGTGGCGGTGCCTGAGAAGAAGGACACGGACGCGCTCAAGCACATCATTCCGCAGGTGCAGGTACCCATCGTGGCGGACGTTCACTTTCACTTTCAGCGCGCGCTGGAGGCGGTGGAAGCGGGCGTACACAAGATTCGACTCAATCCCGGCAACATCAATGATCGCGAGCAGGTGATTGAGGTCATCAAGGCGTGCAAGGCGCGCGGGCTGCCGATTCGCGTGGGTGTGAATGAAGGCTCGATCATCGAGCGGCGCGACAAGCAGAAGCGAATGAAGGAACTGGGGGCGGTGTTCAGCGGGCAGAAGCATGGATACATGCTGGCGATCATGATCGCGAAACTCGAGGAGTATCTGGACATCTTCTACGAGCAGGATTTTTATGACATCGTCATCAGCGCGAAGAGCATGGACGCGTCGCTGGTGGTGGATGCGTACACCGAGATCAGCAACCGGTTTGATCATCCGCTGCACCTGGGCGTGACGCATGCGGGACCCAAGGAGACGGGCTGCATTCGCAGCATCGCCGCGTTGTCGGGGCTGCTGGTCAACGGCATCGGCGACACGATTCGCATCAGCTACGCGAACGATCCGATTTACGAAGTGGAAGACGGGCTCGAACTGTTGTATTCGCTGGGACTGCGCGAACGCAAGGGCGTGGACTTGATTGCGTGTCCGACGTGTGGACGCATTCAAGTGGACTTGTTCACGCTGGTGCAGGATGTTCGCAAGCAGCTTGCGGAGAAGGTCACGGTGCCCATGAAGGTGGCGGTAATGGGGTGCATTGTGAACGGGCCGGGCGAAGCGGAAGGGGCGGATGTGGCGGTGTTTGCGGGCGATCGGCGCGGGATCATTTATGTGCAGGGCGAGCGCGTCGCGAATGTGCCCGAGCCGGAGATTCTCGAACGCCTGCTGAAGGAATGTCTGGATTTCCAAGGCAAAGTGATGCGCGGCGAGGCGAAACTGGGCGAGAAGAAAGTCGACATCATTCCTCCCGACCCGATCGGTGAATTGGGGAGCGGGTGGGAAAAGATTGCCGGCGGCCTGGTGGAAAAGACGGCGAGCAAGCCTGCGCAGTTGACGGTGGGGAAGACGTAACGGCGCATTCGCTGTGTGGATGAGGGGCGGCGCATGTCGAGCGTTTCGGCAACCTTTGCTGATGGGCTGCGGCGTGTCGGCGCGGCGTGGCGCGAGTTTGTCGCGATTCCGAATTTGTGGGTCATGCTGCTGCTTGTGCTGGCGGTTGATCTTGTCGCATTCTCGCGGTTGTCGCGCTGGCATGTGCCGCTGTTGGGGATTGGGTGTCACACCTGCGCGTTTGGGGGAAGCACGTTTAGGCCGCGGATTTACTCGGGCATGATCATCGAGAAAGACGGCGCGTACCGCGTGATTTCGCGATACCACCCAGAGTTTGTGGCAATGAGCGATGAGGCGATCGCCATGTTCTTTTACTCTGGGCGGTCGGAGTCAGTCGGTTTGTCCGCCCCCGTTGTAACATCTGAAAGCCATAACTTGAGCGTGCAGATGACCGATCTTGCTGCCGACTCTGACTTGACCGACGAGCAAGGCCGGACGCTTGTGATCGATGCGTTGGCTGTCGAGACCGATGGGTGGTACCCCGTTTCGTCGAATCGGATCGCCGAGCTGCGTGCCGGTGTGGTGAACCGTGAGCGAGTATCACCTTGGTGGCTGCTGCACGACATGATCTTTGTAGTACTTGCTTGGGCGTGTCTTGTCAGTGCGCGGGCGGCGGCAAAGGAACTGAATGCAAGAACGGTTCAACGTGACGTGTGCCCAGCGTGCGGGTATGCAACGGCGGATCTGCGGGCGAAGGGAATCATGCATTGTCCGGAGTGCGGGCAACTGCAATCGCTTTGAGCGACGTACGCTGCGGCGATCTTGACGCAGCAATCAGTTTTCTCGAAGGCTTACCGCACGCTGGGACGCGTGGTGGTTGATGTTGGGCAACTCGCATTTGCACCGCTGCGCATGCCTGAGCGCAACCCGGCGATGCAGGGACTGATGGCATATGCGAAGGATGACTTAGCGCGGATGCGGCGGTGTCCGTTGCCGGTGGTACGGCCGGTTGTGATCTTCAACGGGTATCACGCGTGGGCGGGAGTTGCGGCGAGTCTGCAGCGGCAGTTGGTACGACTGACGTCGCAGCGGCCGCAGGACGTGATGTATGTGTCGTACTTCTCGAAGGCGGACTTCGCGCGGGTGCGGCGCTACGCGATTGATGAAGTGACGGCTCGGTTTTCTGCCGAGACCGAGTTTGACTTCGTCGGGATATCGATGGGGGGACTGATCTCGCGACTGGTGTCCCAGCCTTGCGAGGCTGACGCGAGAACGCTGCGAGCGGCCCGGATCTTCACGTTTGCGTCGCCGCACAGCGGTGCACGGCTTGCGGCGCATGTGCGGCCCAACGCGGCGGCGCGTGACATGTGTCCGGGTAGTTCGTTCATGACGCGCCTCAACTGCAGTGTGCATCCGAGACTGCGGTGTTACGCGCAGACCAACGACAACATCGTGGGCGCGACGCACACAGCGCCGCCTGGCATGAAGCCCTTCTGGGCGTCGGGCACGTGGCTGATGAGCCACTTCACGACGTATACGCATCCGATTCTGCTGGCTGACGTGGCTCGGCATCTGCGCGGCGAGCCGCCTTTGCTGGGTCCGCACGCGGCGAGTGTGCCGGTGTGTGATTGATGAAAGCAAGAAAAACGCCGCACGAGTGGTGCGGCGTTGTGGTCGTTGCTGTTGAGTGGAATGATCGCAGCAGAGCGAATCAGTCAAACTTGAAGACGCCCTTGCGGTAGCCGTAGAGGAAGGCGACGACGGTCGTGAGCAGGAAGAAGAGGATGCGGAAGAGCCAGAGGAGGCCTTCGTCGCTGCGGACGGCGAGGTTGGGAAAGGTGACGGCCCAGGGGTAGAGGAAGACGACTTCAACGTCGAAGACGAGGAAGACCATGGCGATGAGATAGAACCGCACATTGAACCGCTTGCGTGCGGTGCCGATGGGGTTCATGCCGCTTTCGTAGGTCTGACCCTTGATTTTGCCTTGGCGGCGCGGGCCAAAGAGCTGGCTGAGCACGACGTTGGCAATGCCAAAGCCGATCGCCATGAGGCAGATCAGGGCGATGGGCATGTAGCTCTTGAGATCTGAAGCAAGGGTCAGGATCATGCGGCGGGATGGTAGCGGGGACGGGGCGCGGGGCAACCGGGTGGAGACGACGCCAACGCGGGCCCGAGAGACGCGACTTCACCTACGCTCCGCTTCGCTGGGGGCCATAGCTCAGCGGTTAGAGCGCCCGACTCATAATCGGTGCGGTCGCTGGTTCGAATCCAGCTGGCCCCATTTCCCTGAGCATTCATGTGCTTTTGTGTCGGCCGTGGCGATGCACTTGTCGCGCGACGATGATGGCCATGATGATGGCGATGATCGCGACCTCTGCAAGCAGGAACGAGTTGATGTGGTGTGCGTCGAGGCTGGCGGTGTTGACGATGCCGACGGCGGCGATGCCGCAGAGCGGGCCCAGCGTGTAGCCTGCACCGATGAGTGCTTCGTGGGTGCCGCCGGCGTCGACCTGGGCTTTGCCGACTTCCATGGCGTAATAGATGGCACCGCTGTAGACGATGCCCATGCCGCAGCCGAAGAGGGCGAGGCCTGCGAGCAAGACGCTGAGGCCTGGGATGTCGACGCCCGTCGCGGCGGGGTCTACTGGGCCGGCGATGAATGTGCTGGCGACGCAGATGGCAAAGCCGCCCAGCAGGGCGAGTGCGCCAGCGATGGCGGGCCACCAGCGGCCGTGCCAGCCGGGCCAGAAGCCGAAGACGGCGAAGGTGAGACAACGCGGAAAGAGCCAAGCGCTGGCGGTGAGGGTGTGGAGATGATCGGGAACGCGCAGCTTGGGGATGAGATCGGGCAAGTAGGGGCCCAGCGCGCTGCTGACGACGTAGCTCATGGGCAAGAGCCAGCGGAAGGCGACGAGTAGTTTGTTGTAGACGGGCGGGTGGGGCGCGTGATCTTCGTGAACGTGCGCGGCGGGTTCCTTCGCGAAGAAGAAAAGGCAGATGAGACCGATGACGTGGGTGGAGCCGAGCAAGGCGACGGCGAGGACGGCCGTATCGGGGTCGTCGATGAGCGGCGAGATGGCGACGTAGGCCGCGACGAGCGCGCTGCTCCAGACGATGTTCCAGACGCCGATCGTGCGGCGGAGATTGTCGCCACTGCGGCCGCCGCTGAGGTAGCTTTCGACGATGGGCCAGAGCATGCCCGAGAGTGGGCTGTAAAGGGCGACGAGAAGCCAAGCGGGCCAGGCACCAGTCACTTTCAGGGTGTGCGTGGTGAGGGGGATCACGCAAAGCAGGCCCAGCAGCGCCATGACGGTGGCGAGGATGGTGCGCGTGCTCATGTGCTGTCGCAGGGCCCGCTGCACGGGTCCAGCGGCGAGAGCGCCGATGATGTAGGTGACGCCGAGAAGCACGCCCAGTGAGAAATTGGCGAGCGCGGAGAAGTCGTAGGCCTTTTTGGTGATGAAGAAGATGCCGTTGGTGACGACGCCTGTGCCCAGACTGTTGATGAAAGTGAGGGCGTGAACGGCGGGAAGATTGGTGCGACTGGACACGCAGCGACGGTACGCGGGCTTCGAGGTCGCATACAACTTGCGGAGAACCTGTCTGGCTGTGCGCACGGATGCACCTATGAACGAAGCCTCAGCATCGCTGCAGATCGATGGCCTTACCGCGCTGGACTGGGCGGTGCTGGCGATGTATGGCGTGATGCTGGTTGCGAGCGGGTGGTGGTTCAGCCGCAAGGGCGCGAAGGACACGGAAGACTACTTTCTCGCGGGGCGCAGCATGCCGGCGTGGGCGGTTGCCTTTTCGCTGCTGGCGACAGCACAGAGCGCCGCGACGTTTGTGGGTGTGCCGCAGCAGAGTTATTCGGGCAACCTGACGTACGTGACGACGATGCTGGGGCCCATCATCGCGGCGGTGATCACGATCGGCGTGTTTCTGCCGGTGTACTTCAAGCGGAATGTGCACTCGCCGTATCACTTGCTGGAGTCGCGGTTTGGTCCGGGGGCGCGGTCGGCGACGAGTTGGACGTACTTGCTCGGGCGCGTGCTCGCGAATGGTGCACGGACGTATATCGGGGCGCTGCCGCTTTCGCTGGCGGTGTTTGGCGATACGTCGTTGGAGCACATGATTCCGAGCATCATCGCGATCATGGTGATCGCGACGGTGTACACGTTCTTTGGCGGCGTGCGCAGTGTGATCTGGACGGACGTGCTGCAGGTGTGCGTGTATCTGGGTGCGGCGGTCGTCGCGGCGATGGTGCTGTGGCATCGGATTCCGGCGCCTGCGAATGAGGTATTCAGCGCGCTCCAGAGCGGCGGCAAGCTAGAGATGTTCCCGATCGGCGTATCGAGCTCGCCGCCTCATGTGGACTTTTCGCCCGCTCATCAGAACACAGTGCTGACGGGGCTGACGGGGTGGATGCTGCTGAATCTTGCGGTGTATGCGACGGATCAGGACTTGGTGCAGCGGTCGCTGACGTGCCGCAGCGCGGTGCAAGCTGGGAAGAGCTTGCTGCTCGCGACGGCGATCAGCGTGCCGGTTGTGCTGTTGTTTTTGTTGATCGGATTGCTGCTGCACATTTTCTATCAGCGGCCGGACATCATGGGAACCGCGGCGAGCAACGTGCCCAGCAAGGATGTGTTCGCGACGTTCATTCTGAGCGAGATGCCGGCGGGAGCGCGGGGTTTGATGATCGCGGGCGTGCTGGCGATCGGGCCCATCGGGATCAATGCGACGCTCAACAGCATGGCGAGCACGCTGGTGCAGGACACGTACGAGAAAGTGGTGCCCGTGCGCAACGTGACGCGTGACTTGTGGGTGAGTCGCATGATGGTGGTCGTCTGTGCGGGCGTATTGACGATTGGCGCGATTGGTGCGGCGTGGTGGCAGTCGCACAGCAACATTCCGCTCATTCCCTTTGCACTGGGCGTTATGGCGCTCGCGTACACGGGGCTCTTGGGCGTCTTCGCGACGGCGATTTTCACGCGGCGGGGCAACACTGCCAGCGCGATCGCTGCGATCGTCGCGGGGTTTGTTGTGTCGCTGGTGTTGCAGCCCGATGTCGCAAAGGTGCTTCATCGCGAGGGACAGCAGTTGATGCTGGGCGAAGTGCGCTGGGCCGAGCCGATGACGGCCAATCTCGGTGCGCCGTGGATCATGTTGGTGGGGACGCTGGTCGCATTTGGCGTGTGTGTGTTGGGGAAGCCGGTCGCGCAGCAACGCGATGCGTGAACGTGCGCGTGAGCGGCTGCTTACTACATTTGCCCGCATGTCGAGTCTTGGTTCTATGACACTTCCTCAGCTTGCGGCGCAATGTGCGCCATCGCCGCGTCGTGTGACGGCGGGTGCGGGTGTGTTCGTTGTGCCCCAGCGTGTAACGGCTGACGAGTTGACGCGATTGCTCGCGAGCCCGACGCAGGTGCCAGCGGCGCTACGCGAGTGGCTGACGGTTTCGCTGACCGGGTCGCCTTGCGGAAGTGATGAGATTGCGCAGCAGACGTACACGCTGACCGTGACGCCTGAGGGTGTGCGCGTGCAGGCGGCGACGGCCGCGGGAGCGCGGCATGGTCTGGCGACGCTGGCGCAGCTTGTGATGCTCACGCGCGAGATTGCGTGCGGCGTGATTGAAGATTGGCCTGCGATTGCACGGCGCGGCGTGATGCTCGATGTGTCGCGAGACCGCATTCCGACGATGCCCGAGTTGCTTTCGTTCATCGACACGCTTGCGTTGTTCAAGTGCAATCACTTGCAGTTGTATGTCGAGCACACATTTGCGTATGCCGGGCACGCGGCGGCGTGGCAGGGATGGTCGGCCATCACGCCCGATGAATTGCGGCGGATCGATGCATACGCGTCGGCGCGTGGGATTGAAGTTGCGGGGAATCAGAACTGCTTCGGGCACTTGTCACATTGGTTGCGACTCCCCGAGTATGAGCATCTCGCGGAAGTCACGGGCGACTGGATGTTTGATATCTGGCCCAGAAGCGGGCCGTTTTCGCTGTGTCCGACGGAGCCGTGTTCGATTGAGCTTGTGCGAGACTTGGTGACGCAGCAGGCGCGATGCGTAAAGAGTGAGTTGTTCAACATCAACTGCGATGAGGTGTATGACATCGCGTACGGACGTAGCAAGTTGGAGGTGGAGCGTCGTGGGCGCGTGGAGGTGTTCACGGAGTTTCTGCGGCAAGTGGCGGGCATCGCGCGTGATGCGGGTAAGCGGCCCATGTTCTGGGCGGATGTGATTCTGACACACGCGGACAATCCGGCGCATGCGGCGGCGCTCGCGTCACTGCGCGAGTACGACATGATCGCGTTGGTGTGGGGTTACGAGCCTGATGCGCCGTTTGGCGAGCAGGTGCAGCGTGTGCACGCGGCGGGGCTGGAGGCGTGGGTGTGTCCGGGCACAAGCAGTTGGCGGGCGATCACGGGACGCACGCGAGAGCGAGAGGGGAATATCGCGGCGGCGCTGCGAGCGGCAACGGAACAGCGGGCACGCGGACTGCTGCTGTGTGAGTGGGGGGATGTTGGACATTGGCAGCAGTGGCCCGTCGCGCTGCATGCGATGACACAGGGTGTCGCGGCGGCGTGGGCGGGGGCATCGCCGGAAGATCGAACGAAGCATGCGAGGTTTGTGTGGGGCGAAGAAGGTCCGGCGATTGCGGCCTGGTTGCAGGCGATTGGCGATGTAGATGCGCCGCTGCGGGAGATTTCGGGTGGTTTCAGTCGCAAGGGCTTGACGCGGCTGCGTAACGCGACGGCGTTGTTCGCGAGTTTGCACAACCCGGTGGGCACCGTGCGTGAAGTTGCGAGGGAGCACGGCGAGCAACGTGTGCATAGGTTGTGGAGCGATGCGCTGGCGAAGTTGCGAGAGCTCGGCGCGGGGTTTCCAGCGTGCGGGGATCAGTTGGTCGCGGATGAACTGCGGCACACGCTGGGGCTGAGCATCTTTGCGTGTGAGCGGGCGCTGATGGCGCTGCAGGGGCCGGGCGAGCGAGTTGAACACGAGGGTGAACCGCTCACGCATGAGTCGCTCGCGGCGTGGCTGGACATCTTTGAGAGCAATCATCGGCGGCTGTGGCAGGCGCGGTCGCGCAGCGGTGGGCTGGAGAACAGTTGCAGGCACTTTGCAACCATCAAGCAACTGTTGACGGCGGAGTGATGAACATGGAGCAGCCGGAACTGAAAATTCGTCGTGTTGTCGGGTGCATGACGGGCACGAGCCTTGATGGGATCGATGCCGCGCTGCTGGAAGTCGTCGGTGAGGGGCTCGAGATGAAGTGCCGGTTTGTCGCGGGGGCAAGTGAGGATTTAGGTGAGTTGAAAGGGCGCTTGCGCGAACTGGCAGAACAGAAGCCGATGACGGCGGGAGCGATCGCGACGTTGGCGAGAGAGTTCTCGTTGCTGCATGCGCGGGTGGTGCTTGGGCTGCTGGGCAATGTGAGCGCGGACCTGATCTGTGTGCATGGGCAGACGGTCTTTCACAAGCCGCCCGTGTCGTGGCAGTTGTTTGAGCCTGCGCCGCTGGTGCACGCGACTCGCACGCCGGTGGTGTTTAATCTGCGGCAGGCGGATTTGGCGCGAGGTGGGCAGGGCGCGCCGATTTCGCCGGTCGCGGATCGCGTGCTGTTCATCAATAAGCCTTTGCGTGACGCGCATGTGGATGTGGTTGTGAATCTGGGCGGGTTCTGCAACGTGACGTATGCGCCGTCGCGCGATTACTACAACGGGCTTGATCAGCATGTCTGTGGGTTTGATTTGTGCGCGTGCAACCACGTCCTGGACTTCATCGCACGCGAGTATCTGCGGGTGCCGTTTGATCGCGATGGTGAGCGAGCGCTGCAGGGACGAGTACATGAAGAGTTGTTGCATGACTTTGCGCATGCACTGACGGCGCAGGCCGCGATGGGCCGTAGTTTGGGCACTGGCGACGAACTCACGAGCTACATCCGGTCCGTTGCGTCGCGTGTGTCCGCGAACGATCTTGCGGCGACGGCGTGTCATGCGATTGCAAGGGCGGTGCGGATGGCGGTGCCTGCAGAGCGCGATACGGCATTGGTCGCAGGGGGCGGCGTGAAGAATCTCGCGCTGCTCGCGGCGTTCAAGCAGCGATTCACGCGGTGCGAGACGACTGCGGCGGTGGGCATGCCGCCTGAGTATCGCGAGGCGGCGTGCTTTGCAGTGCTTGGTGCGTTGATTGATGACAGCCAGTTCATCTACGTGAACGACCAGTTGAGCGGAGACAAGTTTCCGCTCGCAGGCAACTGGGCATATCCGTGACGAGCGCGGCGATCACTCCATGCCGGGCAGGCGCTGGAGTGTGCCGTCGCGGGCGACGCGTAGTTGGTCGGTGTCGAGAAGGTACTGGAGGATCGCGGTGCGCAGCGCAGTTTGCGCGGCATCCCGTGCGTTCTCGGCGCGGAGCAGTTCGTTCTCGGTGTCGACGATTTCCTGCGGCTGCACTTCGGCTTCGTTGAGCTTCTGCGCACGCAAGCGGCGGCGGTTGATGTCGACCTGCTGCTCGGCGATGCGCAACTGGAAGCGAGCGCGATCGACGGCGCGGGCGGAGCGGCGTGCAGACAGCACGGTTTCGTCCTGCAGGCGGTCGTGCTCACGCTGGGCGCGTTCGTAGCGAATCTGAGCGGCACGCACGGCGAGGCGCTCGCGTTCGCGGTCGAGCGGTGCGCTCAGGGTTGCGCCAATGCGATAACGGGTGTCGTCGCTGCTGATATTGAGACCAGCGCTGTTGTTGTCGGGGTCGGTGGGCACGCCCACTTCGCCAGTGACGTTGAGATCGGGAAGCAGGCCGTCTTTGGCAACGTCGATAGACCGCCTGGAATCGAGCAGGCGATCGGCGGAATTTTGCACGTCCAAGCGGTACATGAGCGCGAGCTTGGCGGCGGCGTCGGGATCGGCGTCGGGCTCGCGCATCACGGGTAGATCGCTGGCGATGTCGATGCGAGCGTCGATGGGCAGGCCCAGTCGCACTTTGAAACGATCGAGCGTGAGGACATATTGCTCGACGAGTTCGGAGAGCGAAACTTCAGCGTTGGCGACCTGGTTTTGCGTGATGGCCGTTTGGAAGGCTTGCAGGCGGCCAGCATCGACGCGAGCTTGCGTGGCCTCGTTGAACTGGCGCAGGCTTTGTAGCTGACGCAACTGATTGGCGATGCTGGCACGTGTTTGGAGCAGCGAGAAGTAGTCGGTGGCGATGTCGACGAGGTACGAGCGGCGGAAGCGTTCGAAGGTGCGCGACTGATAGACGAGGTCGCGCTCGGCTTGGATGAGTTCTTCGCGCGCAATCGAGCCCGCGCCGCGCAGGAGCGGGATGTTGCCTGCGAGGACGAGCTCACTGCTTTGGCGGTATTCGTTGCTGGATTGATCGCGGAGGTAGTCGGTCGCGTTGATGAGCCAGCGAGCTTCGATCTCGCCCCCGCTGGGAAGGCGCTCAAGTTCGACGTCGATCGCAGCAAGCTCGCCTTGGCCCAGCCGGGG
>DATGWV010000109.1:0-5495 GCA_035299305.1 Phycisphaerales bacterium | reverse complement strand
CCCCACGCCCCCCACACCCGCCAGCCCGGCGAGGCCGCTTGCCATCAGCGGGCCGTTGCCGCCGAAACGCCGTTCTTGGCGGACGAGCTCGATATTGGTGCTCTTGCCCGCCGCGGCGGCGATGCGCTGCGAGAACTCGGTGATGGTGGCGATGCGAGCGAAGTCATCCACGCGCATCGACGTCCGCGTGCTGACGGCGTGGAGAATGGCATCGGTGAAGCCGTCGAAGCCGACGAGCGCGGAAAACGCTTCAGAGCGAGCGAGAGCGGCGGCGGTGCGAGACATTGGATGATCAATTGGGACGTGCGGTGTGAAATGAGCGGACATGGGGAAGGCTACTAGGGGGACAGGTCGTTGCGTGCTGGTGTCGAGCCGTACAACGTTGTGCACACATGCCATTTGTCGTTGATCGCGTGGATGAGAAAGGACTTTTTTGCTACGCCGCAGGAACAAGAATCGAGCCGTCGTGAGTCCGAGCATCATGTTGTAGACGGCGTTGATCGGATTGGAACGACATCGGTCTTCTGTCAGGGTTTTATGAAGATCACCAAGGCAGTCGAGGTCGGTTTTCCACAGGTAATCAACAGTATAGCAAGAATTGGTGATGCACCACCCGTAGTCACGCTCATTTGATAGGATTTCTTGTTCTCACACTGAAGGGTACCAGTCATGCATTTCTCAAATACGTGCAGTTTTTCAGTTGTCGCGTTGGTTGTCGCCGCTGCTGTTCTGCAAGGTTGCTCTTCCGACGGCGGGTTCTTTCCCGGTACTATCAATCACAACGAGGGAGCGGTGGATTACCGGGTAGTACCACCAAAGCTCGTCAGTGCAGCCATGACGAGTAACGAACTGAGCAGCGAAAAGAACGCCGATCCACGATCCAAAGCCAAGGCCGAACGCGGTTTGGTCGCACTCGGCGATAGTCAGACGACTCCATATGTGTCGCTCAAGAACGCAGAACCTGTTCGCGAGTATCTGCGCGACGCGGCGACGCCGCAACTTGTTGAGATTGACAATGAACTCGCAGAGATCGAGTTGCAGATCGCAAATCGGCAGCGAGAACTTGATGCGGCACGCGTTGTGGAGGCGAGGTACAGACAAGAGCAAGAATCCGTCGCGCGAATGCCTGATGCAAGTGCGAACCTTGAAGCTGATAAGGAGCGAAATGAAGAGCAGAGAGACCGATTGGGGTCGGAGATCTCGGCTTTGCGAGTTGAACTAGTCAAAGAGGAAGCAGCGGTGCCACGCGATGAATCAGAGATCGACAAATTAAGACGCACAATTGGCGACAAGGACCGCGAATGGAAGCAGTTGATTCAGGGGATTGCCGACCTTCAGAGACGGATCGACGACCGAAAGAACGATTTGACGCGTGTCGCCGACGCTCGGAAGGTCGTCAACGAACACGAAAGGCAGCTTGAAGAGCTGAGGACACTTCAGACCGGAGTGCAAAGGCGCTTTAGCGACGAAGCGCAGAAACTCGAACGCACGCCAAGTGTTCGTGTTACCTTGAAACAGGCGTATCTTCGACAGTTCGCTGAGTTGGGTGCGATCGGTGAAGTTGCGGTGCTTGTGACGGTCAAGGAGTCTCGTGTCGGTTTGGGTCAGCAGGAGCCCAAGGCCGGACGTGTCGTGTACTACAGCGAAGGTGCTCGCAAGCAGGCCTTCATGAACTTCCGCGATCAACCTGTGTACGGTCCGATTCGGTATAACGGCAACGATCTGCACATCCGTATTGCGGTGCTTGAACTCGATGAGTATGACAACGCCGTCGCCGGGGCCATGCTTAAGACGCTTGCAAGTGTCGGTGGAGTTGCATATCCGCCTTCGTCGCCGGTGCTCGCGACCCTTGACCAAATCGGGGGCTCGCTTCTGCAGCTGAACGGACCTGATCTGGAATGGGATTACTCCATGCGACTCTCGAGCAGACCCAACTGGAAGCGATCCGCGAGCTCGGCAGAGGAGGTTTGGAACAATGAGCCCGACTCTTGGCTGCGTGATGGGTTATACGTGCTGCTCCGATCGGATACGACGACGCATCTGAAGACCCGCGAGCGCGTGACCGAGCAGGAGTGGGACGATCTTTTCCTTGATCCCCGGACATGCGTTTTGTATCAGTGGGACCGACAACGTCAGAGCATGGAGCCGTACAACCGTCGTTCATACATGGTTTTCTCTGTGCAGACCGGTTTGCCGTCGGAGCATCTCGATCTCGCCCAGGACGCAGCGGAACTTGGCATGATGTTTAGCGCTTACGACTCTGGCTCGATTCCATTCACAGAGGCGGCCAAGACGATGGCCGAGTCAATTAAGCAGACTTTGGAGACCCTGCAGAAAAAGCAAGAACGTCGCAAGGAGCAAGCGAAGGCCGACGCAACGCAGAACGTGGAAGTCGCACCATCTCCGTAGCACAGGCGGTCACCGCACATTCACAAACACAGCCACGCTTGCCCAGTGATAACAGCTGAGTCTTGTGTTTCAACACTTCGTCAATGCGTTCGGCATCGGCGCGCGCAATGTCAGCTTAACGGGCGCATAAACGGCTTGATGCGGTAGGCCTTGATTGAACGCATTATCGGTTGCGCGTTGTGCGTCGCAGGTCACCGCCCATTCACTGCGGCGTGAACGTCGAGCCATCCAGCACATCGAAGCTCACGAACTGGCCGGGCGTGAACTGGCTGGCCTGCTGGCGTGCGTCGGTCGGGCGGCAGTGCACCGGCACGCCTGCATCAACCACCACAGTATCGCCAGCAATCGCAATCACCGTTCCCTGCACGCGGCGGGGGCGGCCCATGACGGGCTCGATGTATTGGCCGCCGGTCTGCACGACATCGATGCGGCGAGCCTGCGCGCGAATCGTGCCCAGCAGGCGTTTGCCGGGCTGCGTCTTGATCTCTGAAGTCGGCAGCAGATGCAGCTCGTAGCTGGTGTTGGGCACAAGAAACTTGATGAACGCGGGCTTGGTCGCCGACGCCGGCACGACTTCGCCAAGCGTGCCGCGTGCGATGGTGGGATCGATCTTGCTGGTGGGGCTGGGGGAGATCATGGGGCGATAGTAGTGCGGGGGGCGAGTACGAAGTGCCGGAGTGCGGAGTGCCGGAGTGCCGGAGTGCGGAGTGCGGAGTACCGGAGTACCGAAGAGACGGAGTACCGAAGGAAAACATGCCTTGGGTACTTCCACGGTCCCCGTGGGGCGTTTTCGTCGGTTGCACGTTGTCACTTTGCAGTACACTTCACTTGCATGCACGAAGCTGCGACATCAACGACCGAGGTGCGTGCTCGCGGCGTGTGGGCGTGCGTGGTTGTGGCTGCCGTGATGGTCATCACCGGCATCGTGCTGGGGCAACTGCCGCACGACGAGTTCGGCATCCCATCGGGCACCGCCGCGGGCGTGTGCAACCTGGTGTGCGGCGCGGTGCTGACGCTGATACTGGCAAACTCGTGGTGGCGACCATCGCACGGACTGCCCACACGCACACTGCCCACACGCATCGGCATCCTCATCGGCGCGGCAGCCGCCAGCCTGGGCCTCACGATACTCGTCACTGTGGGTGTATGGGTGGTGCGGCTTGTGGTGGTTGGGTGAGGGTGCGGAGCAACAGGCTCGCAGAGCCAAGTCTGATGGAATGGGGGCATAATGCCACGTGCGGGAGAGGCCAAAGAAATCGCTATCGCTTCGGCTTCACCGAATCTGGGACGGACTTCGTCAACACCCAAGCAGCGATGTTAATGATCAAGCCCTTTGCATCGAACTGCGATGCGGCGGTCAATACCCCGCACCAGACCAGGCCATACATCACGAGCCTGTGATAGTCGACAACGGCCTGCTTCATGGCAATTTGTGCCTTCGCCAAACCAAGACCGGCAGCGTCAACAAGTGCGTCGTACGCCTTCTTGCTGTACTTCCCGCTTTCGCGTAGCTTGTTTATGGCCGAGCGAGCCTCTGCGGCCTTGCGAACCTGCTCTTCCATTTCCAGTGCGACATCTTTCGCGATCGCATCGGTGAGGCCCGTGAATCTCTTGGCGTCTGGCGGGATGGCATTGGGATCGCAGACCACTTCCGCATCCGGTGGCATTTCCTCGTTGGCGGCTTCTAAAGCCATGCGCTCGATGTCGGCTTGCGTGTTTATCAATGCCGCGCCCAATGGATCGACTGTTGCGTCGACTTCGTAGAGTTCAAAGTAGACCTTCGGCCGCTGCGATGGATCCGGGTCTTGGTCACCGAAGATCAAGGCCTCCGCTTCGTCGAGCGTCGCCTTGATCGCATCATCGTTCAGAGTCACGGGAAGCGCGGACAGAGGCTTTGGCTCCATCTGCGACTCAGTTGCTCGCTGCCGATCCGGCGTCGCTTTCGCACGAGGCGCACGGTTGGTTGGTTTGGGTATCGCCGTTCGCGTCTTTTTTCGAGCAAGTGGACGACTGGGTGCCGCTTTCTTGCGACTCTTCTTCGCGGCTTTGGCTGCTTTCTTCTTGGAGGGACGTTTGCTCACGCGTCACCTCCACCGCTCGGCACTGGCACCATCGCAGGCTGCCGTGCCCACATTTTGACATCGCCAATGCGAAGGCCGCTGCCCCCGTGCGCAATGTGGAGCCCATTGGCTGCAAGCAGCAACTCCTTCACCCGCGCTCGAAATGCCGCACGATTCTCCGGCGTGTCTTCCATCGGCGGCACGGTAAGTTTAAGGACAAGCTTCCCGGTACCACGCGGTCGTGGTTCAGATCGAGGAAAGTCGAAGGTTTGCTTTGGGGAGACGTACCTTGCCCACGCCGGTTCATCGCGCGGCCATAACCGTCCAAGGTCCAACGGATTGACGGGAGTGCTGTCTGTCCAACCCTCCACTTCCGCACGTCTGCGCAGCAACATGATGTCTGATTCAACCGCGTCAACGAAATCCCCATAATCCGACCTCGGCGCTGTAGTTGTTCCAAAGGAGTTGGCAACCATCACGTAGCGCGAGTTGCGAGCTGCTGAAGCGGCATGACGCGCCGACTCGCGTGGACCCTTTCGGTCGGCGGTAGCCGCGCTTAGCGCAGCCGCTGCAATCACGGCAGCTGATGCAGATTGCACGCCGATTGAGTTGCGCTCTCTATATGCATCGTGCACTTGAAGTGCTTTGAATGCTGCTTGTTTTTGATTCTCACCGCTTTTACCGAGCGTACATGCAATTGCGGAAAGATGCAAAGCCCAGCCCATGGCGGACTCGTCAGCGTCCGTGCCATGATCCGTCACCCACCGCGCGAAAATCGGAAAAATACGTTGAGCGCATCGCACGGCGATGACGACGCGAGCCCATCTCGGCAACTGGATTAGTTCAGAGATAGTTGGTGTCGACACATGTGGTCTAGGCATAAGTCGCTCCCCGTTGCGGCGCGGGTGTGGATTGCCTTCCGCGGCTGCAAATCGTAGGCGGAGGCGTGGGAAGTTGGACTCCGCGGCGGTCTTCTGGCGGGATGGGGTGCCGGGGAAGGGCGGCCAGCCCTTCCCGGCGTGAGGG
>DATGWV010000108.1:0-31014 GCA_035299305.1 Phycisphaerales bacterium | reverse complement strand
CTCGCCATACGCGATAAACGTTCCCGCCGATCGCGCTGAAGCCAGCGCGACAATCTTGTGCGCCGGATGCCCTCGCTCCTTCAAGATCGCTAACGCCTCCCGTCCCACCGCCCCTGTCGCCCCAACCACCGCAATGTTCTGCTGCTGCGAAATCATCGCATGTTCCTTTCGAGTGTTTATGTGTTGTGTTCGTTCGCCCATCACTTCGCCAGCACCGCCGGCCGCTCCACACCTCGCGCCGCATGCGCAATCTCGATGATGTCACCCATCACCGCCTCCGCCGTCGGCCACCGTCCCGCGCCGCGCCCAAACAGCGTGATCACTTCCCCGCTCGCGAGCGTGGCAATCACGCAGTTCTGCTCATTGCGCGCCAGCGCCAACGGATGCGTCGCATCCACGCGCTTGGGTTCGATCTTCGCCCGCACGCGCGCTCCCTCGCGCTCCAGCTTCGCCACCAATCGAATCGCCCGTCCCTCACTCGCCGCCTGCTGCGCATCCGCAACATCCAATCCGCGAATACCCGCGCGGTCAATGTCATCCAGCGTGAGCGCTACGCCCAGCACGCGCTGCGCAATCAGCGTCAACTTGTGCGCCGCATCCACGCCATCCAAATCCGCGCTCGGATCAGCCTCGGCAAACCCTGCCGCCTGCGCCTTGCTCACCGCCAGCGCAAACGGCACGCCCTCCCGCAGCCGATCCAAAATGAAATTCGTCGTCCCGTTAATCACCGCCTCAATGCGCACGACATCCTTGCCCGCTAGCACCTCCAGCACCGGCACCGCGCCGCCCACCGCCGCCCCGCACAACAGCTTCGCGCCGCTCCGTGCGCACGCCGCAGCAAACTCATCGCCATAGCGCGACACTACCGCCTTGTTCGCCGTCACGACATGCGATCCCCGCTCCAGCGCGGCAAGAATCGCCTCGCGCGCCGGATGCAGCCCGCCCATCGTCTCCACCACAATGTCCACCCCGCTGCTCGCGACCCCGAGCACATCACTGCTCACCAGCCGCGAGGGCACATCATGCTTGCTCGCATCTCGCACCGCAATCCCGCTCACGCTCACCAGGTGAGGCAGCTTCAGCAGGTGTTCATACACCCCGCGCCCCACCGTGCCCAATCCCAGCAGCGCAACCCGCAGCGCAGGCCGCGCGCCCTCTTGCACACTCGCGCCCAGCTTCGACGCGTGCCCCGCAATCACCGTGCCCACAGGCCGGCCAATCGCGCCAATGTGCACGCTCACACCATGCTGCTTCGCAAATCGCACCGCTTTGTGCTGCACAATGCCCTCAGGCAGCTTCAGCACATCGTCGTAGTTCGCCTGCACAAACCGCCGCGCGTTGTGATTGCTCGCCGGATCCGCGTCATAAATCGCGTCCACATCCTTCAGCAGCACACACGGACACTTCAGCGCCGCCGCGATGTACAACGCGCTGAAGTCACTGCCACCGCGCCCCAAGAGCGCGGCACGATTCAAATGATCGCGCCCGATGAACCCTGGCACCACCAGCACGCTCTTGTCCGCCAGCAGCCGTTCAATCGCACTGGTATGAATCGCGATCGGATCACTGTCCAGCGGCGCGCCATGCGTCCGCAGCGCAATGGCGCCCGGATCCACGCTGTTCGCCGGCACACCAGCGCGGTCCAGCGCCAGCGCCAGCATCGCCACTGCATGCGCCTCACCCGTCGCCGCCAGCGCCGCCACCGCATGCTCATCCACGCTCTCGCCAAACGACCGCGCCTTGCTCAGCAGCCGATCCGTCTCGCCCGCAAACGCGCTCACCACCGCCACCACTTTGCGCCCCGCCCGCACATGGCGATAAATCTCATGCACCGCGTGCGGCAGGTGCGACTCATCCGGCAGAATCGAAGAACCAAACTTCAGAACGATACACGACATGATCCGACTCACTTCCATAGTCGCGCGGCCTCGCCACGCGAGAGATACCTGTACTTGCAGTCCGGTGCGCCCGCTGCCCTGGTGAATCCGCGCGATGACATCGCACGCTTCACGCCGCAGCACGCGGCACCTCATCAGTCTCGTTATTCGTGGTTCACGACTCGCCCGCGAGCGAGTCTCGCGAACAAATCAAGCGACGGCCGAAGATGGAAGGGGGTGTACGCGCGCGCCGCGCGTCGTACCCGTCGTCGTCGTCACGCCGCGCGTCGCCGTCAGCGTGCGCGTGCCGCCATGCGTGCTCTTCGCACCCGCGCCAGCCACGATCTTGCTTTCCACAATCTTGCCCTGCGCACCGCGACCACGCACTGCGCTCGCCTTCACGCCCCGCTGCGAAATCGCCAGCGCCTGTTCCAAATCAGCGATGATGTCGCGTGCATCTTCCAGCCCGACACTCAGCCGAATCAGGCCGTCCGTAATGCCTGTCGCCTCGCGCTGCGCCTTGGGCACGTCGCCGTGCGTCATGCTCACCGGATGCGTAATCAGCGTCTCCGTTGCGCCCAGATTCTCCGCCAAGCTGCACAGCTTCACGCTGTTCATCACCGCGATGCCCGCCGCTGTGCCGCCATGCACTTCAAACGCGATGATGCCGCCATGCAGCGTTTCGCCATCGGCGCACACGTGCTGCTTGAGCGCCAGCTCATGCTGCGCGAAGCTCTTGAGTCCCGGATACCACACGCTCTTCACCGCCGCGTGACTTTCCAGAAACTCCGCCACGCGCTGCGCGTTCACGCAGTGCTGCCGCAGCCGCAAAGGCAACGTCTTGAGCCCCTTGAGCGTCAGCCACGCATCCAGCGGAGCCTGAATGCTCCCCACGGTCTTGCGAATCAGCTTGAAGCGATCATGCAGCTTCACGTCGCGCGTCACCAGCGCGCCCCCCACCGTCACGTTGTGCCCCTCGATGTACTTCGTCGTCGAGTACACGCTCACATCCGCGCCCAGCTCAATCGGCTGCAAAATCACGGGCGTCAGGAACGTGTTGTCCACCGCCAGCAGAATGCCCTTCGCGCGTGTCACGCGCGCAATCGCTTCCACATCGGTCAGCACCAGTGTCGGATTCGCAGGAGTCTCGATGAACACAATCTTGGTCTTCGCGTTGATCGCGCGTTCCACCTGCTTCACATCGCGCGTATCGACGAATGTCACGTCAATGCCCAGGGGTCGCAGCACCTGCTCCACCAGTCGCACCGTGCCGCCATACAGCACGCGCCCCAGCACCGCATGATCACCCGCACGCAGCACGCTCAAAAACAGCGCGCTGATCGCCGCCATCCCCGTCGAATATGTCGTCGCAAAGGCCGGCGAATCGTCACGCGACTCCAGCGCAGCCAGCGCATCTTCCAGCGCAGTCACCGTCGGGTTGCTCGCCCGGCTGTATGTGTGCCCCTTGTGTTCCCCCACCGCGTCATGCAGATACGTTGTGCTCTGCACAATCGGCGCCACCAGCGCACCCGTCGCGCCGCACGCCCCACGCCCCCCGCGAATCGCCAGCGTTGCGATCCCGAGGCCACCATTTCCCGCCCTGCTACTCGGCTCGGCGCGATGGGCCGCCGCCTCACTCGCAAGTGTTTCTGCCGCCAAACCCGAAGATGCAACGCGACGACGTGCCATGGGACTGCTCCACAGCATACCGAAAGATGCGTTGGGGAAGGAATGGAATCTCACGCGGATTCCGTGGCTTTTTGCAAAGTTCGCGTGTGCATCGCACACCAAACCCGCCGCATCGCCTGTCCTTCCCGGACAACGCTCGGCACCGCGACTGTTATTGCCCCTGTCTGCACAGAAGCCAGCTCGGTTGCCGGTCAGGATCAAGTCCTGACACTCTGGATGCTGCTGAAGCCTATCGCCCATCCCGCCATCCGTCAACCACTCCCGTGCCACCGACCGCCGGCTCTGCGGCGGTCGGTGCCGATCCTCCCTCGACGCCTTGCAAGAACTCGAGGGCGCAAGCCCTCGACCACCCCATGCTGATCTTCACTTGATGCCTCGATGCCCACTGCCTTGATGCCTTCTCAAATTTCTTCACTCGAGTGACCGTCCTTGTGCGCCCATTGCCAGTCACTACCAAACTTCCCCCTTGCATCCCATCTCCGTTTCCGCGAAAATGCGCACCGGTGGCCCGTCACGGAGTCACCAAGTCTCCCTGATCGGTCGTGTGGCGGCAGCCGCGCAGCATGAACGAAAGCGTTCACGCCCGCAGCCCGCTCGATGACCCACCGATCACCGACTTGGTTACAACCGAACTATCCACCAGCGGTCTTGGGAAAGCCTGGGGCAACCCAAATCGTCGCGGTCACGCCGCGGCATCGTGCAAGCACGATGAGTCCCAAGCCCGCCGATCCCGGTGCGCCAGTCACGCTCGCTGCAGTAATGCAGCCCAGGTCATCCCACGCACGCGGGCAATCGACAGCCGGACATGTCCACTCAAATCCCCACGCCGCCAAAGCGGCCCAGAAGCCCCGCGCCCAGTTTTGCGACTCTGCCCGATACACGCAAAGACGGATGGCACAACTTGACGAACTGACGAGACCCGCGCCACAGGCTGCTGGCTCTGCGGCGGCCTGTGCTTCGTCGCGGCACGCTCGGCCCAGCTTCACCAACAAGTCGTCATCACTTCACCCGCCTGTGGCCTCGTTGTCTCCGCCAACGGCCTCGCGAATGCCGCACATGCGAGAGGAATGGGCGGTGACACGCCGTCTGCAAGAGCCCTTCCTCCGTCACCTCCAACCCTGCGAGGCGAGGCCGCGCAAGAAGGACAATCGCACGAACGACACACGGGCAGTTGCAAAGCCAGCAGCCCGTGGCACGCAGACAATGGCTTGCGTGGTGCCACCCGCCCCAATGACGAAGTGGTCGCGTCAGAATGAAATTGCGCGGAATCACCATTCTTCGAGACTTACCGGCCAGGCAACTCATACGTGCCTGGCTGGCTTGTTGGCTTCTATC
Source organism: Phycisphaerales bacterium (assembly GCA_035299305.1). Classification (GTDB taxonomy): domain Bacteria; phylum Planctomycetota; class Phycisphaerae; order Phycisphaerales; family UBA1924; genus BJHL01. Next base: position 26,113 of record DATGWV010000108.1, on the reverse strand, counting down.
GCTGTTGGTTTGGCTTGTTGTGACGCCACCGTTTGGCCCGGGCGGCGAGCCGGATGGGTGGCGGGCGCGAGCGGGCGGGGCGATTGCGCGGCCGATGTGGGAACTGGTGCGGCGTGAGCGGATCGAGCATCTTCCCAACTTGCCACCTTGGACACCCCTTGCAGCGGATTTCAGTGCATGGCGATTGCATCCGTTTGATGTTCGCGAAGTCTGGTTGGCGGTGCTGTTCCTGACGTTCTGGATAGGTGCGGTCGCATGGCTGCAGATAATCATCATGCGTTCGCAGCAACACGAAAAGCCCGCATCGCTGCCGATTGCGTCGGTGATGGCCTTCTGCGTCGTTGTTGTCGGCTCCATGACGGCGGCTGGCAGATTCGCAGGCGTGCCGGTGGCGATGGATCGATTGGGGCAGGTGGGCTACTGGGGCGGGAGTCTGCTGTTGATTGTCGGGGCGATGCTTCTGCTGGAGATGTTTACAAGCATGCCGCGCCGGTTGCGTATTGCATGCGTGTTTGTGCTCTTCCTTGCACTTCTGTTTGTGCTGATGCTCGTGATGTTCTATGTCCGTGGCCTGTTGGATCTGGGTGCCGCGGATTCGCTTGACATGATGCGTTCGCCACATCCGTGGCCGCCGTGAGACGACCAACGCGGTCGGCGTAGATGCAAGATGATCGGCCACACGCGGAACGCCTGTGCCACCCGCATGGCGAAAACAAGCTACACCCCACGCGCTTCCTCCGCGTCTCTCCGCCCCACTCCCTCTTCCTCCGCGACCATCGTCTTCCCCGTTCTCCGCTCTCTGTTCTCCGCTCTCCCTCCATCATCCCGTGCCGGCGAGCTTGCGGACGGTCATGTCGAAGGTTCGCACCATGTTGCTGTGCAGGCCGTAGCAGATGAGGGCGTAGAGGGCGGTGCCGACGATGGCGCCGATGGCGAAGAAGAAGCGGCCGGAGGCGATGCTGCCGGCGGCGCCGACGGAGGCGGCCATGGCTTCGTTGGGATAGGCGCTGCCGAAGATGAAACTCGCGGGGCTCATGCCGCCCAGGATGGGGCCTATGAGGGCGATGCTGGAGATGGATTGATACGCGCACAGGCCCACGACGCCGCCCAGGATGCCGACGACGGCGACGGTTTTGACGGTAGAGCCCAGCGTGCCTTTGCTGCCCAGACTGAACTGCAGCCCGACCATGACGGCGGCGGCCATGAAGGGGATGATGGCGAAGGGGGCGATGAGGCCGGCTTCGGGCAGAATGACGGGGGCGGTGTTGGTGCCGGTTGTTACCAGCACACCGCCTTCGCGGCCCAGGCCGTTGGTGAAGACGTAGATGCTGGCGAGCAGCAGCGTGCCGATGGGGACGGCGCAGAGCGGCAGCAGATACGCGACCAGGCCGCGGAGCTTGCCCCAGAGATATGCGCTGGCGGTGATTGGCGTTGTCAGCAGCAGGTCGAGGTGGCCTTCTTCGCGCTCTTTGCTGATGGCGGTGGCGCTGGTGTTGATGGCGACAAGCGCGATGACGATGAGTTCGACGCTGAGCGTGGCGGCGATGGCGAAGCGGAAGTCGGTGTGATCAAACGAGCCGGTGTGGTAGAAGGCGATGAGCCCGGCGCCAAAGAGCAGGCCCATGGTGAGGAAGATCCAGCGGGCCGCGATTTTGGCGGGCGTGCTGTTGCGGCTGGCGGCTTCGCGCCAGGCGATGGGATTGGTCCACACGCTGCGCGGGGCGCGGTGCTCGCCCGCGGCCCCGGGCTTCATGCCCAGCAGTTTGCGGTGCAACGGGATGCTGTCTTCGCCCGCGCCCAGCATGGCCAGGCCCCCCACGCGCACGGTGATGGTGGAAGCGACCATGAAGAGGATGCTGAGCACGGTGCTGCCCACGACCCACGTCGTGACGGGGATTTCGAGCATCCAGCGGGTGATGCCGGTGTAGGTGCCTTCGGGAGCGCGGGGGTAGGTTGTGGGGTTGAGCAGGGCGTTGAGAGCGAGGAAGGGATTGAGGCAGGTCATGACCGTCACGCCATCGCCGGAGGGGCCCATGCCTTTGCCCGCGTTGCGCAGGGCGAGGTCGATGGCGATGGTGATGCCCAGGTAGCTGACGACGCTGACGTAAAAGGCGAAGAAGGCGCGCTTGCCCGCGGCGCGGCTGACGGCCAGGCCAATGGCGATTGCACCCACGAGCAGCGCAGCGCCGGCGGCGACAAAGTAACTGGCGAAGATCGCGCTGCCGGGCACGCCTCCGAAGAACTGCGTGAGTGCGAAGAGGGGCAGTGAGCAGAAGAGCAGCGCGAGCACGAAGAGCAGGCGGCCAAAGAGATTGCCCAGCACGATCTGGCCTGCAGTGAGGGGCGTCGTGAGGAGCACTTCCCAGGTTTTTGGCCCGGCTTCTTGTGCGATTGCGCCGCCCATGAAGACGGGGGCGAGAATGCAGATGAGCGTGATCTGGAGGTAGGCGATGTAGGTGAAGCTGCGTGCGCCGGCTTGGGCGAGCTTTTGGTACGTCAGGTTGCCGTCGCTGGTGGCGAAGAGGAGGGACCAGAGCAGCACGACGATGAGCACCGCGAGATATGCGCTGCGGATGTACATGTGCTTGGTGCGGCGGCTGCCGTTATGCACCAGTCGCACGGCGATTGGATTGGTGGGCCCCAGGCGTAGGAAGTACCGAAGAATGGCGGGCATACGGGAATGTACGACACCACAAGATGGTGTGATCGGCGGGGTGACGGGACGAAGACTAGAGAAAAACTTCGAGCACGCCCGCGGCCCCCAGAATGACGCTGACCACGCCGTTGAGGGTGAAAAAGGCCATGTTGAGGGCGGGCGGCGGGTTGTCGGTGCCGTCGGGGTTGGGCGTGAGGGATTGGCGTGCCAGGCGCGTGACGACGGTGTGCTCGACGAGCAGCAACACAGCGACAGCGGCGACGCCCACGAGGAAGAGATGGCCGAAGCGGGGCTCGCTGCGATAGGCCATGATGAGCGCGGCGAACGCGAGAGCGTGCAGCACACGGCTGACCCAGACGGCGCCGCGTGTGCCGAGCTTGGCGGGGATGCTCGAGAGCTTGTTGGCGCGGTCGAAGTCGCGGTCTTGCAGGGCGTAGATGACATCGAACCCCGCGACCCAGAGCAGCACGAAGCCCGCGAGCCACCAGACAACAGGTGTGATGCCCAAGGCGGCGGGGTCAATCGCGATGACGGCGGCGAGCGGACTGGTGGCGAGGGCGGCGCCCAGGACGATGTGGCACAGAGCGGTGAAGCGCTTGGTGAAGCTGTAGAAGGCGATCCATGCGAGCACGGGCACGCTGAGCGAGAGGGGCCAGAGATTGCCGAAGAGTGCGCCGAAGAGGCCGCACACGGCGATGAAGCCCGCTGCGCACAAGCCCGCGGCGATCCAGCCTTGTTTGACGGTGAGCGCGCCGCGGGCGAAGACGCGGCGCTGCGTGCGGGCGTTGCGCGCGTCGATGTCACGATCGGCGAGGCGATTGACGAGCATGGCCCAGGTGCGGGCGAGGACCATGCAGACGACGATGAGCGCGAGTTGGAGCCAGAAGCGCTGTTTGTCGTTCCATGCGTCGAGGAGACCGCCGCCAGAGGAGGCGTAACCAGCCCATGGCGAAACGAGGAACGTGGCGAGGACGGCGAAGGGGAGGGCGAAGATGGAGTGGGCGAGCTTGATGTCCGCCGCGATGAGGCGGAGGGCCAGCCAGGGTGAATTGGTTGCAGGAACCGCCGCGGAAACGCTCATTGCAATCAGCGTAGGGAGGGAGGAGCGAAACTGCGATTGTGCAGAACCTAACAAGGAGAAGTGCCGGGCGGGCAAAGGGGGTCGAAGGCAGCTCGGCAGAAGGCAGCGATCCGCATGGCAGGAACTTTCGTACCATTCAGCGTGAACGACTTCGGGCAGCAATCTCCGCTTTTGACTGGCCAGGTGACGGTGGTGCGTGGCGGGCTGGGGGCCCGCATCGTCGGGTTTCTCATTTTTCTGGCGGTCTTGGCGATTGTCGGGACGATCATCGTCGTGCTGCTTCCCGTCGCGCTGGTGGCGGTGATTGTGATCGGCGGACTGCTGGCGCTGCTGTACGCGTGGATTCGGCTGCGGCTGTGGTGGCTGCGACAGAAGTCGCCCAATGGCTCGCTGGATGGCCGGCGGAATGTGCGGGTGCGGACGCCTCAGCAGACGTTTGATCCGGTTGATTTCGCGGCACAGTCGCGCCAGGCGGACTACGTGGAACAGCCGGAAAGCCAGCGTGCGAGCGAACGCGAGTCGCGCGGCTGAACCGATTCGAGATCGGTCGATATTGCTCGCATGCGATTGCATGCTTCGCGCGAAGGCGCGGCTCAATGTCCTGATTGCAACACGCCCATCGAGGCGGCGGATATCAACGTGAGCGAGGGCGCTGGGTTGTGCCGAGGATGCAATCGGCTGTTTCGACTATCGCAGCTTGTGGGCGCGGCGGAGAAGCAGCAACTCATCACCGAGTTTCGAGGCGAGCCGCCCAGCGGCACATGGGCGAGCGACGACGGACACACGGTGGTGGTTGGCGCATCAATGCGTTCGTTCGGGGCGGCGTTTGGGACGTTGTTCTTCTGTCTGTTCTGGAACGGCATCGTGAGCGTGTTTGTCGCGGTGGTGCTGGCGTCGACGTTGACGCACATGGGCATCAAGCTGCCGGCGTGGTTCCCCGCGCCGAACATGAACGGCTCGCCCATGTCGCTGGGCATGACGATCTTCATGTGGCTGTTTCTCACGCCGTTTATTCTGATTGGGCTTGGATTGCTCGCAGCATTTTTCTCGGCGCTGGCGGGACACGTGGAAGTCTCGATTGATCGAGAACGCGGCAAGGTGTTTGAAGGCATCGGGCCGTTCGGCTGGACGCGGCGATTTGATGTGCACAGCGTGAAGGACGTGCGTCTGGACGACAAGCAATGGACGGACAGCGACGGTGATCGTCGGCGCAAGTCGAACATCACGATCGAGGCCGATAAAACGATCAACTTCGGGACTGGGCTGTCCATCGAGCGACGGCGATTTGTCGCGGCGAAACTGGCCGATGTGCTGCAGCGTGCGGCGTGATGCACGCGGACTGCCTTGTGCAAGGCCCGTCGCTACCCTCGGGCCATGTCGAGCCCCACTACGACCAGCAACCAGCACGTGTACACCCTGCGCGAACTGACGGATCTGATGCTCATTGAAGAGCGGCAGATCATGCAGGGAGGCGGCAAGAGCGCCATCGCGCGGCAGCACGAGAAGAAGCGGCTGACGGCACGCGAGCGCATCGCGTTGCTGGTGGATCCGGCGACCAAAGAAAGCGGCGCGACGAACTTTCAGGAGCTGGGACTGTGGTGCGCGTGGAACATGTACAAAGAGCATGGTGGCGCGCCGGCGGCGGGTGTGGTGACGGGCATTGGCACGGTGCAGGGGCGCAAGTGCATGATCATCGCGAATGACGCGACGGTGAAGGCCGGCGCGTTCTTTCCCATGACGTGCAAGAAGATCATTCGCGCGCAGCAGATCGCGATGATGGCGCACATGCCGCTGATTTATCTGGTGGATAGCGCGGGTGTGTTCCTGCCTCTGCAGGAAGACGTGTTCCCCGACATGGACGACTTTGGTCGCATCTTCCGGCATAACGCGGTGATCAGCGCGATGGGCATTCCACAGATCGCGGCGATCATGGGCTTTTGTGTGGCAGGCGGCGGGTACCTGCCTGTGCTGTGCGACACGCTCATCATGACCGAAGGCAGCGGGTTGTATCTCGCGGGCCCCGCGCTCGTGAAGGCTGCCATCGGTCAGGAAGTGACCGACGAAGAGCTCGGCGGCGCGAGCATGCACGCGAGCATCAGCGGGACGATCGACTTCAAGGAGAAGAGCGATGAGGATGCGATTGCGCGCATTCAGAGCCTTGTGAGCAAGTATCGCGAACGCGAAGAAGCTGCGCCGAGCGTTCCGCCACTGCGCGATCCCACAGATGCATTCAAGATCTTCACCGACAAGCCCGGCACGCAGTACGACGTAAAGGACCTCATCGCCTGTATCGTGGATGTGTGCGCGGACCGCGACACGCTTGCCGCGGACTTTGACGAGTACAAGGCCGATTTCGGTCAGTCGATCGTCTGCGGCTACGCGAAGATCGGCGGGCATGCGTGCGGCATTGTTGCGAATCAGAAGAAGGTGACGCAGAGCCAGATGGGCAGCGGCCAGGGCGGCGGCAAGCGTGTGAACATGCCGGGCGTGATCTATGATGACTCCGCGGACAAGTCCGCGCGGTTCATCATGGATTGCAATCAGCGCAAGATTCCGATTGTGTTCCTGCACGACACGACGGGCTTCATGGTCGGGCGCGATAGTGAGCAGAATGGCATCATCCGCAGCGGCGCGAAGATGGTGAACGCCATGAGCAACTGCGTGGTGCCCAAGATCGTCGTCATCACGGGTGGCAGTTACGGCGCGGGCAACTACGCGATGTGTGGGCGCGCGTTCGATCAGTTCCTTGCGCTCGCTTGGCCCAGCGCGAAGTGCGCGGTGATGGGCGCGAACCAGGCGACGGGCGTGCTCACGACCATCGAAGAAGCGAGCCGCAAGCGCAAGGGTGAGACGATTGACAAGGACACGCACGACGCGATTTACGGCGCGATTCATGCCGGTTACACCGAGCAGGCCGATATCCGCCACGGCGCGGCCCGCGGCTGGGTGGATCGCATGATCGCGCCGGAAGATACACGCAAAGAACTCATCGCGGCGCTCGAAGCGGCGAATCAGAATTGGGATTACTCGCGCGAGTTCAAGACGGGTGTGCTGCAAGTGTGATGTGACGTCACCCTCGTGTTTCCTGGGTGTGCAACGCTTGAGTCAAACTCATGGCGGACTCAATTGGCAACATTGCGTCACATAGCACCGGGTATCGTCCGGGTGCGTCCGCACTGAATGCCAACTGGGGTTCCACGCATTGGCAGGTCTTGCAGACAGAGGCGAGTCTGAACGTGTGCGCACGTACGTCGCCGTCAAGTTTGCATCTCGCGTTCGCGATCATCGTGACCGTAGCTTGCTGTGCGCTGGGCATCTGGGCAACAAGCATTTCGAAGAACGGTCCGTTGGCGTGGGTCGCCATCTTGATCGGACTAGCCGCCATCTGGGGGCAGATGTGGTCATCATCCTGGGCCCATCGAGATCGCGGCCCGGCAATTGAGATCGATCTTCGTGCCGGAACGTTGCGAGCAGGGCGACAGACTGTCAACATCCGTGATGTTGTCGCGATCGAGCAAGTCACCTTGACCCGTTACAAGGCAGGACCACAGGGGAGTACCCACGAGTCACACTTTGTCTTGCATGTTCGCGAGGGAACGGAAGATCGTTGGATCGCCCTGCTTACAAACTCCAATGACATCGGTAGACGGGAAGCGATGCAACGGTGCGCTGATGCGATGGGTGTTGAATTGCGAGAGACCAGCGTTCAGTACGCGGCGTGACGCACTTGCAGACGATGTGCGCAACAGACCCAATATGGTGTGTGCGTGAAAGCGACCGGACCTTCGCAAAGCCTCAGGTCCGGCGTCAGATGCACCTACTTGCTGACTGCCTCCACGATTGGCTTCAGAAACTCTTCGTTACTGAATGCCCTGCCTTCTCGTGACGGCTCGGCGAAGCGCACGACGACGAGATCAAGCTCGGGCAGGACGAATAGTCGCTGCTTGCCGAGGCCTGCCGCCATGTAGACAGGTGTGTCTTTGCCGTTGATGGTGATGCGTGTGTCGGATGCTTCGTCGATCACACGGTCACGCAGGCGGACGGCGGCGGGCTTCTTGGCGTCGGCGTTGTCGCGTTGCGTTTCGGCCCCGCCGGTGTCGGCTTCACGGGCTGTGCCGCCCAGCCACCAGGTGAAGCCATATGCGCTGTTGGTCGCACTGGGCTCAAAGCACTGCGCGAGCAGGTCGGGCCGTATGAGCTGTTTCATGGAGCCGTCAGGCTGCTTCCACGCGCCGCGTTGCAGCACGAACTGGCCGAACTTTGCCCATTCGCGGGCGGTGAGCATCATGCCGCCCGGCATGTTGACGTTGCCGGCTTCATCTTTGCCCCAGCGGCCGATGCTGATGCCAAGCGGCTCGAAGATGCGAAGCTTGGCGTACTCCTCGAAGGTCTTGGCGTTGATCTTACTTTGTGCGGCGAGTTTGCGGTTCATGAACTCGCCGAAGACGTAGAAGTGGCTGGGGCCGTACTCGAACTGCTCGCCTGCGTTGTGCTTCATGGGCACGTTCACGGCGTCCTTGAACCAGTTGCCGGTTGCAAGCTTGCTCACGCCCGTGCGCCCGTCCTCGCGTTCGATGCGCTTGGAGCGCGCGTCAGTGATTTCGTTGCGCTGGCCGCGGAAACCGGCGCGTTCGGCGCGTGTGGGGAAGGCCGCGTCGGCGGGGTCCAGGCCTGACGAGAGCGTGAGCAGGTGACGCACGGTGATGTCGCGCTTGCGCTCGTCGCTGTGCCACTGCGTGATGGTGTCGGCGACTTTTTCATCGAGCGTAAACAGGCCGTCTTGCACGGCGAACATCGCGACAACACCCGTGAAGCTCTTTGTTCCGCTCGCGAGCATGTGTGGGCGTGTTGCGGACCAGTCGTGGTCGTAGCGCTCAAAGAGCACGCTGCCTTTGTGCATGATCAGAACGGCGCGGCCGCTGAGATTGGCGGAGTAATCGGCGGCGGTGGTGAAGCCAGCGGGCACCGCTTGGTTCGCATCAGTCACGAGCGGCTTGGGAGTTGAAGAGGCTTTTTGTGCGAGCGCCGCGCCGCTCGTGATGGTTAACAGCGCGACGGTGAAGCCGACATGGAACATGCGACATGCGAGCATGCGGGCGTAACGCTTGAGTGGCGATGAGCTTGCATCGGTTTGCTAAAGAATCACTAACGCGTTGCGCATGCGCCCGCCCCAAAGGGGCGGGCCACCGCTCGCATTACCGGCTCTTGCTGTCACCTCGGGCGAAGATGCTGGCGACGTAGTTGAGGACGTCGGTGGCACTGGTTTCGTTGTAGCCGAAGTTCTTGATGAGGCGCTGCTTGACGATATCGATCTTCTGCTGCGTTTCATCGTCGACCACGCTGCTCACGAGGTTCTTGAGCTTGATGGTGTCGCGTTGGTCTTCAAAGAGCTTGAGCTCGAGTGCGCGGTAAAGACGCGCGTTGGTGTTGTACTCGAACTTCTTGCCGTCGAGGGCGAGCGCACCGATGTAATTCATGATCTCCTGACGGAAATCATCCTTGCGCGAGTCGGGGATGTCGATCTTCTCCTCAATGCTGCGCATGAGGCGTTCATCGGGCTCTTCGTCGCGGCCCGTGTACTTGTTCTTGACGCGTTCCTTCTGCGTGTAGGCGCGAACGCTCTCGATGTAGTTGGTGCACAGGCGCTTGATGGCATCTTCGTCGGCGGAGATGGCGCGCTGCACTTCGCCCTTGATGATGTCTTCGTACTCCTCTTTCACGACGGCGAGCAGTTCGCGATAGCGCTTGCGCGTGTTCTCGTCGTTGATGAGGCTGTGGTGCGTCAGACCGCTTTCGATCTCGTTGAGCACCATGAAGGGATTGATGCAGCGCTCTTCGATCGCCTGGCGGCTGACCATGGCGTTGGAAATCTTGTCCTGGATATATCGCGGGCTGATGCCGCCCAAGCCTTCGCGGTGCGCTTCGTCCTTGAGCTCGCGCACGCTGTCTTCGGTGTAGCCCGGAATGCTCTTGCCGTTGTAGAGCTTGAGCTTCTGCATGAGCGTCAGGCCCGCTTTCTTGGGCTCTTCGAGGCGCGTGAGCACTGCCCACATCGCGGCGACCTCGAGCGTGTGCGGCGCGATGTGCACGCCGCGAACTTTGCCGCTCGTGAAGTCCTTCTGGTAGATGCGAATCTCGTCATCGAGGCGAATGTTGTACGGGACGTCGATCTTGATCGTGCGGTCGCGGAAGGCCTCCATCATTTCGTTACTCTGCAGGCGCTTGTACTCGGGCTCGTTGGTATGGCCCAGGATCACTTCGTCGATGTAGGTCTGCGCGAACTTCTTGGGCTTGATAGTGTGCTCCTGGCTCGCACCGAGCAGGTCATACAGGAACGCGACGTCGAGCTTGAGCACTTCGATGAACTCGCAAATGCCGCGATTGGCGATGTTGAGCTCGCCGTCGAAGTTGAACGCGCGCGGATCGCTGTCGCTGCCGTACATCGCGATCTTGCGATAGTTGATATCGCCCGTGAGTTCTGTGGAGTCCTGGTTCTTCTCGTCCTTGGGCTGGAACGTACCGATGCCCACGCGATCCTTTTCACTCAGCACGATGCGGCGGACCTTCACGTGGTCCATGACTTTGCGCCAGTCGCCCTGGTAGAACGCCATGAGATCTTCGAAGATCTTGCGGCAGAAGGGATCGGGATCGCCGAAGACTTTCAGCTTGCCGTTGTGGTATGGCGACTGAAACGACGCGTTGAGTTTGGCAAGCACGTCCGCGCGGGCTTCGCGCGGAATGAGCACGAGCGGCTCTTCGTGCATGGGGCACTTGAACTCGTGTGTCCGGGCCGCGAGTTTGGAATCGTGTTCACTTGCCGAAACTTCGCACTGCTCGTCAAGCAGCCAACTGAACGAATACATCGCGCCTTCGGGCGTGCGGCTGTAGTGCTCGATGCCCTTCTTGAGCAGTCGCGCGATCGTGCTCTTGCTGCTGCCCACGGGGCCGTGCAGCAGCAGGATGCGTTTGTCGGTGCCGTAGCCTTCGGCGGCGGAGCGCAGGAAGTCGACCAGTTGCATGAGGGCGAAGTCGAGGCCGAAGATGGCGTCAGCGCCGTTGTCGAAGGGATCGCTGAAGAAGTTGTAGCGGATCGCTTCCTTCTTAAAGACCTTGTAGCGTTCGCTGCCTTGCGTCATGATGGCGTCGTAGAGCCGCTGGTACGCGTTGCGCACCACACCCGGCTGCTTGGCGCAGATGTCCAAGTACTCCCAGAACGTGCCGCTCCAGTGATGATCTTGAAAGCGCCGGCGGTCGAGGCGTGCGTCGACGCTGGCGATGAGGTCGGCACCGCTGACGTTGCCGCCCACGGGCGCACCGGTTTCGCGCTGCACGCCGCGAAAGTCGCTGAGCGGCTCGCGACGCAGGAAACCACCTTCATCAAAGAGAGGCGAACGAAGAGCAACGAGGCGCGGCGCGTTCATCATGAACCTCCGGCAAGCAGTCCCACCCGCGGAGTCGCGCTCTGCCACAGAGCGTCGCTCCGGCAAGAGTCCATACGCAGCACGTCCGCCAAGGATCGTGCATGGACCCATAAGGGCTATCGACCAGCCGCAGACGCGCGAACAGTGCAATCGCAAGGATTTGCGTCAGCGGCGAGCGGGAACCAGCATTGGGTAAGTGGAACTTCATCGCGCCGGGCCCCGAACAATTTCCCGCCAATCTGCCTTCGCTTGCCCACGTAACCTGCCTGCCCTTGGTCAATCCCTCCCCCATGCCCGATAGCCCCAACGACGCCGACGCGCGCGATCTGGCACTGGTCGCGCGCATTCGCTCGGGAGACGCTGCGGCGTGGTCGCTGCTCATTCGCGAGTACCAGGACCGGCTGTTCGGCGTCTGCTTCCGCATGGTGCGCGACCGCGAAATGGCAGCGGATTTGACGCAGGACGCATTCGTCAAGGTCATTCGGGGCATCGACAGCTTCGACGGCCGGAGCAAGCTCAGCACGTGGATGATCCGCGTGACGATGAACGTCTGCCTGTCGAAACTGAGGGCCGAAAAGCTGCGCCGACACGCGAGTCTGGACAGCATCGCGGCGGGAAGTTCGGGTGATGGGCGGGCTGGTGACTGGGAGGACTTGGTCGCTCAAGAAAGTCGCGCAGGTCGGGAACCGGCAGGGACCGCGAACGTCGAACTGCGTGAAGAACAAGAGCGTGTTCTCGCCGCGCTCCGCGAGCTCGACCCTGAGCAGCGGGCGATCCTGATTCTGTGCGATTGCCGGGGCTTGCCCTATGAGGAAATCGCGCAGGTGTTGGGCGTGGCGGTGGGCACGGTGAAGAGTCGCGTCTTCCGCGCTCGCACCGCGCTGCGCGACATGGTGGAACAAATGGCCCGCGCGAGCGCGCCGCGGATGCAGGATGAAGACTGAACGACGACGTTTGAACCACGAAGATTGATGCCTCGCCGACCGATCAAGAGACAGACCGAGCACGACAGAGACTCATGACGACGAATCCCTCCAACCCCGCAGGCCCCGCTGGATCTCGCCAGCCTGTGAGCGAAGACGCGCTGGTCGATTGGATCGACGGCTCGCTCTCGCCTCAGGATGTGCGCCGACTGGCTGCGGAGTCGGGCCGGGCTGATCTGTATGATCGCATCGGCCAGATGCAGCGGCATCGCGCCGCGCTGCGGAGCCTGGGTGATGCGAGCGGCGCGGTGCGTGCGCCGGCGGATCTGCACAATCGCGTACTGGCGGCGTTGGAGCGCGAGTCGCTGGTCGGTCATGAAAGTGACGAGATTCTGAAGCTCGAACGCTCGGCCCCCACTGCTGCGGTGCCTGCGCAGCTTCGACTTGTTCGCGAAGAGACCGATGACCGGGCAGCGTGGTCGCGGCGCGTGCCTTCGCTCGCGCTCGCGGCAGGGTTGCTGTTGCTGGTTGCCGGTGCGGCGTATTGGACGACGCAGATGATGCGGTCCGCGTCGCCTCGACTTGCCAACCCGGGCACGACGATCGCGAAGAACGACACGAATGCATCGGCTGGCACGACGGCTGCGGCTGGTTCGCAAGTGGAGCAAACGTCGCCGACCACGACGCTGGCTGCGAACGAACAAGCTGACACGATGACGGCGATGAGTACGGCTGATGCGAGCATGGCACGCAGCAGCGGTTTCGCAGCGGGGCCGGTTGCTCGCGAAGTGAACATCGATGAGGCTTTGTCGCTGGCGCGCGAGGGTCGCTTGGCGATTCGCGTGGTTTCACGCGATTTGAAGGGCCTTGGCAAGCTGGAACAGGACGGGACGCAGCCGCGTGAGGGCCAGAGCTGGGAACTGTCGCGCGACGTGCCGCCTGCGGTGCTCGCGGCGTCGTTGCCCGCGACGAGCGAAGCCAGCCGGGCGTTTGTGCGGGCGTCGCAGCAGTACGGATCGTCCGCGCAGCCCGCGATGGCGCGCGGACCGGCGATGTTCTCAACAGCCAGTTTGATCTCGCCTCTCATCGGCCCGGGCGCGGCGGTCACGAGCATCGCTCCGGCGTCAGTTATCAATGGACCGTCGCTGTCGGCGAGCTATCTGCTCGATCTGCCGCAGACGGAGCGGGCGTTTGATGTGATTCGCGCGGTGCTGCGCGACCGGCTGAAGGGTGAAGTTGTCTTTGCGGAGCTGCCTGACACGGTGCCAGTGACGATGACCGCAGACGCGCAGGACGCGCTGTGGTGGACCAAGCCCAGCAGCCAGTGGAGTTCGCGCGTGTCGGTGCCGCTGCTGATTGAGCGATGATGTGATGCGGTCGGCAGGTAATGCTTACATCGCGATGGCGCGACCAATGGTGTAACTAAGTTCTTCGAGTACGCCGCGCGGATACACGGCGCAGGGCCAGGTGCGTGCATGCACGACTGCGGCGACTTCTCGCGAAGCGACGGCGTTGGCGGCCGCCTTTGCAAGTTTGTCGATCTGCGACTGTCGCTGCGCGCGCATCTGGGCGATGTGCGAGTGCATTTGACGATACAACGCGCGACGCTCGCTGCTGCGGCGTGGCGCCGATGCGATGGCGGCGACCAGCTCTTGCTTGCGAGTGATGAGCGTGTCGTCTCCGGCGGCGTGCGGATCATGCAAAGCGCGATGCGCGAGCCACACGGCGTGATCGATCGCTTCGGGCTCGGGCACGTGCGCACCGGGAAATGTCAGCCGACGCGTCGCCGTGACGACGGCGGTCGGTGCGAGCGAAAGTTCGCTGAGCGGACTGCGCCCGCGCTGCATCCACGCGTGCCACCATGCGTCGGTGGCCTGGTCGTACACACCGCCGCCGGTGCCGTGAATGAAGACATCGCAGGCGCAAGCTCGCAGCAGGGCGGTCATGAGCAACGCACGCGGCGCGAGTTCGTGCGCCGGAATGCGGTCCAGATCGCTCGCGAAGACCGGCAGCCGGGCCATGCCCACGCGCACGCGCCAGAGTGGCAATTCGACGCGCGGCTCGCTGATGTTCAATGCACGAAGCCGCGCAGCAGGAACGCCCGCCGCCGCGGCGTTGTAGGTTTCGGCACAGGCTTGCGGATCGGCTCGCATGAGCGTGACAGCCTCCACAAACGCCGGCGTGCTGGCAATCCGTGTTGCCATGAACGGGACATCCACCCGTGCGAGGCCACTTAACGGCTCGAACGCAAGCCCGGCAAGCTGTTCGGCAAGGCTGGCGCTCTCACCTCGGCGCAGGATCGCATCGCGCATGCGGTCGTACGACGTTTTCACGCCGGGATGCACGTCGGCAGGCACGGCAGACGCTTCGCGAAGCGCAGGGCGCGAGCCGGTCGCGGGCAGCGATGCTCTGGCCGATGCTGTCTGCGCCGACACCGCCCACGTTCCCATGCGCAAATCTCGCGTGGGATACGCGATGCGAGTCGGGTCGTTGGCGTCCTGATCCACATGCACCCACGCGGACGCGCCGGCACACGCATGCGCGATGTGCGTCATCGCAAGTGCCTTGGCCGCGATGCCCGGGTGCCACAGTTCCGCCTGATGGCCCGACATGATGACGGCCCGATCAGTGGGCAGCCCCAGTACAAGTCGCGTTTCGTGAGCAATTACCGGCAATGTGCGCGCGCGAGTGGGCCATCCGCTTACGGGTGGCTGCACAACAACGGCGGACGAATCGCGCATGGCGGAATGTACGATGCCGGTTGTTCGCAATCGGACGCGGAATTCGTGATCGCCGCAACTGACAGCCGCGACATCCTAACAATGCACGGCGTGCGTGCAGGTTCCGTGGCTCAGTACTCGCTGGAACGCGTGCAGGTGTCGTCCCATGACTGGGAGCGAACCTGGGCGATGTGGCTGCATTTGTCCACGTTTCTTGCGGCTTTAGGCCTGCCGCTCATGCCGGCATGGGCGTTGTGGATGCTCCGGCGACGCGAAAGCGCGTTGATTGACGACCATGGTCGCGAATGCCTGAATCAGCAGTTGTCGAATCTCATCATCGGGCTGGCGGGATTTCTGCTGTCGCTGTGCGGGTTTGGGCTCTTGCTCATCGGCGCGGCGATGGTGCTCGCGGCGTGGAGCGCGATTGCCGGAGCGATGGCGGCCAAGCAAGGCCGGCTGTATCGCTCGCCCATGACGTGGCGACTTATCGCACCAGCGGTCATCCCGTCGGCACTGATCACACCGACATCGGGCGTCTCATAAACGCTGCAACTTTCCAAGCGAGTGGCAAGACGCGATTTCCGAGTGCATACTGGACGACTCGGAGGTATGCCAATGCGTGGAGTTGCTGTGCTCGTCGGTTCGTCTGCGGTGTTGCTGGGGTCGCCAGCAATCGCCGGGTTTGTGCCCATCGCAACGTCGTACGCCTTCGACGCGACGGCGACGGTGAGCTCCCCCACGCTCGCGCTCACCGACACGCGCACCGTGTCACTCACGAGCCCGGCGATGTTCGGTGCGAACGTGGCATTTGATGAGTTTCGCAGCGCGACCGCTCGGATGCGGCTGAACGCGGCGGATGCCGGCAGCGAACAGATGGCTCGCTATGCTGGCGGCGTGTCGGGATCGGCGAATGCCGAGCGAATCAGTTCCACGGCGTGGACGCAAGGCCGACACGACGGCGTGATGCTTGATGGCGTTGACGTGATGCGCACCGTTGATGTGATCGCACGCGTGCGGTTTGAGTTTGCGGTGCAGGAAACGACGCAGTATCAGTTCTTTGGCATGCCCGGCGGCCAAAGCGAACAAGGGCCCTTTGATGGCCTGCCCATCAGCGATGTCGTCGTCGCCTTCTGGGCGCCCAGCGGCGTCCTGCACGAGTTTCACAACATCGACTTCCAGCGCAGCGCGACGGGCGGATTTGACGTTGCGGGAACGCTGACGCCGGGCATGTACACCGTTGACGCGGTGACGCGCGTGCGCATGGGACTGGGCAGCATTCCAGCGAACGACCCGTACACGGCGTTCATGCAGTTTGATTTGGTCGCGGTGCCCGGACCGGGACCGTTGGCGATGGTCGGGCTGGCACTGTTTGCGGGATCGCGGCGGAAGCGCTGAGTTCTGACTCACCCGCAGAGTCTCGTCATGAGACTGCGAACTTCGGAGCACAAATGCCCGGTCAGCGAGTGTTCTTACTTGCGCCGGTCGAGTTTCACGCCGCGTTCTTCGAGCAACACGCGCCACGCGCGAGCGGCAGGGTCGCCGCGCTCGGTGAAGGTGCCTGACTCGGCGCGATGCACGAGCGCCTTGAGGTCGTCGAGCGAGAAGACCCAGTCAAGGCCGCCATGGCCCGGGCCTTTGATGCGCGCGGCTTTGCGAATCATGTCGAACGTTTTGCTGGAGAGCCCCGAGACATCGAGCAGTTCCTGCTTGGTGAAGCCATCGGCGGGTTCGTCGGGGAGCTCGGCTTTGGGCTGAAATCGGCGCATGGGTGAGTTCGATGAGCGGTCAGGGAGCAGGCTCGATGACGGCAGACATGGAGCCTTTGCAGCTCGCGATGAAGTGATCTTTGCCGAACGCGTGAATCTGATCGCGCTTGAGTTCGGCGAGTTCCTTGTGCACGGTCGTGCAGATGACGCGGCCTTCCTTGTCCACGGTCCGCGCCAGTTCAAACGCACGCGTTTGATCGCATGCGAAGAGCTGCTGCATCATGCGAATCACGTAGTCGTACGAGTGGTCGTTATCGTCGAGCAGAATGACGTGCCACATCTCCAGCGGCTTGGGCTCGCGAGGAGCCTGACGCGGCGCGGGGGCGACCGCTACGGCTGCGTCGGTCGGCGAAGTTGGAGATGGCTCGTGTGCCATGGGTGACATTATTCGCGGAAAGCGCGCTCCGCGACGTCAATTGCGCGGGCAAGTGCGGCACTTTTGTTCACGGTTTCCATGAATTCGTCGTCGATGACGCTATCGGCCACGATGCCGCCCGCGGCTTGGAGGTGATAGGTCCATCGTGGGCCTGCGGGCGTGAGCGTGGCGCGGGCGAAGGGTGCGACGATGGTGCGGAGCGTGAGAGCGATGTCCATCTGGCCGTCAAGACTCACGTAGCCCATGCCGCCGCCGTAGGGACCGCGGCGGATCGGTTCGAGTTCGTCGATGATCTGCATGGCACGGACTTTGGGAGCGCCGCTGATGGTGCCCACGGGCAGCGTGGCAGCGAGTGCATCCCAGCAATCCTGATCATCGCGCAGCACGCCGGTCACGGTGCTGGATAGGTGCATCACGTGGCTGTATCGCTCCACTTCGAGCACGCTGGGGAGGGTGATGCTGCCCGGTTCCGCAACGCGGCCCACGTCGTTGCGACCAAGGTCGACGAGCATGATGTGTTCGGCGCGTTCCTTTGCGTCGGCGCGGAGCTCTGCTTCGAGCGCCGTGTCTTCCGCAGGGGTGCGGCCACGGCGACGCGTGCCAGCGAGCGGACGATTGGTGAGAACGAACTTGCCATCATCACGCTTGCGCACGCGGCAGAGAATTTCGGGGCTGCTCGCGACGAGAATGCAGCCTTCGGCCTGCATGTAGACCATGTACGGGCTGGGGTTGACGGTGCGCAGCGCGCGATACACATCGAACGGATCGGCCGAACTCTCGCGCTCGAAACGCTGGCCCAGCACCACTTGAAAGATGTCGCCAGCCTTGATGTATTCCTTGGCTTTGAGGATCATCTGGGCGTGGTCATCGCGCGTCATGTTGCTGCGAAGCGTGTGGCCTGGCGGTGCGTTGTCGCGCTCAAGCAATCCTGCGCGCAGCGGCTTGCTGTGACGCTCGATGGTCGTCAGACGATCATGCAGCCGCGCGATGGCGTCTTCGTACGCGTGATCGGCGCTCGCTCCCGGCGCGCACAGCGCGAGGGCGACGAGATACACGACCTTCTCGACGTGATCGAACACCGTCACGCCATCGAAGAAATACATGGCGACATCGGGCAGGTCGCGGTCGTCGCGTGGTGCCGCGCTGAAGGGCAGCTTTTCCGGCTCGGCGTAGCGCACGCTGTCGTAGCCGACGCATCCGAACCAGCCTCCCAGCACGCATGCGGGCA
Organism: Phycisphaerales bacterium; assembly: GCA_035299305.1. Classification (GTDB taxonomy): domain Bacteria; phylum Planctomycetota; class Phycisphaerae; order Phycisphaerales; family UBA1924; genus BJHL01. The sequence goes on along the minus strand of DATGWV010000108.1, from coordinate 7,942 downwards.
GGTCTCGCGTGTCGGCTGGCATGACCAGTTGCACCTGCTTGGCGTACGCGCGCAGCAGCGCAAGCGGATCATCGCATGCGAACGTTTCCTCGTTGGCGTGCAGCACGTCCTGCTTGGCATGGTCGTGCCACACTCGCACGCTTGTACCTTTGGCGATGACCGCTGCGCGGGGCTTGTTGCCGAGAATCGAATAGCGACCTTGACGCTCGCCACCTTCGACGCTTTCAAACAGAAAGCTCGGCTCCTTGCGGTCATCCGCGGCGACGAGTCGGCGGTAGGCAAGCACGGGCGTCAATTGATCGCTCAACACGCGGAGGGCGATCGGCACGGCGATAGTGCGTCCGCCGGCGGCATGGGCCTGCACGAGGGCGGCAAAGGCATCGCGCGAGAGACTGGGCATGGGCGATTCTACATCTGTTCGCGTCACGCGGACGCGGGCCGTCCGAACACCGGTCGCGTCTCTAGCGTTTACAGTGCTGCATGCACGTTGCACTCGCCGCGATCGCCCTTGCTCTGCCCGCGCTTCAGACTCAGCCCGCCGGGCCCGAGGCGAAGGGTGCACCCGCCATGCAGATTCCGCCTGCGATTGTGCTGGGGCAACGTTTGGCGAAGGCGAGCGCTGCGGCCCGCGTCATGCCGCACGTGGTGGTTGTACGAGACGCACAATCGTTTGTCGATGCCATCAGCGCATGGACGCCCACGCGTCGGTTTCCCGTGTTGATTGATGACGGCACGCCCGAAGCGGCGGAGGAAATCGGACGGTTTGTGCGCGGGTTTGGCCCCAACACGGTGGTGACGTGGCGGAGCCCGGCAGCCGAAGGCAGCGCGCTGACATTCGCCAACGCGTCGCGTGAGCAACTTGTTGCGGCGCTGGCGAAAAGCTGGGAAATTGCCGAAGATGCGACGCAGGAGCGCATCATCGAGTTGTGGCGTTCGGCGGATGCCGCGCCGCCCGGTGTGGTGGCGATTGACCTGGCTGACCCGGCGTGGACAGCCGGACTCGCGCTCGCGGCAGGACGCGGGCAGCCCATGGTGTTTGTGAATGCCAGGCGTGAGATCAATGGCAGCTTGAGTGTGGAAGATGCGGATGCGCTGGCGAAGCAGATTGAAGACGGCACCGAAGCGCTCAAGCTCCAGTGGAACGCGTTGGGCGATGAAGTCGAGGCGGTGACGCTCGCCTTTGCGTGTGCCGCGCGGATTGATCGGCAGGTGCCTGGCAAAGACGGGCGCGAGTTCATCGCGACCACCGATCGCATCGGGCGTGTGGGGGCGGGCACGACGCAGCCGGACCGCTGGGCGTGGGCGGGGCAGATTTTCGGTTCGCACCGCAGCGCGAATTACATGGCGATGTGCTCGCTCTTTCTCACACCTCGCACGGCATGGCTGTTTGATGGCTATCGCAACGACGGCGCGTTCGGGCAGTATGACATGAGCAAGGCGGGCGATGCGCTGCGGGCCGCGAGCGTGGGTGTGGAGGTGATTGACTGGCCCGACGGCGGGGCTGCCGAATGGCGCGCCCGCGCGGCTCGGCCGGTGCAGGCGCAGGTCGTGATGGTCAACACGATGGGCAACAGCGACTTCTTCGAGCTGTCGCCCGGTCGATGCCTGCCTGCCGATTTGCCTTTGCTCGATCAACCGGCGGCGGTGCACTTCATTCACTCGTGGTCCGCGCTCTTTCCTGCGCTGCCCAATCACCTGCTGGGGCGATGGATGGATCGGGGCATCTTCTTTTACTATGGCAGTGTGCACGAGCCGTATCTCGCGGCGTTTCTGCCGCCTGAAAAGGTTGTCGCTCGCATCAACATCGGCGCGCCGTGGGGAGCCGCGCTGCGATACGACAATGCTCCGCCGTGGAAGATCGCGGTGGTCGGTGATCCCCTGTTCACGAGTGTGAACGGTCCGCTGCGTTCGAGCGATGCTTTGCCTCTTGAGAATGCGACATCGGTTGACGCGCAGCTGCGCGAGGACTTGAAAGCGGACAAGTACGAAGACGCACTGCGGGCACTTGTGCTTGCGGGGCGCGAAGCTGATCTTGCTCGGCTTGCCGGGCCTTTGCTGCGCGACAAAGCTGACAAGCTCACGCCTGCCGCTGCGGAGCTGTTGGTGCTGCCGTTGTTTCGGCAGCAGCGCGCGGACGATCTGGTCTCCGCCTACGCGCTCATGGACAAACCGCGCATGAGCAAGCTCGCGCTGCAGGACGCGCTGTGGCACACGGCGTATCCGAGACTTGGATCAGCAAATGAAAAACTCGTCGGTCTTCTTCAGATAAACCAGCGCGAAGACTCACGCGCACGCGACGCCGCGTGGACCGCCGTCGCGATCAGTCAGCGCAGCGGTAAAGCGGCGTCGGACGCATTTCTCGAGCAATCTCGCGAGAAAATGACACCTGAGCAGCTCCGCGCATTGAGCGAAGCCACGCGCGGTCCGATCGACTCGTGGGCGCGGTAACGTTCATTTCATCTTGGTTTCATGTTGCGCCGCGGGAAGTTTCTCCACGTGCGCGCGGGAGTATTTTGGGGTGAATTGTTGATCGCTCGTTGAAACAAAGGTCGATTGATGGAAGAATGTGGTCTGAACCACGACAACTCGCGGTGATGGCGAGAAGGGGTGTCCGCTCAACGTCGCAAGAAGGGCACGGATGGCAGGCATACAGGAATTTCCAGAGGGTCTCGGTCGTCAACTGGCGGCGCGTCGGCCTGATTTGCTCGCAAAGATCAGCGAGGCTCAGCGCGGCGTGCTCGAGCATTTGCTCGAGGGCAAAACCGAGCCCGAGATCGCGGAAGCGCTCGACCGCAGCAAGCACACCGTGCACGATCACACCAAGGCAATTTATCAATTGCTGGGTGTGAGTAATCGCGTGCATCTCGTGCTGCTCTTTTGTCTCCCGCTCAAGTGAGTTGTGATCGCCGCGCTCGCGTCACTCCGCGCCGGAATTGCGTCGCGGGATGGGGCGGCCTTGCGGATCATGCGTATCGCTCACGTGCGCAGCGAGGTCTCGCGCCATTTCATCGGTGATGAAGTGCTCCATGCGCTCACTGGGATCATGCACGTGGCTGACGGGCAGCGCGAGGTCGCGCCAGAGATAGCTTTCCCACAAGCGGTGAGCTCGCAAGATTCGCTCGGCTTCGATCAAACCGGTTTGCGTCAGCACGGGGCCGCCATTAGCGCGCTGCAAGTGCTTGCGCGAGAGCAACTGTTGCTGCGCCAGTATGCCCCACGGGCCGCGTAGCAATGCGGAAATGTCATCGCGCGTGACGCGGGTGTTGGGTTCCTGCTGCAGGCGGTACAGGCTGCCCATGATGTCCTCGCGCCGCACCCGCAGCGTGAGAGCCGACCGTCGCAGCCAGCTCGCGAGCAGCCCCTGGGAAGGTGAGCACACCAGCGCGACCACGAAAATGGCCCCCACCGCCACGCTGACCGTGCCCGCGATGGATGTGCTCAGTTTCACCGCGGCGATCGTGCCGACGGCTCCGCTCACGATGCCGATGATGCCCGCAAGGAAAACCATGCGTCCCAGGCGCTGCGTGAGCAGACTTGCCGTGGCTGGTGGACCGATGAGCATGGAAACGACGAGAATCGAGCCCACCGCTTCAAAGCTCGCGACCGCAGCTCCCGCGATCATCGCGATGGCACCGTAGTGAATGAGTCCCGCGGAGAAACCCATGCTCGTCGCGAGGGCCGCGTCGAAGCTGACGAGTTTGAGTTCCTTCCAGAAAAGCGTGAGAAGCGTGAACATGATCGCGCTCGCACCCGCGAGCGTCGCGAACGCACGAGGCATCTCGATGCCCAGCAGTCGCACGCGATCCGTATCGACAAACTCCAGCAAGCCATACAGCACGCAGCCAGGATCGAGATCGACCTTGTCAGCCGCTCTGGAAATCAGCAGCACTCCCGCCGCGAACAGCGACGTGAAGACAACGCCCATCGCAGCATCGCTGGGCACGCGCCCGACGCGAGAGAGCCAACTCGTGCCCGCCGCTGTGAGCAGTCCAACAACCAACGCGCCGAGCAACATTGCCCATGTATCACGCGTGCCACTGAGCAGAAACGCGCCAGCAAGCCCCGGCAGGATGGCATGCGTGATGGCATCGCCCAAGAGACTCATGCGGCGCAGCACGAGGTAGCAGCCCGCGACGCCGCACAGCAACCCGCACATGCACGCCGTTGCGAGCGTCCACCACTCACTACTGGTGAGGAAGACATTCATCCGTGCACCCCCGCGCGCGACGCCGGCGCGACGGCGTGAGGCGATGCGGGCACCAGTGAGCCGGGCAGTCGACCGTCCTCTCGCAGCCGAGCTTCCAGTTGCTGCAGAATCTCCGCTGGCAATACGTGCTCGATCGTGTCCGCATCGCGATCAACATGGTCGCTCGCAATCGACGCATGCGTGACGAGGTATAGCTCCCACAGCCGATGCGTGCGGACAATCTGCATCGCGTGCTCGCGACCCGCGGACGTCAGGTCCACGCGATCATCCTCGCGGACAATCTCGCCTGATCGCTGCGCACGTGCGAGCAGACTGTCAAGCTCTGCCGGCCGCCATGCGCGTTTGAGCATGACATCGCACACGGCGACAGGACCACGCGTCGCCTGCAACTCCTGCACTTCGTACACCGCGCGCAGCACATTCTGCAACGCGATCTTGCGCCGCAGCCGTCGCTCACGTATCCATCGCGCAATCACACCTCGCCGCGGTGCGGCAAGCAACGACACAACAAACGCCGCTGCGGCGACGAGTGTGATGACCGCACCCGCACTGAGCTTGGCGGCGTTCGCGCTGATAGCGGTACCAACCGCGCCCGACATCGCACCAATGCCGGCGGCGATGATCGCCATGACACCGAGCCGATCACTCCAGCAGCGGGCCGCGACCGCCGGAATGGTGAGGAGAGCGACGACGAGCACAAGGCCGACTGCGGGCAGCGCGACCACGGTGCACACACACACCAGACCCATGAGCAGAAAGTCGAGCAGTGCCACGCGAAGTCCCGCGCTGTGCGCAAAGTCGCGATCAAAGCACAAGACCTTGAACTGTCTATAGAAGATGGCGCACGTCACCACGATGATCGCCGCCACGGCGGCAATCAACTGCACATCGCGCACCACCATGCTCGCCGCTTTGCCGAAGATGAAGCCCTCAAGCCCGGCGTGAGCTGCGTTGGGAGTCCTCTGCACGACGCTGAGCAGCGCGACACCCAAACCGAACGTGCTCGACAGCACGAGCGCGATAGCCGCGTCTTCCTTGACGCGGGAACTTCGGCGGATGCCCATGACCGCGAGCACGCCCAGCACACCGAATGCGAGCGCGCCCGCGAGCAAAGGGCCCAGCTCTCGTGAGCCTGTGAGCAGAAACGCAATGCACACGCCTGGCAATGCAGCGTGCGCGAGGGCATCGGCCATCAGCGAGCGACCTCGCAGCACAGTGAACGTGCCCACCAATCCGCAGGCCATGCCGAGCAGCACACTGCCCAGCAGCACGACGTTGGTGTTGAAGTCGGAGAATGTGAGCAGTCGTGACAGCAGACTCTTGGCTCCTAGCAATCTTCTTTGATCAAGGCGTCACGAGCCGGCTCGCCGCACGGCTTCTGCGGCTTGCTCCAGCAGATTCAAGCGACCGCCATACGTCTTCTGCAAGTTCTCTGGCGTGAATGCCTCCGCAGTAGGTCCCGCCGCCACCAGTCGCATGTTCAGCATGACAACATGATCAAAGTACTGCGGCACCGTTTGTAGATCGTGGTGCACAGCGATGACGGTCTTGCCGGCGTTCCGCATGTCGCGCAGCACATCCAGAATGGCTCGCTCGGTCGCTGCATCAACGCCGGCGAACGGTTCATCCATCAGGTACAACGCGGCATCCTGCGCCAGGGCTCGCGCGAGGAACACGCGTTGCTGCTGACCGCCCGAAAGCTGGCCGATTTGGCGCTGCGCGAACTCGTGCATCCCAACTTGCTTGAGCGCGTCCATCGCGCGTGCTCGCTGCATCGCACCCACACGTCGCAGCCAGCCCAGCTTCGCGTACGTCCCCATCGTCACCACGCCCATCGCGTCGATGGGAAAGTCCCAGTCGACACTCTCGCGCTGCGGCACATATCCAACGAGGGCTCGGGCATCACGCAGTTCGCGACCGAATATCTCAATGCGTCCGCTCGCGAGCGGCACAAGTCCGAGCATCGCCTTGAGCAACGTGCTTTTACCCGCACCGTTGGGTCCGACGATCGCGATGAGTTTGCCCGATGGAACTTGGACATCCACGTCCCAGAGCACTGGCTTGCGGTGATATGCAACGGTCAGATCGTGCACATCGATGGCGATATCAGTCGCGACGCTCATCGCAGCGCCTCCACGATCTGTCGCACGTTCTGTCGCACCATGCCGACATACGTGCCATCGGCAGTGCCCGCCGCACCCATCGCATCTGAGTAAAGCGAGCCGCCGATCCGCACATCGTGTCCTTTTGCCTTCGCGCCTTGCACCAGGGCCTCGATGTTCTTGGGACTGATGCTCGACTCAACGAAAACCGCAGGAATCTTGCGTGCAACGAGTTCATCGACGAGCCGGTTGATGTCGTTAAGACTCGCTTCGCTCTCCGTGGACAGACCCTGAATGCCCGCAACTTCAATGTCATACGCCCGGCCGAAGTATCCGAACGCGTCGTGCGCCGTCACCAGCACTCGGCGCTCCTTCGGAATCGTCGCGATCTGCTGGCGTACATCGCGATCCAAATCGCCGAGAATGATGCCATACGCGCGTGCATTCGCTGCGTACTTCTCAGCGTTCGCCGGGTCAGCCTTGCTGAGCGCATCGCGAACAGCGTCAACGCCGTTGGCCCATAGCGCGACATCAAACCACACATGCGGGTCAAAGTGCTTCCCCACCGCAGCGGCGTCTTCACTCGCGCTCATCAATCGCTCGCGAGGCAATGCATCGGCATAGCACACAACAGGCTTGGACTTTGCGAGGCTTTCGAGCGCGTCAATCATCTTGCCTTCGAGCTTGAGCCCCGAGTAGACGACAAGCTGTGCTGACTGCAACGCCCGCATATCCGCAGGCGTTGGCTTATAGAGGTGCGGATCGGTGCCAGGTCCCATCAGCGTCTGCACGCGCACGTGCTCGCCGCCAATACGTTCCACGACATCGCCCACCATACCCGTCGTCACGACGACTTGAAGTCGGTTGTCAGCAGGAGCCGCAGGCTCTTGCGAGCGCGAGCAGCCCTGCAGCATAAGAACCGCCCAAACGCACGACAGACAAGCCAGAATCGCGATGACCACCTTCATATCGACTCCTTGCGATGCCGATATCAAGCATCGGTCGCCCAAGAGTGTAGCACCGGCTACATCTTCAAGACGCGGCTACACAAAGTGGCCAAAGATACGAATGTGCCTACTATCGCGTACCGCATGACCAAGCCGTCAGGTTCCAGTTCGGCTCGTCGACCGCGCTCCAAGGCGAAAGACGCCTCGGTCTATGCGTCCGTGCGTGCGGCTCACGCCAGCGAAGTCGCCGAAGACTACGTCGAGGCCATCGCGGGTCTCATCGCATCGCAGGGCGAGGCCCGCGTTGTGGACCTTGCCCACGTCATGGGTGTGACGCATGTCACCGTGGTTCGCACGATCGCGCGCCTGCAGCGGGAGAAGCTCGTCACATCGCAGCCCTATCGCGCGATCTTCCTGACTCCCGCCGGCCAATCACTCGCGACACGCAGCCGCGAGCGGCATGAGCTCGTCGTGGCATTTCTTCGATCGATCGGCGTGCCCGCCCCTACAGCCGAGCGTGACGCTGAAGGAATCGAGCACCACTGCTCCCCGCAGACACTCGCGGCGTTTGCGAAGTATGTGAACAAATCGCGCACGTGAACGCGCTGTGGCGACGACTCGCACTTGTGCATCTATCCTGTTGCATGCCGCGACCGACTGCCAAGCGACGTACCGCCGCAACTCCC
>DATGWV010000107.1:0-9370 GCA_035299305.1 Phycisphaerales bacterium | reverse complement strand
CCCCGCCGCGACGGCAAGATCGCTCACCTGACGCACCACCGCATCAACTTCCTGGTTCGTGGGCAGGCGCTCTTCAATGATGCCGATGTTCTGCGCCAGCTCCTGGTTCGCACGCTCAAAGTCAGCGTTCTTCGCCGCTTCCTCCTGCAGTCGCGCAAGCAGATCGCGCATGTGCTCAACGTCACCCTGCGCCCGCGAAATTTCGCTGTTCTGCGGCTTGAAAACGAGGAAGTAGCTCGCGATGGGCAGGCCCAGCACGCCCACACCCACGCCGACCCACAGCAACATGTTGGTGGTCTTCATCTGCATTACTCGTTCTCCTTCGCCATGGGCGCCGCGCCATCGGGCGTCTTGCCGCTCTTGGTCGCCAGCAGTTCGCGAATGCTCGCGCCAAGCTGCTCCTTGGGCACATCGCTCCGCAGCCGCGCCGTCATTTCAAACTTGCGCAGCGACGTTTCCTTGTCGCGCATTTCCTTGATGTACGTCAGTTCAACGTCACGCAGCGCGGGGCTGCGCTTCAGGCTGCCCAGATAGTCAGCCACCTGGTTGTTGTCCTTCGCCGTCCCGCTGATGGCGATGTCATACGTGAAGCTCGGTGCCTGCACCTTGGGCCGCGCCGCAGCCGCCTGCTTGTCCGCAACGTCCTGCGTCAGGCTCTTCACTTCCGACTTCACGCTCACCACACCCCCCGTCGTGTTGCGCGTGCCCTTCATGCCCAGATCTTCCAGTCGCATCTCATCGGGCATGCGATACACCACTTCACCAAGCAGTGCCCAGCGCGGCATCTTCTCCACCAGCGCCGCCGTGATCTCCGCCTTCTCCAGCATCATCGCGCGCTGCTCGGTCAGCTTCTTGAGCTGCTCGATCTTCGCCTCTTCAGCCTTGCACTGCTCCACCAGCTCGCGATACTCCGCGCCCAGCTTCACCTTGCGCGTGTTGTTCAGCACAAACGCCCCGCCCACGCCCGCCAGCACCACGGCGAACAGCGACAAAATGATGATGTTGTTCCGAAACTCCGCCTTGCGCTGGATGTAATCCGCGGGCAGAAAGCTCGCGCCCGTGCCGGCGGCGTTGTCTTGCTTGACTTGCGGAAAGAATGCCACGCGAACTCCTCCTGATAACGACGCCACACAGGCCAGGCCCGATCACAAGTCCGTCGGCGCAAGGCACAAGCCCAGCGCCACCGCCCAGCCGGGCTGGGCCTGCTTCAAATCCATCCCCGCCACAGGCTCCTTGCCCGTGCGCGCCACACGCGCCAGCGGATCAGCCACCTGCGCCGGCAACCGAAGCGCCCGCGCCAGATGCTGCGTCAAACCACGATGCTTTGCTTCCCCACCCACAAACACCACGCGCTCCACTCGCCGATTCGGAAACTGCGACGCGTGATACCGCAGGCACAGCCGCACTTCATCCGTCAGAATCTCCAGCGGCTCGCTCAAATCAACATCCGCCGGCCCCACCGGAACCTGCGGCTGCGCAAGCACATCACCCGAGAATCCATCCGGCGTGTCAACCTTGCGACGATCATTCTCCGGCGCAGCCGCCGAACTCTCATGCGCCCGAGGCGGCACCGCCGTGCGACCCACCACGTTGTCCAGGTCATACCGCACGCGCCGCGCCTGCGACTCCGTCATCGCGCCTTGCTTCGCGATCGCTTCATCCAGGTTGTGCCCGCCCACGTTGATGAGCCGCGCAAACACAAGATCACGACCATGCGCGATCATGACCTTCGTCGATGTCGCGCCGATGTCCAGATACAGCGTGTTCAGCAGCAGATCGCCCTCGCGCCGATGCAGATGGTCAAACGCCCGCAGCGAGCACAGAAACTCACTGTGCATCCCCACCGGCTCCACCTTCGCATCAACCAACGCCATCATCAGTTGATCAACCACATCGCGCTGCACGCTGATGAGAATCACATCCACCTTGCCCGACGGCCGATCGCTGTTCACTTCAATGAACCGGTACACCAGCGTCGAAGGATCAACCCCAAGCTGCGCCGGAATCGCCGCCTCAACCAGCGATGCGACCGGCACGCCTTCCGTGCGCGGGAACTGCAAGTGCTTCACGCTCGTGCGCCACGCCGGAATCGCGCACACCGCGCGCTTTCCCTTGAATCCACCCTTGCGCACCAGCTTGCCCAGCCCCGCGAGTTGAAACTCCCAGCGCTTCTTCGCGTCGTGAATGATCTCCGGAGGCACTTCAAGCTGCGCCGCCGCGATCAGCGTGGGCGGCTCGCCCCCGTCAACCTGCAGAATCTTCAGCGCGCCCGTCCCAAACTCAATGCCAATGGGCAGCTCTTTGCCCGCCGCGCGAAGCTGCTTGGGCTTCGCCGGCTCGGGCGGCGCGGCACCGTCCTTCGCGGGAGCTTTCGCGGTGCGCTTGAACGAATTGAGCAGGCTCGACAGTCCCATCGCGAGGTGCGCTCCACGACGCGACGCCGCGTTGGGGGTGATTCCCAAGCGAGCGCGTCAGAGAACGTCATCGGACCGTCACAGCGACCGGGTGAGTCCGCCGCATGTCTTGCGCAAAGGACCGACCCCGCCCCACCAACCCAGCCCGCGCAACCCGCACAGCCCCGCGCACACTATCGGGCCTCGCGATCATCCCCCAGCACCCGCGCAAACAACGCCTCCAGCGCCGCCAGTGCTCCCTTGATATCCCACGCCTGCTTCGCCCTGTCCCCCGTGAAGTTGCTGATCGCTCGCACCTCTACAAACGGCACACCCGCCCGGTGACACACCAGCGCACACGCTGCGCCCTCCATCGTCTCCGCAATCGCCCCCGTCCGCAGCGCAACCGCGCGCGCCAACGCATCAGTCCCCGAACAGGTTGACACCGTCGCAATATCACCGACTGCCGTGACCATCGGTCGTAGCCCCTCCACCAATCTCACATCACACGCAAACGCATCCTCGCCATCCGGATTAATCGCGAACCCCATGGCCGCCACCGTTTGGTACCCAGCCGGTGTCACAATCCCCTCATCCGCAAACACACACCGCGCCGCCACCACCGTGTCACCCGGCTGCAGCACAAATCGCGCCCCATCCGGCAAACTCCCCGCAATCCCCGCATTGATCACCGCCCCATACTGCCCCTCCGCACGCGCCAGCACCCGCGCCAGCGCCCCCGCCGCATTCGCCTTCGACACCCCCAGATGCACCATGTCCACCCCCGCCGCCACCTCAGCCACCTCCCACGGCGCAGGGAACACCGCACCGCTCCGCGCCGCGGCAAGTATCGCTCGCCCCTCAATCGGAGCAGCAACGGCCAACAAAATGCGTCTTTCTTTTGTCAGTTGACGAAGCAACATCTGCACGCTTGCATCGTACAACCCCTGGCCGGGTTCCGCCCGGTGATGTGTACTTGGAATCCCTCTCTCCGCTCTTCCCGCCAACTCTCAGACCGCCATGCCCAACACCGCCGCTTCCAACACCGCATCCCGCCGCTTCCGCACCATCGCTATCTCCGCTGCGGTGCTTCTCGCACTCGCCGGCGGCGCAGGCATCCTCGCCGCTGCAGCCAAGCCCCCCGCCGCGCCCACCAAGGCCCAAACTTCCGACGTCACCAACGTCCGCAAGCAGGCCTTCGACATCACCACCACCGCCAACGGCGACCTGCAAGCCAAAAACCAAATCGAGCTTCGCAGCACCCTCGAGCGCGACGCCACCATCCAGTCCATCATCCCCGAAGGCACACGCGTCAAAAAAGGCGACATGGTCGTCAAGCTCAACGGCGACTCCATCCAGACGCAAATCGATGAACAAACCCCGCGCCTCGCCAGCGCCCGCGCCGCCGTCGTCGCCGCAGAGAACCAATACCAGATTCAGCTCAACGACAACGCCAGCGCGCTTCGCAAAGCCGAGCTTCAGCTCGAACTCGCCCAGCTCGCCCTCAAGCAGTGGGAAGACGGCGACGTCGTGAAGCGCCGCCAGGAACTCAGCCTCGAAATCAGTCGCAGCGAACTCGACCTTGAGCGCCTCGCCGAAAAACTTCGCCGCAGCGAAGACCTCCTGCGCGAAGGCTTCATCGCCAAAGACGAACGCGACCGCGACGAAGTGGCCTACATCGAAGCCATCTCCAAGTACAAGAACGCTGCCCTCGCCGCCGAGGTCTACGAGAACTTCGAGTTTACCAAAGAGCGCAAGCAAAAGCTCAGCGACGTCGAAGAAGCCCGCGCCGAAGTCGATCGCGTCAAGCTGAACAACGACAGCCAGCTCGCCAGCAAAGACGCCGACCGTCTCAGCCAGCGCGAACAGCTCACGCTCCTCGAAACCCAGGTGCGAAAGTACAACGACCAGCTCGCCGCCACCACCATCGTCGCCCCGCAAGACGGCTTGGTCGTCTACGCCACCAGCCTCGAAGGCGGGGGCCGCTGGGGCAACGAGCAAGGCGCGTGGCAAATCGGCCAGCAGGTCTACCCCAACCAGCTCATCGTCGTCCTGCCCGACACCAGCGAAATGATCGCCGCCGTCCGCGTGCACGAAGCCATCGCCGGTCGCGTCCGCCCGGGCCAACTCGTCAATCTCAAGATCGACGCCGCAGGCGGCCGCACGTTCGAAGGCGTCGTCGACTCGATCGGCGTCATGGCCGAAACCGGCGGCTGGCGCGATCCCAATCTCCGCGAGTACACCGTCCGCGTCGCCCTCAAGGATCAAGACGACGCCGAACTCAAGCCCAGCATGCGCGTCGAAGCCCGCATTCTCTTGAGCAAGGTCGACGAGACGCTGACCGTCCCCGTGCAGAGCCTCTTCAGCGAAGGCGCCGTGCAGTTCGTCTATCTCCCCGAAGGCAACAAGTTCATCAAGCGCCCCGTCCGCATCGGCCGCCGTAGCGAAACCCTCGCTGAAGTCGCCGCCGGTCTGCAGGAAGGTCAAGCCGTCCTCCTCCGCACGCCCCAGCCGGGCGAAGTCCTCGCGCGTTCCTGGAACGACGAAGAACTCAAAGTCGCTGGCTACAAAACCCTCGAAAACGGCCAGATCGTCGCTGATCGTCCCGCCGGCGCTCCAGGCGGCCGCCCCAGCCGCGGCCCCGGCACAGGCGGCGCACCCGCCCAGCCCGCCGCCGACGGCGCCGCCGCTCGCCCCCGCGCCGACAACACCCCGCGCTAAGTCTCCTCATCGCCGCAGCAACATCATCTCACCCGCCAGCCCAGGCCCAAACGCCAGTGTCACCACAGGCCGCGGACATCCTTCGCGCAGCATCCGCTCCAACATAAACAGCACCGTCGCCGACGACATGTTGCCGTGCTGCGCCAGCACATCCATCGCATCCCCGACAGCCCGCTCGCACACTTCAGTCCGCAGGGCGAGCGCCTCCACCAGCGACTGCACAATGCGTGGCCCGCCCGGATGCAGCGCCCACGCTCCCACATCCGCCGCGCTCAGCCCATGCGCGCTGAGCGCCTCACCCATCCATCCCGGCACACACGCCGCCAACAGCTCCGGCACATCCTTCGCCAGCGTCATCGCAAATCCATTGTCCGTGATCTCCCACCGCATCCGATCCGTCGTCGCCTCACCCGCTGCCGTCGTGAACAACCGACTCGCAAACCCTGCAAGCTGCATCGCATCCTCGCGCGTCTCCGCCGCGCTCACAATCGCCGCCGCCGCCCCGTCCGCAAACAGCGCATTCGCGATCAGTTGATCCGCACGCTCTCCGTAGTGCATGTGCAGCGTGCACAACTCCACGCACACTACCAGCACCACCGCACTTGCGTCACTGCGCGCAAACCCATCCGCCATCGCCAGCGCATTGATCGCCGCATGGCACCCCATAAATCCCACATGCGTCCGCCGCACATCCGCTCGCAAACCCAGCCGCCGCATGAGCGCGATATCCACCCCCGGTGCCTCCGCCCCTGTGCAACTCGCCGTAATCACATGCGTAATGCTCGCTGAATTCACGCCCGCCCGCGTCATCGCCTCCCGCGCCGCCCGCTCCGCAAGCTCCGTCGCATGCTCCACAAATCCCTTCAGCCGCTCCGCCGTCGAAGGCCCGCGCTCGCTCGCATGCGCCGCGGGCGTATACAACCCCTGCTCCCCGCCCGCATCAAAAATCACGCCCCCGCGCGACCGCACACCGGTCCGCTCATGCATCCGCTCATGCACACTCCTGGGCACCTGCGGCGCAACCCGCGCCGAAAGCTCACACGCTCCTTCACGTGACAGCCGCCCCGCCGGCACGCTCGTTCCAATCGCCAACAATCGCGCACTCATGCCCGCCGCTCCCCGCTCGCGAGCACCCGCCGCGCAATGACTGACGCCATACCCGGCGCCACCCGCGCCAACCCCACCGCCGCATGCCGCAAAGGCGACCGCACCATCGCCGCCACACGCCGACATGACGCATGCCGCCCCGCCGTCAGCTTCTCATGTTCCGCGCCCCACGCGCTCGCAGCATCACTCACCTCTTCACCCCGAACCATCCGCTCCGCAAACGCAGCCACCCGCGCCCCCGTCTGCAGCGCCCACGTCATCCCCTCACCCGTAAACGGCTCCACATACCCGCACGCATCACCCACCAGCAACACCCGCCCGCACGCCACGCGATTCCGCGCCCGCGTCAAAAGCGGCGTCCCCCGCACGCTACTTGCAGCACTCAAAATCACCCCACCGTCACCACCAGCGCCATCAATCACCTCACGCAGCCACGCCGCCCCGCTGCCCGCGCGCCTGACCGCCTGCGGATTCACCGCCGCCGCCACATCCACCTCGCCACTCGGCAGCACCACCAACCCGACGTACCCGTCGTGCCCCACCACCATCACCAACTCATCGCGCGTCATTTCCATCGGCCCGCGCGCCAGCGTCACGCCCAGCCCCATATGGCTCGCCTCACTCACGCGCCACGCAAACCCGTCATGCTCGCGCAAACTCGCCCCAGAAATTCCATCCGCCACAATCACGCACCCCGCCTCGCATCGCACGTAATCACCATCCACCTGCAACATCACGCTCTCATCCGCCCGCACCACCGCACTCGTGCGCATCATCAGCCCCGCGCCAGCTTCCACCGCCGCCCGCACCAATCGCGTATCCAGCTCGCGCCGACTCAGCACGCGATACGCCGGCAGCGTCAACCGCGCCTCACTTCGCCCACTCATCAATCGCAGCGTCCCCAGCGTGCCCGCATCGCGCACCACACCGCCCAATCCGCGCTCTTCCAAAACTCGCACGCCCGCAGGCGTCAAGCAGCATCCACACACCTTCTCACGCGGCATCGCCGCTCGCTCCACCAGCAGCGTCCGCATCCCGCGCGCCGCACACGCCTGCGCCGCCATCGCCCCCGCCGGTCCCGCCCCCACCACCAGCACATCACATCGCGCGTCACCACTCGCACTACTCATCGGGCACCCCCAGCCCGCCACGCCAACATCATCCGCTGCGGAAACGTCGCTTCCACCCGCGCCCCACTCAGCCCCGCCTGCGCCGCCATCTCGCGCAGCTCATCCATCGTGTACGCCCCGCGCACACTCTTCACCGCATCCACATGCACCACGTGCGATCGCGTCAGCAGCCTCGGCACCACATGCGCCAGTGCCAGCCCCGCCCGCGTGCGACGCAAGTCATGCACCAGCACCACGCATCGAGCCGCCAGTGCCATATGTCGCAACGCGCGCATCACATCGCTGGGTTCGAGGTGATGCAGAAAAAGGCTGCACATCACCACATCAAATTCGCCCGCGATCGCTTCGTTCGCAACATCACAGCGAAACGTCGCAAGTTCCACCCCCGCCGCGCCCGCCTTTCCCTTGGCAACCGCCAGCGCCTGCTCGCTGATATCACACGCATGCCACGTCGCCCCCGCGAATCGCTTCGCCAGCGCGATCGGCACATCGCCGCTTCCCGTCGCGACATCCAGCACCCGCACCGGCCCGCGCACTTCCCGCGTCGCCGCTCGCATCGCTTTCAGCAAGGGCCCCCAGGCCCGACTCAACGCATTGATCCGCGCCAACCCGCGCAGCGCATGCTCATGCTCCTCCCGCCCAATCGCCGGATCATCCATCAATTCATCTGTCCGACAACGCGGCAGCACCCATCAGCATAACGCATCCCCCACTCCCGTGACGCCCGCCAAACATGAATGCATCATGAGAATGCCATCACGCTCACCACTCACGCAAACGCCATAATCCGCCCGCTCTCCGGATCCATCAGCCGATACTGCATCCCCCGGCACATCCGCTCCAACACAGGCCACGCCATCTGCTCATCATTCACGCTCACCATCGCCTGCATCGCCGGATCATTCGCCGTCGACAACTCCACCACCATCCCCGGCCCATGCAACCGAATCGTCGGCTGCCCCGCCGTCGGCGTCCCATCCCCCGACGTGTTAAAGCGAGCCAGATCGCGCTCCACATCCCGAATGCGCCCCAGCGGCTTCGCACCCGCTTCCCGCGCATCGCCCGTGGGCGGACCAATCAACACAAACAACCGACGTTTGGAACGCGACATGCCGGATGATAAAGCGACAAATCACGAAAGCGAAACGCAAAACCGAAAGTCACGCTCGCCTTACTGCGGCGCCGCATAATGCAGCGGCGCATCGGGCCCCAGCGGCTGACCACTGAAGTACCAGAACAGCAGGAACGCCGTCCACGTGATGAAGAAAAACACGCTGTAAGGCAGCATCAGGCTGATCAGACTTCCCAGCCCCGCATCCTTCTTGTACTTCTGCAACACCGCCAAGATGATCAACAGATAACTGTTGAGCGGCGTGATGATGTTCACCACGCTGTCACCGATGCGATACGCCGCCGTCGTCAGTTCCGGGCTCATCCCCACGAACATGAACATCGGAATGAAAATCTGCGACATGATCGCGAACTTGCTCAGCATCCCGCTCAGCGCAAAGTCGCCCAGCACCACCAGCAGCACAAACAGCACCAGCAGCAGCGGCACCGGCATATCAACCTGCACCAGCGCGCTCCCGCCCGCATACGCCAGCATCCGATCCAGCCGCGAGTACGCGAAGTAGTTCACAAACTGACTCATCACAAACGCAATCGCCAGCACCGGCACAATGCTCTTGATCCCGTGATACAGCCCGTCGATGAAGTCCTTCTGACTCCGCATCGACCCCGTCACCCACCCATAAACCATGCCCGGAATCAGGAACGACAGAAAAATCATCGGCACGATCACATGCGACCACCGATCACCCGGCTGTTCCAACATGCGTGCATTGCCCGTCGCGCTCACCGCCATGTCCGAAGGCACCGTTTCGCCCTGCTCGTTCTTCGTCGGCTCAGCTCTCCATAGCACTTTGTCCTTGGGCAGTTGCGCAACCGCCTCCGCCCCCTGCGTCACCACCACCGGCTGCGTCGCCGGCACAAAGTCATTGTTCAGCCGCGGCACGCCCC
>DATGWV010000106.1:0-2923 GCA_035299305.1 Phycisphaerales bacterium | reverse complement strand
GGGGCGTGCTCGATCGCATCAACTCCGCCCTCAGCGCCGCTGGCTTCGCCGACGTGCAAGCTCGCGTGAACACCGCCGAAAATCGCCTCGAAATCGTCGACACCACTGGTGCACGCACGATATCTGTCAGCGAAGCCGCCGGTGCATTCGCCAGCAACACCGCCCGCGACCTGGGCTTGCTCGGCGCGACCGGCACAACCGCCAACGGCTCGCGCGTGCTCGCGGGCATGAACAGCATTCTCACCAAGAGCCTCGCTGGCGGCCTCGGTGTGCAGGGCGACGGCGCGTTGAGCTTCCGCCTGCGCGACGGTTCCACGTTCTCGCTCACGCTGAACAACACGGGCGACTTCGCCGCGCAGATGAAAGCCATCGAAACCGCCAGCGGCACGCTCGCCAACGGCCAAACCAAACTCAAAGTCACGCTCAACCAGCGCGGCACAGGCATTCAAATCACGGATCAATCCGGCGGCACCGGCAACCTCATCATCCGCGGCTCTGAAGACACCAACCCCAACGATGGCGTCATCCAAAGCACCGCCGAATGGCTTGGTATTGAAACCTCTCTCACCGGCGTCGCAAGCAGCACTATCACCGGTTCGAATCTTCAGAAGCAGTACATCAGCGAAGCCACACAAGTTTCCACGCTCAACAACGGCACGGGCATCGGCGTCGGCAAGTTCCGCATCACGGACGGCATGGGCAACGTCGCCAGCATCGACATAGGCGATGACACCAAGACCCTCGGTGAACTCATCCGCGAAATCAACGCTGCCACCACCTCCACCGCGAGCGGCGGCGTGCCCCTGATGGTCAAAGCCCGCATCAACGCCAACGGCGACGGCATCGAGCTTTACGACACCAGCACCGGCACCAATCGCATCAAGGTCGAAGACACGACGGGCGGTGTCGCCAAGGCGCTCAACCTCGCTGGCACCGCAACCGGTACCGCCGTAGGCGACGGCAATCGCATCGACGGCACCCAGGAGCGCACGATCAGCTTCGCTGTCGGCGACACGCTCGATCAGATCGTGACCAAAATCAATGAAGCCGGCGTGGGCGTGCAAGCCGCCGTGCTGCGCGATGGCATCGGCAGCACGCCGTTCCGCTTGTCGCTGACTGCGCGCAGTTCCGGCACCACCGGCCGCATGGTGGTCGATGCAGGCACGTTCGGCCTCGGTCTCACGCAGCTCGACGCTGGCCAGGACGCCCTCGCCTTCGTTGGCGGTGCGGACATCGGCAGCGCGATCGTCGCAACCAGCAGCACCAACACGCTCGATGGCGTCGTGCCGGGCGTCAAGATCGACCTCAAGGGTCTGACCACCGGTACTCCCGTTTCGCTCAGCGTGACGAACGACACCGATCGCGTCCTCGAGGGCGTCAACAGCTTCATCAAAGCGTTCAACGATGCTGCCGCACGCATTGACAAGCTCACCGACTACGACGAAGACAACGAAACACGCGGCCCGCTGCTCGGTGACGGCGTCATCAACGAAGTGCGTTCCACGCTCTTCCGCCTCGTCGGCCAGCGCGCGCAAAACGTCAGCGGCCGCTATCAGCGCCTCACCGACGTTGGCATCACCGTCGCCGCTGGTGGTAAGGAACTCAAGTTCGACGAAGAGAAGTTCCGCAACGCTCTCGCGACCGATCCCGAGGCCGTCGAACGTCTCTTCGCCAGCCGCACGCAGACCAACAACGGCCCTCGGCAGATCAGTCAAGGCATTACCGTCAACGAAACCGGCCCCGCGACCTTCAGCAGTCTGGGCATCATGGGCCAGTTCGAGCAGACGATTGATCGCTACGTCGGCACCGTCTCCGGCACGCTCACCAGTCGCAGCCGCGGCATCGACAGCCAGATCGCGATTCAGAATCGCCGCATCGAGTCGCTGACCGCGCGCCTCGACACTCGTCGCGGCATTCTCGAACGCCAATTCCAGGCGATGGAAACGACGATCGGCCGACTGCAGACCCAGCAAAGCAGCCTCGGATCGATCGCGGCCGCCGCTGGACGACGCTAAATCGCGGTAATTCCGTAGCTTGGATGAAATCGCTCACAGAAATCGGTGCCCCGATAAATTGACGTTTCGCAGCGACCGATAGAAAAGTCCATGCAGTACAGCGAGCAAACGACCAAGCCTGCCGTCAACGTTTTCGCGAGCAATCCGAAAGCGCAGCAAGCCAACGCGTACCTGCGGACCAAGGTCATGAGCGCATCACCCGAAGAACTGCGACTCATGCTGCTCGAAGGCGCCATCAAGTTCGCCCAGCAAGGTCGCGAAGGCCTCCTCACGAAGAACTTCGAACAGAGCTTCAACGGCATCTCAAGCTGCCGAGACATCGTGTTCGAACTGATGACGACCATCCGCGCCGAGATCAACCCCGAGCTCGCCGCCAACATCAAAGGCCTCTATACGTTCATCTACACGCAGCTCATCGAAGGCTCGCACGAGAAGGACGTCGCGAAGGTTGAGAAAGCCATCGAACTGCTCGAGTACGAACGCGAAACCTGGGTCCTGCTCATGCAGCGCCTCGCCGAAGAACGCGCCGGTCAAATCGCTCCCGCGCCCGCGCACGTCGAGTCGCGCTCCATCAGCGTGCAAGGCTGACCCGCTGCGATCCTCTGGCAAATTACACCATGCTCGCCGCAAGTTTGTCAAAGGCGAAAAGCTGCGACACGTTGCTATCTATTTCACGCTCGCATTCGCGAATCGCGTCAAGCGCCCGCAGTGTGCGCTCCCGGCTCGCGACATCCTGTGCCTCGCGCAGCCGCCGCGTCCAGAACCACGCCAGCACGCGCAGCATCCACTCCGCCGCCGCCCGATTCGCCGACTCCTTGCTCGCGTTGTCGTGACTTTCCACCCACGCCTTGGCCCACTGATCCGTCATCTCCGCCATCGCCGGGCCGAAATCCACGCTGTGTTTTCCC
>DATGWV010000105.1:0-9115 GCA_035299305.1 Phycisphaerales bacterium | reverse complement strand
GGCGAGTGTGCGGGGTGCGGTGACATTGATTTCAACAACAATGGGGTGTTTCCTGAGGATCAGGATGTGATTGATTTCTTCAATGTGCTGGCGGGTGGCGAGTGTGCATAAAGGGGGTTCGAAGGCTGATTTAGTATTTTGTCTGGCAGGGGTTTGTGTCGTATCTCACGATTTATCTAGAGAATAGCTTGCGAGAAATCCCCTTCTCCGGTAGATTGTTCGTTCCGCGGCACTGTTGCTGTGGGAAGCGGGCATTCTGAGGAGATCGGCGATGGGAGTTTCTTCGAATCGGATTTTGGGTCTGGTGCTGGCGGCTGGAGTGGCTTCGGTCGCGTGCGCGAGTGTGACGTTGGAGCCAGTCATTCGGCGGTCGGATGCGCCGCCGGGCATTCCGGGTGAGACGTTCGCGACGTTCTCGTTCAGCAATCCCAAGATCGACAACGCGGGGAACATTGTCGTTGATGCGGTGCTCGACACGTCGGGCGGCGGGACCGCCACGACGGCGAACCGTCGCGCGACGTATTACGGCAGCCCGGGCAACATGCAGTTGCTGGCGCGTGATGGCGGTCTGCCTGGATTCCCTTTCCTGCCGAATCCGAACAACTGGACGCACAACACCACGACGAATGGCGCGGGGCTGTCGCAGGGCTCGACGATTGCGCCGAACGGGCGGATGTTTATCTCGTCGAACCTCAATGGTCCCGGCGCGACGACGACGAACAACACAGCATTCTGGACGGGCATGGCGAACTCGCTGGCGGTGGTTGCGCAGCGCGGGTTTGTGCCCGCGACGGTGCCCGGCACGGCGGGAGCGCAGTGGAACACGAATCTCAACCTCAGCCCGTCGCAGTTTGACGTGAACAACGCGGGTCAGGTGGTCTTCAACAGCGTGCTGACGGGCGGCGACACCGTGACCAGCGGCGCGAATCAGAACAACTCGGGCGTGTGGGTCGGTTCGCCTGGCAATGTGCAGATGATCATGCGCCAAGGCCAGACGAATGTGCCGGGCCTGAACGACATCATCACGGGCCTCCCCGATCCGACCCTGCAGTTGGGCGCCGCTCCCACCTTCGGCATGCGATTCAACGGACTGGGTGAGACCGTGTTCGGCAACAAGCTGCGCGTGGGCTCTGGTGTGACGCCGGTCACGACGAACGACGACGATGTGCTGCTGGCGAATGTGGGCGGCGTGCTGCGCTGCATCGCGCGGCAGGGTGAACAAGCTCCCGGGCTGCCTGCGGGATACACGTTCAAGACGGGCGCGTCGTCGCCTTTCAGCACGCTGAGCTTCAGCCCGATCAATAACGCGGGCTCGATCTATGTGCTGGTGACGCTGGGCGGACTGGCGGTGCCCGGCGTGGATGATCTGGTGCTGTATCGCTACAACGCGGGCAACTGGACGATCGTGTGGCGCTCCGAGGATCTGGCTCCGGTGACGGGCAGCGTGCTGGCGGGCTCGAAGTTCGCCTCGCTCAACTTGGGCAATACTCGTATCAACAACGCTGAAACGCTCGCGCTGGCGGGCTTCCTGCGGCAGGATGCGACGCTGGAAACGCCGATCACCGCCAACAACGACGATGTGCTGTACATCATGCCTGTCGGTCAACCGGCGCAGCTTGTGGTGCGCGCGGGTGACCTGATGAACCTGCCTGGCTTCCCGTCGGACGCGGTGTGGCTGTACAACGGCGCACAGGCGGGCACCGGGTTCAACAACCTTGGGCAGTATGTGTTCTCATCACGCTTCTCGGGAACGGGCATCACGCCGGCGGTGAACGACAACGCGATCTTCATCTGGGATCCGGTGCAGGGTCTGCAGGTGGTCGCGAAGACCGGCGAGCAGTATGGCGATCCGCTGACGATGGCGCCGGCGACGCAGATCACCATCGACGCCCGCGGCAATGGTGAAGGCGGCTCGGCTGGCTTCAGCGACACGGGCTGGCTGGCGCTGCGCATCGGCGACAACATCGGCAACCAGATCGTGTACCGCGCGAAGGTTGATGCGCCGGTTGCGGGCTGCGATGACATCGACTTCAACAACAACGGCGTCTTCCCGGAAGATCAGGATGTGGTTGACTTCTTCGATGTGCTGGCTGGCGGCAACTGCCCGTTGTGCAACGACATCGACTTCAACAACAACGGTGTCTTCCCTGAAGATCAGGACGTCGTTGACTTCCTGAACGTGCTGGCCGGCGGTCAGTGCCCGTAAGAGACGTCTGACACACGAGAAATACGCGAATCACGCCGAGCGCCTTGACGGGCGCCCGGCGTCTTGCTCGGAGCGCGGCGGATGAATCGGCGCGCGAAGCGGGGTAGGACCTCATGGCGCGGCGCGCCTTTGGAAAGGACGAATCATGCAGTCTTGGAAGCGGTCTTCGGCATTGGCGGGTCGGGTGTGCGGTGCGTCGCTCGTGCTGGCGGCGGGCGCGGTGGCTCAGCCCACGCTCATCATTTCGGGCGTGGCGGTGACGGACATCAGCCCGGATGGCACCAAGGTTGTGGGTAGCATTTACGATGCCAACGCGCTTGCGGGCTTTCCGACGATCGAGACGCGCGGCGTGGGCACGCAGCGGATCAATCGGCCGATGATCAGCGGGTATGCTCGCATGAGCCCCGACATGACGACGGTCAGCTTCAATGCGGGCAACGCCGAGAATCTCAACAACGCGGCGAACACCATTACGTACAACTCTTCCATTCCCAACCAGTGGGAGAGCGTCTCGGTGGGTCACCTCTGGACGAACACTGGTGGCATTTTCAACATCGGCCCGGCGAACAACGGCAACCGGTGCGACTTCAACATCAATTCGGTCACGGGCATTTCCGGCAGCGGGCAGTTTCTCGCGGTGAATGGATGGACCAACGGCCTGTGCGGTCCTTTCCGCGCGACGCGGTACGACGCGTCCACGGACACGTTCACGCAGTTGCCTGTGTCGCTGGCTCCGCCACCTTCGAATCAGTTTTCTCTCGCGACGCGCGTGTTTGATATCTCGGACGATGGCGACACGCTGGTGGGCGGCGACAGCAACTGGAACACGAGCTTCACGATTCGCCAGTATCGGGCGGCGGTGTGGACGCGCAACCCCGCGACCAATACGTGGACGCTGAACGTGCTGGACCCCAACGGGGGCGAACTGTTCCGTATCTCGGGCAACGGACAGGTGGCGACGGGGCGTGATGCGACCGGCCAGGCGTGCCGATGGGTGCGCGGCGCGGGCAACACGTGGACCAAGACCACGCTGGGCACGACGGGGCTGCCCACGAGCATCAATCATGATGGCTCGGTCATCGCGGGCGACTTGTTCATCTGGCGGGCTGATCTCAACGGCGGGCAGGCGGTCGATCTGTACCAGCACATCGCCAACCTGGGCGGCGGCTTTCCGGGCATCACGTTCTACAACCCGTTCGGCGCGATCACGTGGGGCGTTTCCGATGACGGCACGCGCATCGCGCTGCGCGGGCTGAATGAAACCAATCCGTGTCTGTCGACGTTCTTCAACGCGGTGCTTGATCTGGATGGCGGGCCTTGCGAGGCACCGCGGATCGCGCTTGATCCGGTGTCGGAGTTTGACGGCGGGCTGACGCCTGGCAACTTCGGGATGGCGTTCAACGTGATGGCGTCGGGCACGTATCCGCTCAACTACGTGTGGCAGAAGCAGGACGCGACCGGCGCGTGGGTTGACGTGGTTGATGACAACTGCGGCACGTTTGACGCGCGGTTCTTTGATGCGACGGGCTCGCGCACGAGCCAGCTGCGGCTGGGCTTCTATAACGATGTGTGGCGCGGGCAGTATCGTGTGGTGGTGAGCAATGGCTGCGGGAGCGTGACCTCGCAGACGTTCACGGTGTGTGACGCATCGTGCGCGCCGGCGTGCGACTCGATTGACTTCAACAACAACACCGTTTTCCCGGAAGATCAGGACGTCATCGACTTCTTCAGCGTGCTTGCGGGCGGCGAATGCAGCACATGCAATGACATTGACTTCAACAACAATACCGTTTTTCCTGAGGATGCGGATGTGATTGCGTTCTTCAATGTGCTCGCGGGTGGAGCTTGTGGTGGCTGAGTCGGGACGTTCTTGGTGAAGATGGGATAGCTTGGAATACAGCCGCGCCGGAGGGGCGGGCCACCTGGGTTACGCGAGTCGCTTGGCGATGGCCGCGCCGCTTTGCAGTGCGCCTTCCATGTAGCCGACGAACTTGTAGCAGGTGTGTTCGCCCGCGAAGTGCAGGCGCTTGTTGTGGGGCTGGGCGAGCAGCGGCCCGGCGGTTGTGACTTGGCCTGGCGCGGGGAAGGAGTAGCCTGCGCCGATGAAGGGGAAGCCGGGCCAGTCCATGAAGCGTGTGGCGACGACGTGCTGGGCGTAGCCGGGATAGAGCTTTTCGTAGAGTTCGGCGTAGGCCTTGTCGCGGGCGTCGCTCGCGAGGGCGCGAGCTTTGACGGCGGCGTCGGCGCCGTTGAAAGCGATGAGGCACGCGGCGACATCGACGAGCGTGCCTTCGTCCTGGCCGTCGGTGCCGTCCCAGGTGCTGGAGATGAGGTCGTCGGTCTCGGCGTACTGGCTGAGGTTCTTGTCTCGCCAGAAGCGGCGGGTGACGTGGCTGAAGTGCTTGGTGTTGATGCCCATCTGCACGTTGTTGGCGAGCGCTTCGGGCAAGGCGGGCGTGATCTTGATCTTGTTCCACACGCTGGCGGGCACGGCGAGGACGACATCGTCGCACGTGAGCTCGCGCAGGGTGCCGCCACGTTCGCTGCCGAACGTGACGAGCACGTCGTTGTCGCGGATGTCGATGGATTGCGCGGCGGCGTTGGTCTTGACGCGGTCGCCCAGAGCTTCGGCGAACTTGATCGCGAGCTGCTGGTTGCCGCCCTTGCAGCGGTAGACCTCGCTTTCGAGCCAGTATTTCTCGACGCCGCCGCCCTTGATGGCGGTGAGCATGCCCAGGTAGCTGGCCTGTGCGCAGGGGACGCCGTTGGTGCCGGCGGTGGTTGCGTCGATGGCTTTGCGTGTGAGTGAATCGACTTCGAGCTCTTTGAGCCAGTCGGCGAGGGTGCGGGCGTCCCAGCGTCTGGCGTTGGCGTGCGTCCACGGCTTGTCGGCGTCGATGCCGCGTGCGTCGCGATTGAGGAGGGGCAGGGTTTCGTCGACCTGGTCGCCCACGTATTCGATTTCTTCGCTGGTGAGGACTTTGCCTTCGATGATGTAGGGTTCTTCGGCGTCGCCATCGGCGCCGAGGTCGAGCATGCTGAGGTTGAACTTCTCGGCGTAGTGATTCCAGAGCGGGTGGTTGCTGCCGATGAGTTCGCCGCCGCCTTCGATGGTGCGGTTCTTGATCCACTCCGCGCCACACTCGCCGCCGAAGGTGAAGACGCGGCCGCCCGCGCGGTTGGTGGCTTCGAGCACGGTGACGTCGTGGCCGGCGGCGAGGAGCTCGTACGCACAGCAGAGGCCGGCGAATCCGCCGCCGATAACGACGACGCGGCGCTTGCTGACGGACTGCATGGCGCGGGCCGTGGTGCAGCCGCTGAGGAGGGTTGCGCCAGCGGCGGCGGCGAGGAGCTTGACGGCGCGGCGGCGGTCCTCGAAGGAGGGCTGCGGGTGACGTTCGGCGAGGAAGCGTGCGAGCAGGTTGCGTGGCATGGGCGGATGGTTGGCGCGCGGGCGTGGCGACGATGGGCAGGAGCGGCGAGTGGTTCTGTTCGCGGGCTGTTTGTGGGCGAGATGGCGGGGTGTGGGAATTTTCGTGAAAGTCGTGTCCTGCACCGGGAGCGGTGCAGCTAGACGAACGTGCGAGCTGTTCGCGAGGAGGTTCTCATGGTGTGCGTGCGGAAGTCTGTTCTGGCGGCGAGCGTGGTGGCGATGGCGGCGGCGTGTGCGAGCGGGCAGATCGCTGCGCCGTTCACGTATCAGGGCGAGTTTCTTGTCGACGGGCTGCGCGTGACGGGTGTGTATGACATGCGGTTCACGCTGCATGACAGCCCCAGTGTCGTGGCCGCCGTGACGCCTGCGGTGTGTGCGAACAACGTGCAGGTGATCGATGGCAAGTTCACGGTGGAGATTCAGTGGACGCAGAACGACATGTATCCGCCAACCGGCGGCTTCCGCTATCTGCAGGTCTTTGTGCGCGAGGACAGCGGCTTGGGGTGCAATACGGACGTCGCGTCATATACGACGCTGTCCCCTCGCACGAAGATGACGTTCACGCCTTATGCGTCCAGCTCGCTCCGATCGTTTTCGGCATCCATTGCCTCGAATGCGGACGAGCTGGGTGGCGAGCCACCCTCGTTCTATCAGAACGCGTCGAACATCAACGCGGGAACGCTGAGCGCGGCGCGGTTGCCGGCGACGGTGGCGCAGACGGGCAACGCGCAGACGTTCACGGCGGTGCAGTCGTTCAATGGTGGCAGCGCGTCGGTCGCGCCGTTCAACGTGAACAGCACGGCGAAGGTGAGCAGTCTGAACGCTGATCTGCTGGACGGGCTGGATTCGGCGGCGTTTGCGGGCGTGTCGCACACGCATGACGCGAGCGCGATTGTGTCGGGTGTGCTTGCGGATGCACGGCTGGCGAGCAATGTGGTGCGGCGTGATGCGGCAAACCAGTTCTTGCAGGTGCAAACGTTTGGCGCCAACTTGGTGGTGGTGAATCCGACGTCGCCGCTTGTGGGCATTCAGGCGGGGTATGCGACCGATCAGGCGTTCATCAAGATCGGCGGGCTGGGCAACGGCTCGGCGAACGGGCTGGTGTTTCAGAACTTCACGAACGCGACGCTGATGAAGCTGCAGGACAATGGCGATGTGGGTATTGGTACGGCGACGCCTGCTGCGCGGCTGCACGTGCGCGGGACGGGCGCGCTGGGTGAAGTGATTGTGACGCCTGGCGTGATTGACTCGACGTCACAGTTGTCGCTGTTTGAGAATCAGACGGCGACGCTGGGCATGGCGATGCGGTACAACGGCACGACGAATGACATGGAGATCTTCGGCAAGAACGCCACGGGCGACACGGCGGCGCACTTGCGGATTGATCGCGACTCGGGCAACGCGGTCTTCGCGGGCACGGGTGGTGATGCGAGCGTGCAGGTGCCCACGGGCGCGATCAACGCGCTGGAAATGCTGGGCGAGCCGGGAATCTCGCACAACGGGCAGGCGAACGGTGCGTCGCCGCCAGACGGGCCGCTGCTCTACACGGCTGGCGCGGGCGCACCGACGCTCGCGCAGACCAACGTCAATGCGCCGACGGCGGGATATGTGCTGGCTATCGGAACGTTTACGGTCGTGAATCCGCCTTTGCAGAACAGTGATGATGCGGTCGGATATGCGATTGACATTGTGACTCCCAGCGCGGGCACGCAGCCGTCTATTGTGGGCAACGTGGACTTTGTGTCGTGCGAGAACGCGGGGCCTGTGTACAACACCTACACGAACGTGACGGTGCAGCGGCTGTTTGAAGTGCAGCCGGGCGTGACCACGGTGCGGCTGCGGGCATATGACTTGGGCAACAACGGGCGACGCGGCGAGCGTGGGCGGCTGTCGCTGATCTTCTTCCCGACTTCGTATGTGAGTGGGGCGAACAGGATTGATAATCCGTGAGGGTGGTTGGGTAGGAAGTTGGGTTGGCCGAGCTGTGTATGTGATGTTGTGGAGACAACAACGCCCTGCATCTTTGGGGATGCAGGGCGTTTGTTTTGAGGTGTGTGTGATTGGAATGCGGCCGCCCCGGAGGAGCGGGCCACCAGGATGGCTTAGGCTGCGTCGCGCTTGCCTTTGCGCTGGGTGTGTTCGGCCCAGCGGGGCGGGCGGACGTTGCTGGGGTTGTTGTAGGGTTCCTGCCAGTCTTCTGCGCTGCTGAGGTTCATTTCCATGGGCATCGTCTTGCGATAGCCCAGGAGGCGCATGACTTCGAGCACGTCAGTCCACGTGGGGAAGGTTTTGCCGTTGGCTTTCTTGAAGGCTTCGATGGCCATGACGAAGAGGAACTGCTCCTTCGTCAGGTTGCCTTCTTCGGCGCTGCGGGAGAAGTCGCTGAGGCGACGGCCCGGGCCCCGGCGGCGTTCGAGGCCGGCGAGGTCGCCCGCTTCAAAGTCACGGCGGTCAAGGCCTGAGCGGCGATCGACGACGCCTGAGCCGACGGGCGGCTGAGCGGGCGCGGCGGGGGCGTGGCTGGTGTTGCAGGCTTCGCGGGCGCAGCGGTCGGTGCAGCCGCCGGGAGGGCAGCCGACGCCTGAGCAGTCGTCAAATGGCGAAACACCCCGGGCGCAGGCGCCCGGGGTGCGATTGGAATTGCTGTTGTGAGCGGCGTGCATGAGGGCGTCCCTTGACTGCATGAAAGTGCGGGACGCGTGGGCGATCAGAGATCGTCGTCGTCCTCGTCCTCATCATCGTCGCCGTCGAAGTCGTCGTCGAGGTCTTCGTCCTCTTCGTCGTCGAGGAAGTCGTCATCCTCGTCGTCTGCGCCGTCTTCGTCGTCTTCTTCGAAACCTTCCTCGTCGTCGTCAAACTCATCATCGCCGTCAAAGTCGTCATCGTCGTCGTCATCGTCGTCCTCATAGGAGAGGACGTCGGTGCCGAAGCCGCCGCGCATGGGCGAGGCGGGGGAAGCCCAGGGAGCGGGCGCGTCGATGACGGTGACGGCATCGTGAGAGATGTCGAGCGTCTGGAGACCAGTCTTTTGGAGCAACAACTTTGCCATGATCAACCTCGTGTCTGAGTACCACCTTGTCAGTCACCACTGCAGCGAGCACGAACCGAGAAGCGTTGAGGCCCTCCACCTGCACTCAAGCTCGCGAACGTAGGCACGCAAGTCGCGTGGGAAAAGGGCAGGCGTGGCATCGACAAACAATGCGCGCACGACTGCGGTCAGTCCCAAACGCGCGGTACAGTACCGACCTTCCGGCGGCAGTCAAATCTCATGGGCACATCCACAGCAACCAACTCGGTCACGACGATTGAAGAAGTTTCATTTGACGCGCTCGCGCTGGTGTGCGCCTGCGTGGTGCCCGGACTGGGGCACGTGGTGCGGAAGGAGCGCGTGCGGGCCGCGGCGATCTGCGTGGGGGTGCTAGGACTGTTCGGCACGGGCATGCTGGTGGGCGGCATCGACGTGGTAGATCGGCGGG
>DATGWV010000104.1:0-1570 GCA_035299305.1 Phycisphaerales bacterium | reverse complement strand
CACGGCGATCTCGTACATCGTGAATTTGTCCCACCACGCGGGCGGTTTGCTGAGAGCCTTGCGGGCGGCGGATGCGCGGCGCGACGTGAGCATGAGGGAGCGTAGAGGTTGCGGCGGTGCGACGCCGACGCGGAGCATCAGAAGTCGCGGCGGGTGAAGATGATGCAACTGACGCCAAGAACAAGACATGTAAAGACGATGGAGGTGCCCAGCACCCACGTAGTTGAACGCGTGAGCATGACATCTTCAGTGCGGCGCGTGACATCGGGATCGCCCATGCGTGCGCGTTCATCGTCCCCACGGCGACGGCGGTCGTCGGTTTCGTCTTGGAAGCGACGGAGAATCTGGCGATCCTCTTCGTTGATCACGTAGCGATCAAGCAGGCCGATGGTTTCGGACGTTTTGGGAAGCAGGGTTTTGGCCGCGAAGGCGTATGTGTGGTAGCTGCGCCAGTCGCGAGCGGATTTCTCGGCATCGCGCTGGCTATCGCGGACGATGCGCAAGGGCATGCTGACGGCTTCGAGTTCGTCATCGGCGCCTTCGGGCAGCTTGCCGTCGGCGAGCACGGACTCACCCGCGGCTTTTTTCTTCTCGAGCATGTCTTTCGCGACCTTCTCGGCGCGTTCGAGGCGCTTTGTGGTGCGCTCGAGCGTCAAGGCGGCGGCCTCGCGCTGACTGAGGAAGATGTTCTCGGTGGTGTTGAGCGCGAAGAGGGCGAACCAGATGAGGAGGGTGAGCAGCAGACTAGCGATGGTGCTGCGTGTCACGAGGCCGAAGAAAGACTGGATGCTGAAGAGGTACGAGAAGAACAGCAGGACGACGGGCACCGCGAGGAAGAGCCGCCATTCCCATGCGCCGCCGCGTATGCCGATGAGAAGAAAGCAGGCGAAGCTGAAGACGAAGACCTGCAGACCGACGAAGAGCAAACCCGTGGCGAACTTGGTGAGAAAGAGACGAACGCGCGAGATGGGCTTGCTGAGCGTGAGCTCGATGCTGCCGCTTGCGAGGAAGTCGGGGAAGATGCTGGAGGTAGAGACGAGCGCGAGGATGGTCGCGACCCAGGTCAGCCAGATGGGCACGCCCAGTTGGGCGAAGATGAACTTGTAGAAAAGTTCTTTGGGGATGAAGGTGGTGTTGAGGACGGGCAGTTCGAATTCCCACCAGAGGAATGTGAGGCCCTTGTCATTGAGACCGACCATGGCGAAGCCAGCGACGATCAGCACGGAGAGCGTGAGCGTGATCCAGAACAGCTTTTTGCTGTTCAGTTCGCGATATGCATCGAGGAAGAGTGCAAGAGTCTGTGTCATGTGTGTTTCCTCGAAGGTCAGTTGCGGCTGGCGCCGGGGCCGAGTGCTTTGCCGGTGTTGGGGTCGGTGACGGCTTCCATGAAAAGGTCTTCGAGGCTGGGTCGCACGGGGCGGACGGCGCGGATGGTGTAGCCGTGGGCGAGGAGGGCGGTGAGGAGAGGCTGCACGGGTTCCGCGGCGCGAGTCTTGATGCGGATGAGGCCGGAGGCGATTTCGAAGGTGTCGCCCGAGGCGAGCGTGCCGGTCACACCGATGCGGCGGAC
>DATGWV010000103.1:0-25369 GCA_035299305.1 Phycisphaerales bacterium | reverse complement strand
AGAGGGGCCGCGAAAGCCAGCCTGCTCGTTGAGGAAAAGATTCCACTATGCCACGCGTCGCCGGTATCGATATTCCCGAGAACAAGAAGATCTACTTCGCCCTGCAGTACGTGCACGGCATTGGTGCGAAGTTCGCCAAGGACATTTTGGCGGAAGCGGGCGTGGACGGCGACCAGCGCGCCAACCAAGTTGATGACGCCAAGATGGCGCAGATCAACGCCATCATCGACAACAGCTACCTCGTCGAAGGTGCGCTGCGTCGCCAGGTGCAGCAGAACATTCAGCGCCTGAAGGAAATCAAGAGCTACCGCGGCGAACGCCACCGCAAGGGCCTGCCGGTCCGCGGCCAGCGCACGCAGAGCAACGCTCGCACGCGCAAGGGCAAGAAGAAGACGGTCGCCGGCAAGAAGTCGGTGAAGGCGAAGTAAAGACAGAGGCACTAGGGACTGGGCATTGGGCACTAGGGTCAAGGCCTCGCGTGCTCGGGCGGTTTCTGGTGAACTTTGGGCAGGTATTGATCAGTTCACCACGGGTAGAACACACAGCGTGTTCGACGATCCGAAGGAGTCAGTATGTCGAAGAAGGGCAAAGTCCGCAAGAACGTCACGCGTGGCGTGGCGCACATTCACGCGACGGGCAACAACACCATCGTTACCATCACCGACATGAACGGTGAAACCCTCGCGTGGGACAGCGCGGGTACGATGGGCTTCAAAGGCGCTCGCAAGAGCACGCCCTTTGCCGCGACCCGCGCCGCTGAAACCAGCGGCGGCAAGGTCCGCAAGATGGGCATGAACGAAGTCGAAATCCGCATCAAGGGCCCGGGTGCGGGTCGCGAGAGCGCGGTCAACGGCCTCGTCGCCAGCGGCCTTCGCGTCACGGCGATTGAAGACCACACGCCGGTTCCGCACAACGGCTGCCGGCCTCGCAAGCGCCGCCGCGTCTAATCGAAGTCATTGATCGCCCGGTCGCGTTTCGCGCGATCGGGCGTCTTTCGTGGCTTGACAATCGTGTCTTGCGGAAACAGAGCCTTTCGCGATTTCTCGGCATCGCGATCGCTGCTCGCAACCCGCAGGTTCATCATCCGCCGCACGCGTGGAACGCATGCGGAGGCCGCCGAGAAGTGAGGTTTGTGTATGACGACGCGTGTTCGTTGGCGCGGGTTGGAGCTTCCCACCCGTGTGAACTTCGACAGCCGCTACCGCGGTGACACCTACGGCAAGTTCACGGTTGAACCGTTTGAACGCGGCATGGGCACCACCATCGGCAACAGCCTTCGCCGGGTGCTGCTCAGCAGCCTCGAAGGTGCGGCGGTCAGCAGCATCAAGATCAAGGGTGTGACGCACGAATTCACGCCGCTCAAGGGCGCGATGGAAGACGTGACGGACATCGTCCTGAACGTCAAGAACCTGATCGTGAAGCTGGAAGGCGACGAGCCCAAGACGATGCGTCTGGCGGCCCGCGGTCCGGGCGAAGTGACGGCGGACATGATCCAGGCCGACACCGCCGTGACCATCATGAACAAGGACCTGGTGATCGTCACGCTGACGGACGCCGTGGACTTTGAGATGGAACTGGTCGTGAGCAAGGGCCGTGGTTACGTACCCGCCAGCGAGCAGTACGTGCGCAATGACGAGCAGGAAGTCGGTCGCATCTTCGTTGACGCGATCTACAGCCCCGTGCAGCGCGTGCGCTACAAGATTGAAGAAACCCGCGTCGGTCAGCGCACCAACTACGACAAGCTGACGATGGAAATCTGGACCAACGGCACGGTCGCGCCTGAAATGGCTGTGGTCGAAGCCGGCAAGATTCTCCGCAAGCACATCAACCCGTTCGTGCAGTACTTCGACATTGGCGAAGAGCGCGTGAGCGAGGAAGCGGCGGCGGCAGCGACGGTGGACGAAGAGCTGATCCGCAAGCTGAACATGAACATCAGCGAGCTGGAACTCAGCGTCCGCGCCAGCAACTGCCTCGAGAGCGCCCGCATCGAGACGGTCGGCCAGTTGGTCACGCAGACCGATGCCGATCTGCTCAAGCTGCGTTCCTTCGGTCGTACGAGCCTGCGTGAAGTGAAGCGCAAGCTGCAGGACATCAGCCTGGACCTTGGCATGCAGATGCCCGAGGGCTACAGCGTTCCGCCCGTGCAGATTCCGCTCGATGCGCAGGGGCCGTAAGGCTGTGATGGAGGGCGAGGCAGTGGTGTCAACCGTCTGCAACGCCTAAACTTGGAGTTCCCGCTTCGCTGGTGTGATAGTCAGCGAAGCGCTTGGTCAGGACAGTGTTTTGGGTGGTTCAGTGTTTGAATTTTCGCGGCGGTTTTCCGTTCGCGATGGTGGAAACAGGTTTCATGCGTCGTCCGCTTGCAGCGTCAAGGCTCAGCGGCGACAGGAGTGTGTCTCATGCGTCACGGCCGAGCTGGTTACCGTCTCACTCGTAAAACCGCGCACCGCACCGCGATGCTGCGCAACCTCGCCGCGGGCGTGTTCGAGCACGGGCAGATCGTCACGACGATTCCCAAGGCGAAGGCCGTGCAGCCGTTCGTCGAGCAGATCGTGACGCTCGCGAAGCAGGGCGATCTGGCGGCCCGCCGCCGGGTCATCGCGAAGCTGGGCGGCGACCGCCAAGGCTTCGAGTGGCTGTTTGTCGCGAAGCGTGCGAGCGACGATGAGAAGAATCACGTCAACGAACTTCGCGACCGCGCGAAGGTGTTTTTTGATGTGCCCGAGAGCAAGGAAGTGGAGCGCAACCGCTACGGCGAACTGCGCAGCGCGCCCCTCCTCGTGAAGCACATCTTCGACCACGTCGGTCCCAAGTTCGCGGATCGCGCGGGCGGCTACACCCGCATCGTGAAGCTGGGCAAGCAGCGCTACGGCGACAACGCCGAGCTGTGCGTGCTGCAGTTCGTGGGTGCGGAAGAAGGCCCCGAAATCGGTGGCAAGCCCAGCACGCGTCGCCGGACGGCGGACAAGCGCACGGCGTATCTCGCGAACCTGCGCAAGGGCAAGTAAGCGGGTCGGCTCGCCGTTCATCCGGTTTCGCCGGGTGGCGTCGGTCAACATTGCCGGAAAACAGATGTGTTTCTCCAATAAAGCGACCCAAAGGTCGCTTTTTCTTTTGTTTGGGGCAGAACGAAAACCAGTGAGCGGCAACCAACGTATACGATTACACAACGTGGCAGACGCGCGATCGGTGTCGGTGGCGCAGCCATTGGGTCTACCTGTCTTTCGAGACGACTGAGGAGTTTCACTCATGCGTAAGTTCGCTATCGCCGGTCTGGTCGCTGTCGCCGCGTTCGCCTTCGCTGGCTGCGCCAACAACAAGGGCAGCGATGCCAACATGGGCGCCACCAGCGGCGCGTGCAGCAGCAAAGAAGGCAAGTGCTGTGGCAGCTGTAAGGGTGACAAGGCCAACATGGGCGCCGTGAGCGGCGAGAAGAGCTGCGGCAGCGGCAAGACCTGCGGCGACAAGGGCGCGATGGGCGCTGTCGGCGCTGAGAAGAAGAGCTGCGGCGGTGACAAGGGCGCCATGGGCGCGGTCAGCGGCGAAAAGAGCTGCGGTGGCAAGAGCAGCTGCGGCAGCAAGTAAGCTGACGCTCGCGACATGGTCGCGAAGAGATGTGTAATGAGCAAGCCCGTGACGCAGGTCGCGGGCTTGTTGTTTTTGGCAGCGGGACGAAGAGGGGTTGAACGATCGTGTGAAGTTGTTGCGGCGAGAGGGCTGCAGGTTGGCGTATTCGGCGTGACGCCCGGCGCTGTTGAGAGCGGGGTACCCTGCGGGCATGAACTGGAATCATGTGCAGTCGCTGCTTCGCCAGCACAAGATCGATGCCTGGCTGGTGTATGACTTTCGCGGGAGCAACTCGGTGTTCGGGCTGCTGCTGCCCGGCAAGCGTGTGACGACGCGGCGAGCGGCCCTGCTGATTCCGGCACATGGGCAGCCGGTGCTGCTGTGTCAGGGGCTTGACAGCAACCAGTTTGAGCACTTGGAAGGCGTGAGCAAAGAGCACTACCTGGGCTGGCGCGATCTGCATGCGTGGCTGGCGAGCAAAGTGGGGGCGTGCAAGCGCGTGGCGATGGAGTACGCGCCGGGGTGCACGCTGCCGGTGGTGAGCATCGTCGATGCGGGCATCGTGGAACTGGTGCGGGCAATGGGCGTGGAAGTGGTGTCGAGTGCGGATGTGCTGCAGATGTGCGTGGCGACGTGGAGCCCGGCGGCGCTCGAAACGCACATGAAGGCGAGTCGCGAAGTGGCGAGGATCAAGGATGACGCGTTTGACTACATTCGCGCGAGCCTGAAGAAGGGCGAGCGCATCACGGAGTACATGGTGCAGCAGCGGATTGTGGAGAACTTCCGCAGCAGCGGGCTGGAAGTGGGCGAGCCGCCCATCGTCGCGACGAACGGGCATGCGGGCGACCCGCACTTTGAAGTGTCGGCGACGAATCCGAGCGTGATTGTGCCGGGCGACTGGGTGCTGATTGATCTGTGGTCGCGGTATCCGGGGTTTGAGAACATCTACAGCGACATCACGTGGGTGGGATATTGCATCAAGGGGAGCGGCGACAAGGTGCCGACCAAGCATCGCGAGGTGTTTGAGACGGTGCGTGCGTCGCGCGACGCGGCGGTGAATCTCGCCAAGCAGCGGTGGAACGCGAAGCAGAGCGTGCAAGGGTGGGAGCTTGATGACGCGAGCCGGAATGTGATTGTGCACGCGGGGTATGAGCGATTTGTGAAGCATCGCACGGGGCACAGTCTGTCACCCGGGCCGCGCGTGCACGGTTTGGGCGTGAACCTGGACAACCTGGAGACGCACGACACGCGCGAGGTGCTGCCGGGACTCGGTTACACGATTGAGCCGGGTATTTACATGCCGGAGTTCGGCGTGCGGCTGGAGATCAACGTGTACACCGACGCGGCGAAGGGGCCGGTTATCACAAGCTGTTTGCAGGATGAAGTGGTGATGTGCTGAGAGTGGCGACGTCAGTCGTCGCTGGCGCGTTTGCGGGCTTGGAATTTCTGGAAGTCGCGCCAGAAGCTGACGGTCGCAAAGGTGAGGTAGCCTGCAGCGGCGAGGAAGGGCACAAAGAGCAACAGTCGTTTGCGATCAAAGTCGCGGGCCGAGTCGGGCGCATCGGCGATGTACTCGAGGTTGACGATGGTGCCAACGGCGGGCGCGGCGTCGATGCTTGTGTCGTATGTTGCGGGCGTGCCGGCGATGAGGAGATCGGTCACGACTTTGCTGGAGCGTTTGCCGTCAGTGACTTGAACGACTTTGACGTCGGCGCGGGTGCTGAAGATGAGGTACTTGAACTCGCGAATGGTGAGGACGAGAAAGACCAAGCCGATGATGCAGACAAACAGATAGAAGCGGGCGCGATTGCGGGCCTGGGCTTCATCGGATGATGAGAACGCGTCGAAGATGTGAAGCATGTGAGCCCCTTGGTGCGTGACTGCGCAACAATGCTACGTGCATGACGTGAGCGGCATTGCGCTGGTGTTCTTGCGACTGGGGCTCACGAGCTTTGGCGGACCTGTTGCGCATCTGGGCTATTTCCGCCGAGAATTTGTGGTGGATCGCAAGTGGTTGGACGAAGCGGCGTATGCGGACATCGTGGCGATGTGTCAGTTTCTGCCCGGACCGGCGAGCAGCCAGGTGGCGTTTGCGATTGGAATGTTGCGGGGTGGTGTCGTTGGCGCGATCGCGGCTTCGGTGTGCTTTTTACTGCCGAGCGCCATGCTAATGATCGGGGCGGCGTACGGCGCGAACAGACTTGCGAGCGTGATGGGCGATGCATGGGCGCAAGCGGCGGTGCGCGGGTTGCACATCGCGGCGGCGGCGGTGGTAATGCATGCGATTGTCGCAATGGCGAGGACGCTGACGCCTGACGTGCGACGGGCGGTGATTGCTGTTTGTGCGTGCGCTGTGCTGCTGCTGGTGCCCATCGCGTGGATGCAGGTGGTGGTGATTGGTATCGCGATGATCATGGGGCTGGCGCTGTTGCGCGATGTGCGGGGCGCGGCGAACGTGCACGGGGAAGGTCTCTCGCGGCGTGCAGGCGTGATGTGTCTGGCTGTGTTTGTGATGTTGCTCGTTACGTTGCCGATCGCCGCGCATGTGAGTGGTGAGCCGGCGGTGCGGCTGGCCGCAGGGTTGTATCAGTCGGGGTCGCTGGTCTTTGGTGGTGGGCATGTGGTGCTGCCGCTGCTGCATGAGCAGGTGGTGACGAGCGGGCTGGTAAGCGAGGACGCGTTCTTTACGGGGTATGGCGCGGCGCAACTGGTGCCGGGGCCGCTGTTTAGTTTTGCGGCATATTTAGGCACTTCGAGCGCGATCGAGGGGTGGGTCGCGATGGCGCCGGCGTGGCTGGTTGGCGTGGTGAGTGTGGTGATGATTTTTGTGCCGGCGTGGTTGCTCGTGGCGGGGGCGTGGCCGTTCTGGCGGACGCTGGGCGCGAGTGATGCAGCGCGGCGCATGTTGGCGGGTGCAAGTGCCGCGGTGGTGGGGGTGCTGCTCGCCGCGCTGGTGGGAACGTTGCTGCCCGCGGCTGTGCGAGATTGGCGCGACGGCGTGCTGGTTGCGGTGGCGTTTGCGGTGCTGCAGTTCACGAAAGCACCGGCGGTGCTGGTGGTGCTTGGATGTGTGCTTGTTGCGTGGGCAATGGTGTGACTTGCTCGGAGCGAGATGGGGGCGTTCTCTATAGTCACGCGTCGCATGGGCGATGATTGGCGTGCGGCATGTGGCTGCAGCAGTCGCAGTGACGCGGCAGAAGCGGAGATGATGATGCGCAAGCGAGTGATGTGCGTAGCGGTGATGGCGGCGGTGTGCGGCGCGATGAGCGGAGGGTGTTCGACCATGCACGGACTTGATAACTTGAGCGGTGCGCGGAGTCTTGCGAGCCTGCCTCAGCAGATTCTGGGCGAGTGGAAGCTGGATGCGCTGCAGGGATTTGATCTGTCGCAGATCGCAAAGAACAACTTGCGGATGCCCAGTATCAACTTCGCACAGGACGGCGGCGTGAGCGGGTTCGCTGGCGTGAATCGCTTCATGGGCAAGACGGATTTGGCGCAACTTGCAGAGGGCAAGTTCAGTTTGCCCAACGCGGCGTCGACGAAGATGGCGGGGCCGCCGATTGCGAACGAACTGGAGAACAAGTTCCTCGCCGCGCTGACGAGTGCGGATGGGGCGAAGATGCAGGATGGCAATTTGCTGCTGACGAAGGGTGGCGAGATGCTGATGCGATTCGTGAAGTGAGCGTGTGACTCGCGCTGTCAGTTCGCGAATTGGACGGTGATCGCTTCGATGCCTATGCATCGAAGCGATTTGTCTTGTTCGATGCGGTAGTCGAGGCGAAGCCAGGCGCGGACGGGGAAGTTGGCTGCGGCGGGGAGGACGCGCACTTTCACCTGCACTTGCACGCGGTCATGACTGAGGCGTGCCGCCTGGAACTGCTCAACCGCGTGTGACTTGACTTGAAACTGAGCGGATTGCGCGAAGTTGCGTTCCACAAAGGACGCGGTTTCTTCGGCGCTCACGCCGCCACGGGCGCGTGGATGAACGACGCGGGCCTCGGGCGCGAGCTCGCGGCGGAGGGTCGCGCCATCGGCGGCTGCGACGGCGTCGATGAGACGCTGGGTGGCGTCGCGAGCGCGCTCACGCGGGGTGTGCACGAAGGTTGCGAGGAGGAAAAGGGTGCCTGCGAGCAGCAGACAGATGCCGGCGGAGAGAGCGGCGTGTTTGGTGCGATTGGCGTTGCGCAGCGAGTAGAAGAGAATGAGGCCGACGAGGATGAGAGCGGCCACGGGCATCCACGGCTGTTCGAAGAGGTAGTACTCGAGCGGCGGCGGCTCGGGCAGCGGTGGGGGTGATGGAATGTCGAACACCGGGTTGACTGGATTGGCTTGCGCGAGGATGAGCGGCATGGTGGGCGGCACGGGAACTCCGAGGCTGTTGTGAGTTGTACGCCAGACGGCGAGCGCTGGATCGAAGGATGTGGGCAAGGCGCCTGATGAGAGACGGGTGATTGTGGGTCCGCGAGACGCGATTGTTGGCGATTTTCACGGCGGAAGACCGATATTTTGCACGTGCAGTGGTGCCCCAGGAGCGCATAGCGACATGACGATGGAACCGAGAGAATCTGTCGCGGGAGGGCTCGTTGCGGGCGAGGTTGTCGAGGCGTCGATGGTGACGCTGGAGCGCAATCTGCGACTGATGCAGATGCGCAGTTCGCTGGCAGCGAAGGTGATCGCGGAGACGCCGGCGAGTGAGCATGCGCGGATTGTGGTGGCTACGGATGGCTCGGTGACTGGGACGCTGGTGGTGAACGGGGTGGAGCGGCAGTTGGCGAGTGCGCGCGGGCCGCGGCTGGAGGCGACGCGACTGGCGGACACGGTGAATCTGAAGGAATCGGCGCTGGTTGCAGTGCGCGGGTTTGGGGTGGGGACGCACATCGAGCTGCTGAGCGAGCGGATGGGGCGAAGCGGCGTGGTGGTGTGCTTTGAGCCGGATGTCGCGCTGCTGCGAGCGGTCTTGGAGCGCGTTGACTTTACTGCGATGTTCTCGCGGTTCAATGTTGTCATCGTGACAAGCGCGGACGACACGGGCGCGATGAGCGATGCGCTGCATGGGCTGGAGGGCCTGGTCGCGGCGGGCGTGGCGATTGTTGATCATCCGCCGAGTCGTTCGCGGCTGGGAAGCGCGAGCGAGACGTTTGCGAAGACGCTGCTGACGGTGGTGCAGGCGGCGCGCACGAATGTCGTGACGACACTGGTGCAGGTTGAGCAGACGATGATGAATTACATGGGCAATGTGCGCGCGTATGCGACGTGCCCGGGCATCAACGATTTGCGAGATGCGGCGAAAGGACGCGCAGCGGTTGTGGTGGCTGCGGGTCCAAGCCTGCGAAAAAACGTGCATCTGCTCAAAGATGCGAGCGTGCGAGCACGCGTGGTGGTTGTCGCGGTACAGACTGTGCTGAAGCAACTGCTGGCGATGGGCATCAAGCCGGACTTTGTGTGTGCGCTGGACTATCACGAGATCAGCACGCGCTTTTATGAGGGATTGACGGCGGAAGATGTTGAAGGCGTGACGCTGGTTGTGGAGCCGAAAGCGAGTCCGGCGATCTTGCGGGCGTTTCCCGGGGCGATTCGCTGCGTAGGCGACGACGTGCTGAACAAAATGTTGGGCACGACGTTGACACAACTGCATGATGAGCTGCCTAATGGTGCGACGGTGGCGCATCTGTGCTATTACCTCGCGCGATACATCGGGTGTGAGCCCGTTGCGTTGATCGGGCAGGACTTGGGATTCACGGATCATCAGTATTACTCGCCTGGCGCGGCGATCCATCAAGTGTGGGCGAATGAGCTGGGTGAGTTTCGCACGCTGGAGACGATGGAGTTTGAACGCATCATGCGCATGCGTGGTTGGCTGCGCAAACTGGAGGGAGCAGACGGGCGGACGATCTTCAGCGATGAGCAGATGCATACGTATCTGCTGCAGTTTGAGCGGGATTTTCTGCGAGATTCGCAGCGGCAGCTCACCGTCATCGATGCGACGGAGGGTGGCGTTCGCAAGCAGCACACGACGGTGATGGCTCTGGCGGAGTTTCTGCGAACGCATGCACAGGGCGAGCCGATCGCGCTCCCGCCGGTGCGGAAGAATGATCTTGGATTCGATAGAGCGTTGACGAAGCGACTTCGCACGCTTCGTGACGAGTGCACGACATTGCAGCGTGTGTGTGACGAGACGATGACCTGCTTGAAGGCGATGCGCGATGTGACGCGCGATGAACGCAAAATGAATGAACTGGTCGAGCGTGTGCATGCTGCAGCCGCGAGGATTCAGCAGCTTGATGCACACTGGCTGGTGCAGCGCCTGTCGCAGAATGGGCAGCTCAAGCGGTTCAAGGCGGATCGGGAGATTGCACTGTCGTCGCACGAGAGCTTGTGGGACGAGAATCGGCAACGTATCGAGCGAGATTTGATCAATGTGGAGATCATCCGCACGGGTGCTGTGCGAATGGATGAGCTATTGGCGGACGCGGAGCACATCGCAGATGGAGCTCCGCTCGCGGCGCGGACGGGATCGCGCGTGAGCAGTCTGGATGACGCCGCGCCGCTTCGACATGTCGCGGCGATGGTGTGGGTGGATTGTGAGCGGGGGAGTTTGCTCACGAAGCGTGATCTGCGCGAACGCGTTGGAAGCGAGTCGGTTCTTTCGGCTACGTTGACGCGGCTGGAAGCGTGTGCGGAGATTGAGCGGATTGTGTTGCTGACTGCTGATGCGGCGCAGGTGGCGGCCTTGCTGCGCGAGCATCGGCTGATGAAGCCAACGGAAATTGTGGAGGTTGCGGCATCGCGAGTGCATGAGCGACTGCGCGGGGTGAAGGCGGCCCGTCTGTGGCAGCGGCACAGTTGGCGAGGCGGCGTGAATGGGCTCACGGTGTTTGACGAGTTGTTTGAGCCGACGACGCTGGCGCGGGTGATGCGTGAGCGTGAGATTGATGCGGTGGCATTGGTAGGAGCGGACTGGGTAGCCCTGCATCCTTCACTGATGGACGCGGCGATCGCGCGGTATCGATCGGACCCGGCGCAGAATCGATTGACGTTCTCGCAAGCGGCGGCGGGGCTGTGCGGGTGCGTGGTTGATTGCGCGATCGTTGACGAGCTCGCGGTGGCAAAGGGGCCTTGGGCGACGATTGGTGCGATTGTCGGCTATCACCCGCATGCACCCAAGAACGATCCGATCGCGAAGGATCCGTGTGTGAAGGTTCATGCGAGCGTGCGCGATGTTGTTCTGCGATGTGTGTGGGATGATGCGAATTTTTGCCGCGTGTGGCGACAGTTGTCTGAGGAGCAGCGATGGGCATCGCCCGAGGAACTTGCCGCTCAGTTGGATGATGTGCAGCGGCAATTTGCGGAGAACGGCGAACTCGTTGCTGAGTGCGTGGAGATTGATGTCACTGCGATGACGAGTGCAGATGTCGCGGCGATCACTCGTGAGATTCGCAAGCGCATGCAGCAGCAGCCAGCGTTGGCAGTGACGATCCGCGATGCGAAGGGTGAGGGGCCCTCGGTACTGCTTGCGGATGCAGCGAGAGCTATTGGCGTGGCCGCTGTGCATCTGCGTTTGGGCAGCAATGCACTGAGCGAAGGAACGCCACTGCTGGATGCGTTGGACATGGGTGTGGATGCGATCAGCGTTGATTTGCCAGGGGATTCGGATGCGGCTTGGCGTGATGCGGGAGCAGGCGTTTCGCGTGAGCAAACGTGGGATGCGATGCAGGCGTTTCTCGACGAGCGTGCGAAGCGAATCGTGAATGTGCCGACGACGTGGCTTGTGCCGCGGATGCAGAAGCGTGATGCGACGCTTGATGATCTTGAGAGCTTTATGGACCGCTGGTTGCTGACGGCGGGTGCCTGCGTGATTGATGCGACGACGCGTGCAGATCGCGTTGAGCCACTGCCTGTGCCAGACCGTGTGCGACAGAGGATGACGTGGGCGAAGACTGTGCTGACGGTGTCGCATGACACGATTCGTGCTACGGCCGCGGTACGGCCCGCGCTGCCGAGTGGAGCGGTGTTGTCCACGGTGCTGGAGCAAGCGATATGAGTACGCGCGATGCAGTCGTGATTGTGCTGGCGCGCGGCGGCAGCAAGGGCGTGCCTGGAAAGAACGTCGCGATGATTGCGGGCAAGCCGTGTATCGCGTGGACGTTGGAATGCGCGTTGGCCGCCCAACGGGTTGGGCACATCGCAGTGAGCAGTGACGATGAACGAGCACTGACGATTGCACGCGAGATGCGGTGTGATGTTGTGCAGCGGCCAGCAGCGTTGGCGACGGATACAGCGCGGATTGATGATGCTGCCCGGCATGCGTGCGAGCAGTTGAGGCTCGCGGGAAAGATCGCTCAACCGCAGCCGATCGTGATTCTGTATGCGAATGTTCCTGTGCGACCGCAAGGGCTCATTGATCGCGCGATTGAGTTGCTTGTGAGCTCAGGTTGTGACAGCGTGCAGAGCTATCAGCCGGTGGGCAAGCATCATCCGTGGTGGACGGCGCGCCTCGATGCGAGCGGGCAGGTATCGGCGTGGGAAGGTTCCGTGCTCAATCATGGCGTTTTTCGGCGACAGGACTTGCCACCCGCGTACATTCCCGATGGTGCGATCATCGCGCTCACGCAACGCGCACTGTTCTGTGAGATTCCGAACGCGACGGTGGGGCCGCATCAGTTCTTTGGGGTTGATCGACGCGGTGTGATCAACTCCGAGGGCAGCGTGGTGGATATCGACGCGAAGTATGATCTGCTCGTCGCGGATGCGATGCTTCGGGAGCGGCATGGGATGGGCGCGCAGCACGCATAGAAGGGACAGGCGCGGGCACGAGTCGCGCAAGGCACAGCATGCACATCGCATCTCGACCAATCGGAAGTCAGCAGCCGCCGTACATCATCGCGGAACTCGGTGTGAATCACGACGGCGACGTGGAGCGTGCGATGGAACTGACGCGCGCGTGCGCGCATGCGGGTGCAAATGCGATCAAACTGCAGCTATTTGACGCTCGGATGCTCATGAGTCGTGCGAGCGTGCTCGCGGCGTATCAGAAGCATGCCGGCGAGAGCGATCCCATTGCGATGCTGCAGCGATTGCAGTTGTCGGTGGAGCAGATGGGGCCTGTTGTACAGCTCGCGCATTCGCTGCGGCTGCATGCGATTGTGACTGTGTTCAGCGTTGAATTGGTGGAGCAGGCCGAGCAGTTGCCTTGGGATGCGTACAAGACTGCGAGTCCGGACATCGTGAACAAGCCGTTGCTTGATGAGCTTGCGAAGACGGGCAAGCCGATCATCGTGAGCACGGGAGCGAGTACGCTGCAGGAAGTGGGGCGTGCGTTATCGTGGTTGAAGTCGTGTCGCGGCCGACTCGGCGTGTTGCAATGCGTGAGCAGCTATCCGACGGCGATGGAACTTGCGGAGCTCGGCGGCATCGCGGCGCTGCAGGACATTTTTGATGGGCCGGTTGGATACAGCGACCACACGCAGGCGATTGAGACGGGTGCGATGGCGGTCGTTGGTGGCGCGTGCGTGCTGGAGAAGCATGTGACATATGACCGGCGCGCCGCGGGACCGGATCATGCGGCGAGTTTGACGCCCGAACAGTTTCACGACTACCGCGTACTCGCGCATCGCGCGATGCAGCATTGCTTTCCGCTTGCTGATGGAGGTGGGGGCGGAATCGTCACGCCGCATGCGGGTGATGACACAGGGGGTCATGAGATGGTTGAGTCGATGCGTGAGGCGCTGGCGCGAATGCCCAAGACCAAACGAGTGCTGGACATCGAGCAGGATGTGCGACGTGTGAGTCGGCAGAGTGTGGTGAGCGTGCGAAGCCTGCCTGCGGGGCATGTGTTGCGGCGAGAAGATCTGACAGTGAAGCGGCCCGGCACGGGATTGCCGGCGTATGAGCTTGAGCACCTTGTCGGGCAGCGATTGACGCGTGCGGTGGAGGCGGACATGCCTCTGCAGAGTGACGATGTTGCGTAGCACGGCGTGCGATTCGATCGCGAGGAATGGCGGTCTTGGCGTGAGCAAGAGTCACGCGAGCGTGCGACGAATGGCAAACTTGAACGGAACGGAGAAGCGGGCATGATCGGTGATGGTTGGGATGACGACGCGGCGATTCGGCCGCAGGCCGAGCAGGATGAGCTCAATATCCCGCCTGGCACGCGTCGCGTGGCGGTCGTCACGGGGACGCGCGCGGAGTTTGGATTGCTACGACCAGTGATGCACGCCATCGCACAGCGGCGCGAGTTGTCGCTCATGGTCATCGCGGCGGGAAGTCATCTTGTGTCGCCTGCGTTGACGTTTCATGATGTCAAGCGGAGTTTCGCAGTCGCGGACATCGTGCCCATGCAAATTGCGGGACGCACGGGACGGCT
Organism: Phycisphaerales bacterium; assembly: GCA_035299305.1. Lineage (GTDB taxonomy): Bacteria > Planctomycetota > Phycisphaerae > Phycisphaerales > UBA1924 > BJHL01. The sequence goes on along the minus strand of DATGWV010000103.1, from coordinate 11,439 downwards.
TGAGGATGTGGAGTCACTCGCACGCGGTATCGCGCGTTGTGGTCGCATTTTTGCGAAACTGCGGCCTGACTGGGTGGTCGTGCTGGGAGATCGCATCGAGGCGTTTGCAGCGGCAAGTGCGGCGAGTGTGGGTGGCTTTGCGCTGGCGCACATACACGGGGGCGACCGCGCGGAAGGTGTCGCTGATGAGGCGATGCGGCATGCGATCACGAAACTGGCACATCTGCATCTGCCCGCGACAGCGCAGTCGCGCGAGCGCATCGTGCGCATGGGCGAGGATCAATCTCGCGTGCATGTCGTTGGGTCGCCTGCGATGGATGAACTTGCAGGCATCACGCCGATTGATGATGCGTTGTACGCGGAGCTTGGCTCACCAACGGCGATCATGCTGCTGCATCCGGTGGGGCAGCCGGATGAAGTGGAGGAGGCGAGTGCAGCGGCGACACTCGATGCGCTGCGAGCGATGAGTGGTGAACGTGTGCTCGTAATGGAGCCGAATCTTGATGCCGGAAGAGCCGGCATCATGCGAGCGATCAAGTCGGCTGGTGTCGCGTCGCGTGCGAACATCGAGCGAACTCAGTGGATTGCCCTCCTCAAGCGATTGGCCAGCTTGCAACCGATGCGCGGCGTGCTGGTAGGAAACAGCAGCGCAGGATTGATCGAGGCGGCGGCGATTGGATTGCCTGTCGTTGATATCGGCCCACGTCAGCGCGGCAGAGAGCGGTGCGCAAACGTCGTGCATATCGATCATGTGACGAGCGAGACGATTGAGCGCGCGATGCGCGAGGCGAGGGCGGTTGTCGCGGGTAGTTATCAGCATCCTTATGGCGATGGCGACACGGGTAAGCGCGTGGCGCAGTTGCTGGTAACGGTCAATCCGCATGATGCGATGATGTTGCGCAAGCAGAACACCTACTGAACACGGTCGCGTAACTGCACGGTGCGGACTTCACCAATTGCGGGTGAAGCGGTTGTTGTTGCGCGTCCGCATCGCGTTATCCGCCTAAGGAAACGTCGGTCCCGATGAAGTGGGTGAACTTTTTATCCGATCTTGCATGGGTAGCACCGGTATTGCAGATTCGAAGCTATCGACGGGAGCACAGTGATGAGTGTCATTACGCACGAGCGCGAACAAGTTGTTTCCAACGCCATTCGCGAGATCAGCCATATCGCGACGCTGCCCGAAGTGACCGTCAAGGTCGTCGAACTCGTCGAGAGCCCCAAAAGCACGGCGCAGGATCTGCACAAGGTCATCAGCACCGATCCCGCGCTCTGCTCGCGCATTCTCAAAGTCGTCAACTCGTCTTTCTACGGCCTGCCCGGCCAGGTCGGTAGCATCAATCGCGCCATCGTCATGCTCGGGCTGAATGCTGTGAAGAACATCGCCATCGCCGCGAGCATGGCAAAGCTCTTCCGCGGCGGTGACATCGGTCCTAGCTTCAGCGGTCGCGAACTGTGGGCGCACTGCAACATCACTGCTGCGACCGCGAAGATGATCGCAGGCTCGCTCAAGCTTGGTCTGCAGGACGAAGCGTTCCTGGGCGGCCTCATCCACGACATCGGCCTCATGGTTGAAATGCAGTACGACCGCACGAAGTTGCAGGAAGTGCTGCGTCAAACGGCGTGTGACGGCAAGGGCGTGCCCGGTGCGGACATGATCCTCGCTGAGCGCACGGTCTTTGGTGCCGATCACCAGGATTTCGGAGCTGGTCTGTGCGAACGCTGGAAGTTCCCCAAGAGCTTCGCATTCGTCACGGGCTTCCACCATCGTCCGCTTGAAGCGGCCGCAGATAGCCGCACGCTGCCTGCGCTGGTGTACGTCGCTGATCGCCTTGCCGCTGATAGCGGGCTTGGTTTCCGCGGCGATCTGGTCAGCACACACATCGAAGCGGATGTGCTGGACTTCCTGAAGCTCAGCAGCGACAAGGTCAACGAACTGCGCGAACAGGTCAAGGCTCACGCGAGTGAGTTTGCCGCGGCACTTGGTTGATCTTCGATTCGCAGTGCAGCACAAGCAGTTGCATCGATACGCCGCGTTGTGGTACACTGCGCGGCGTTGTCATGTTTCCGCGAAGCGTCATCCGGCTCTTCCGTCTCGCGACTCTCGCAGCATGTGCGTTATGGATCGCGGTGGCGGCATTGTGCGTACAGATGAGTCCGGCGCCGGAGCCCGTGCTGGCGGCCGTGGTGTTTGGATGGATGCTGCCGCTGGGCCTGTGGATCGCGTTGCGGCTGTACTACCGACGTATCCGCGCGTACGTGCGCGAGATGGACTTTCTGGTGTGTCCCAAGTGCGGCTATGACTTGCACGGGTGCGATTCGTTTGGCAGTTGCCCCGAGTGCGGCCGGCCGTATGCGCGCGACAAGCTGGCGCTGGACTGGCATCGCGGCGGCTTCGCGCCGCGCGAGTTGTTGTCGAAGTTCTATCGCAAGCGGCGATAGGGCTTCAAGTAGACGAACAGCCAAGCGATTGTTCTTGATTCGAACAGTCTTGCAAGTTGTCGCGGTTGATGATTACTTGGTGAGCAGCATTGCTCGCGAGAGCACCACGCGGTCTTCAACGCTGCCGCGCTCGCCCGCGTCGAGGGTGAGCGTCAGCGTCTGCGCGTTTGCTGGAATCGCGGCGGTAAGTGAAGCGACGGGCTGTTGAGAGGTCAGGCGGACGCGTGAAAGTTCCTTGCCGTCGACGGCCAGCACCACGCTGCAATCTCCCCAAACGCGGCAGCTTTCGGGCAGCTCCACATCACTCGCGAAGCGGGAAGTGCCTGCGGGAAGTTGCCACGTTGCACTCATGGGGCCGGGCAGCTCGATCTGGGCTGCGCCGAGCGGTGATTGGTCTGCTGAGCCGATGATCGGTGCAGATGTCCAGCGCCGCGACGACGAGGCCGTGAATGTGGGCGTGCCCAGCGCCGCAAGTCCAGTGACGCGTTCGTGCGCGGGTGTCAACGCGAGCATCTGCTCCGCGGACACGGTGTAACTGGTGTCGCGAGCGGCGGACGCGAGCGTCAGTGATATTTCACGCGAATCGCTCACTGACAAGCTCGACACCCGCACGGCCGTGCCGTCGGCCAGCCACAGCCATGAACCTTCGCGATCTTGTGAGGGGTTAGCGAATGCAATCGCCGCGACGCGAGCGAGCGGAGTGGAAACTTGCTTGCCAGGGCCGGTTTCAACGCTGAGCGTGGAGTTGGTCGTGAGCGAGACAAAGCCCGTGAGCCGGTCTGCGTTGGTCAGCAGTACCGTGTCGTCACGCTGATTGCGCAATTGCGAAGCTTGCGAAGCGTCAACGAAACGCACGAGTGACACGTCCTCAAGCGAGAACGCGAGACTGCCGAATCGCGTGGTTCGCCAAGGCAAAGCGTCGGTGTTCGTGGCGACCATGCTGTCATCGATCACGCCTGGCAGCGTCTGGCCGTCACGCAACACAATCCAGCCTTGTTCGGAACGATCACGCGTCGTGCGAACGGTGCCGAGTTGTTCGACACTGACGCCCATCGATTGATCGATGGGCAACAAAGCAAGGACGTCGGTCAATGGCAGCCGCACCGCGCTGCCTTTGCTGTCGCGAGCGACGAGCTCCGTCGCGTTCAGTGATCGCAGCGTGATACGTGTGCGTGTGAGATCGGCGCGAAGCAGCTCGTACTCGGAGCCTGCGCGAACTGGCTCGTCGGCGACGGGCACAGCGCAAGCGCCCGAGGCAGCAACAAGCATGAGCGCGAGCGATGAGAAGAACGAATGTCGCATGCAGGCTCCGCGTCGCACAATCACTGAATCACATCATCGTCACTTCTGAAAGATCGGCAGATATCGCTTGGGCATTTGCAGCACAATCAGCGCCATCGCCGTCCCGTAATCGTCGCCCGCGCTGTCATCGGACCAACTGCCATCGGCTCGCTGGCGACTGATAAGCTCGGTGCGAATCGCCGGCCACCAGCGTTCCCACGCACGGCCACCCTGCAGGAACATCGCCTGCACCGCGTAGTAATGGCCGTAGAAGTAGTGAATCTGACTCTCGCCCATGCCCGCGCCTGGCATCGCGACGCCGACGATATAGCCGACACCCGCGTCAATGGCGCGATCTTCGTACACGCCCGCATATTGCAGGCTCGCGATGCCAGCCGCGCTACGGGGCCAAGCGCTGGGACCCATGCTGAACTGATAGCGAAACCCGCCATCAGGATTCTGGCAGCTGCGCACGTACTCGACAGCTTTATCAACGACGTCTTTGCTCACCTCAAGCCCGGCGTTGCGAGCGCTGCGCAGAGCCATGATCTGACAGATTGTGACACTCGTGTCAGCGTCGAACGGCACCGGGTTGTAACGCCAGCCGCCTTCGCGATTCTGGCTTGTTTCAATCAGTCGTACAGCTTTGACGAGCGCGCGATGCGTGCGATCGGCGAGATCGGTGTCGCCCCCGCCTTGCGTCATGCCGTACACCTCGCCCAGAAACAGCGTGGCGAAGCCGTGGCCATACATCGGGCTGTTCGCGCTGTCGGTCGCAATGAGGCCGCTTTCGGTCGTGCTTCGCAGGATGTACTCAAGACCCTTGGCTACCTGCTCGCCGTACACGCCGCGTCCGGGCGTGTTGCCGTCGGCCATCAGCGCAAGGCAGGCGAGCGCGGTGACGGCGGCAGAACGGCCAAACTGCACATCGCCCCAACTGCCATCGGGATTCTGCTTCGCCGCGAGATTCGCAAGGCCGCGCGTCACGGCTCTATCTAGCTGCGGCGTCATTTCGTTCGCAAGCGGATTGTTCTGCGCGCTGCGCACGTTGCCTAGGGCTTCTTCCGCGATGGCTTTGTCAGGCTGAACCACCATCGCGCCGTTCACGACAACGCTCGCGGTCTTGAGACCCGCAAAAAGCGACGAGTTGCCTGCGAGCGACGGATCATGCTGCAACATCGCGGCGAGCGCGATCACGGTCGGAGTCATTGCGGACCTCCGGGCGTCGGATTCGTCGCTGGCGCGGGCGTGGCCGTTTGCTGCGCGAGCCGTTTGTAGTATTCCTCGGTCAGACGCTCATAGGTCGCGCTGAAGTTATCGCTGCTGCCTTGCATCAACGCGTCGCGCACGCGAGCGGGCAGATTGCCCCACTCGGCCATGTTGCCCGCGTTCTGCTGGCGGGGCTGACCATCGCGCCGCGGCGTGTTGCCACCCTGCGCGTTGCCGCTGGGTTGTTGCTGCTGCTGTTGCTGCGACTGACTGCTTTGCTGCTGGTTCTGCTGTTGCTGTTGTTGATCTTGCTGCTGTTGCTGCTGCTGTTGTTTCTGCTTCTGCTGGCTTTGCTGCTTCGCGTCCTCAATCAGCTTGTCGAGCTTCTTCAGAATCTCGTCCTGCACGCGCTGGGTCTGCAGACCCGGGTCCTTCGCTTTGCCCAAGCGGTCAGCACTCTCGCGCATAAGTCCGACAGCGGACAGAAACTGATCGTTGATGGGCGCGACTTTCAAATCGCGATCAAGCTGCGTCTGCGTGGGGTCTGCGGTGTCCGCGGGCGCTGCATCCGGACCTTTGTCAGCGGGCTTGCTCAAGCCGAGAAGCTCGTCCAGCGTTTGTTCACGCGCGGGTGGCGTGTTGCTGGGCGTGGCGGCGGGCTGTGGCTCGGTCTGTGCGACTGCCGTTGTGGGCAGGGCGGCGCACGCGCTTGCTGCGAGAAGCGCGGTGACCGCGAGATTCGTTTGCATGCGGCGTGAACTCATGTGCCGCCTCCATTCTCTTTCTTCTCGTTCTCGTCATCCTGCGGAGCTTGTTGCTCGTCAACCGCTGGTGGCTGCGGCACACCTTCAGGCTCCACGCCGCCCTGCAGCCGCTTGATGAGTTCTTCGCTCTGTTCGACAATGTCCTGCTGCAACTTCGACACTGCGTCAAGTTCGCCTGGCTCGCCCTGTGCGGCGTCTTCGCTCAGCGCCTTGGTGCGTGCAAGCGTCTCGGCTTGCATGCCGCGAAGCAGCAGCAACTCTGCGGCAGGCGGCACCGCCGGCTGAGGCTGTCCGCTGCCACTGCCCGAGCCGCTGCCACCCTGCTGGCCTTCGGAGAGACCGTCTTGCTGCGATTCCGCCTGCTTGAGCGCTTCGACCATGCTCTGCAAGACTGACTGCGCGGCGAGTTGATCTCGCAGCACGGCTCGTGAGTTGCGCCCTTCCGTCATCGCTGCAGATGCATTGGCCATCGCTTCGTCAAGACGCTTGTGCGCGAAGTCAAAGACCTTCGCGTCACCGAGCTCTTCCGTCTGCGAGCGAATCTCGGCAAGACGCTGACGCAGTTCCTGCTGGCGCTGACCAAGCTGACGCAACTGGCTCCGCGTGCGGCGATCAAGCTCGATGCCCACAAGCGGCTTGGTTTCCGCATTGATCTGCGCTTGCAGTTCGAGCGCTTCGGTGTACGCCTTCTTGAGTTCGCGGCGAGTGCGATCCTGATCGCGATTCTCGGCCTGTTGGTCAAGCTTCGCGGCTTCTTCGCGAGCGTCCTTCAATCGCGCCAGCGCGACGCGCTCGGTCTGCTCTGCAGCGGCGTAGTCGGCAGGGTCATCCCGCAGGCTCACGATCGCGCTTGCCTGAGCGTCGGTTGCACTCTCGATGAACTCAAACAGCTTGTCCGCGTTCTGCGCTTCGCGTTTCACCTTTGCGAGAACGGCAAGTGTGTTCTGATGCAACTGCACCATCGCTCCGTCCAAGTTCGGGGCGATCTCGCCAGCCAGTGCTTTGCCAGCTCGTGCGATCTCGGTCTGCTGCCGAGCGATCAGTTGGTCGAGCGACTGCAGCACGTCGGCAAGAGTCCGCCGCAACTGCTCGTCGCGAGCCTTCTGCGTGTCATCCAGCGCCTGCAGCACTTCTTCCAGCGCGTCTTCCGCAGCTTGCTGGTTCTGCTGAGCCTGACCAGTCTGGTTCTGTTGCACCTGCTGAGCGGCCTGACGCTGACGCTCGCTGGCTTGCTGTTGCCGGGCACGCTGCGCCGCCTGCTGCATCGCCTGCGACTGCGCGGGGCTGGTCTCTTCCAACTGCTTCGCACGCTGCTCAAGCTGCTCGATCGCAGCGTCAGTCCGCTGCGCCATCTCGCGCTGCCGGCGCGCCAGTCGTTCAAGATCGTCGCGCTGCTTCTGCGAAAGGTCTTGTGCTCGCTGCCCTTGATTCTGTTCGCCTGTCGCCGCCGTTTGCGCCCGCAACTGACGTTGTTCTGTCAGCAACTGCTCGATGGACCGGCGCGCGGCCCAATCATCCTGACCTTCACTGAGCATTTGCATGAGTTGATTGAGTTCATCGCTCACGCGCTTCTGCGATTGCTCCGCGGCGGTTGCCGACTGCTCGCGCTGCTGCTGATCTGTCTGCTGGCTCAGAGCGTCGAGCGCAGTCTGGGCTTCATCCGCGGCTTGCGAAGCTTGCTCAGCGGAATCTCGCGCGTCTTGCAACAACTGGTTGAACGCGGCGTCGTCGAGTCTATTGCGCGATGCACGCTCCTGCAGCTTCGACAACGCCGTCGTCAGTGGTTTGAGCCGTTGCTCAACGCCGCCTTGCTTGCCAGCTTGCTGCCGCGCGGCGTCACGAGCTTCATCGTTGTTCGCCGTGCTCTGCGGCAGGGCTTCACGCAATGCGTTCTGCTCGGCATCCAGCCGAGATGTCGCATCACGCAGGCCTGTGAGTTCCTGCCGCAGTTGTTCAACCAATTCGCTGGGCGAGATGAATCGCAGGCGACGGACTGGTGATGTCACGCCGTCTGTCGCGGCGGGCGTCGCGTCGGCACTCGCAAAGGCCGTGATCGCGTCGCGAACGTGGGCCGTGAGCCAGACTTCATCGCCCGGCACAGGATTAAGCGTTGCGAGATCAAGCGTCGTCGCTGCCTGAAGTGTGCGCGATGAATCCGCGTCAGTTGGCTGCGATGTCGCGATGGTCTGCGGTTCGCCAGCGGGCTCGGGAGCCGCACCAGCGCTTGTCGGATCAGCCTTCGCCAGCTGCGTGCGGAGTGTCACGCTCGCAATCGCGATGTCATCGCGGCCTTCGCCAATCGCTTCGATGACTGCCGTCGGCAGCACAGTTTCATCTTGAGCCGGGCCGATGACAGCCGCGACAGGCGGGCGATCCGCGATGACATCGAGCCGATACGTCGCGTCCTCGCGCGGGCTGATGCCCACCACGTCAACGGGCTTGGGTGAGATGCGCAGTGTCTCATCCGCGTTGAATGTCACGGTCCATTCACGCGGCGTGATCGATGCTGATGCGTCCTGTGGCACGCCCGGCAGAACAAGCTTCAGCCAGTCCGCAGTGACGTCCGCAGGCGTGACCACATCTTTCGACATGGTGATGCGCATCTGCACGCGCGAGCCCGCGAGCAGCGGCCCAACCAGCGCACGTTGATCCAGTCCGTTGCCTGCGTCAACGTCGCCCGAAAGCACCTGCGGCGCGGCCGCGCCAAGTTGCGCGAGATACGCCGGCGGCGTGACGCTGACCGTGGTACCAACGATCGCGGGTGGTTCCACCAGCGTCACTCGCAGCGGCGCTGTCGCATCGTCGCTGGTTTCAAACCAGTACTCGAGCGTTGCCTGCTGCGTACCTGTCGGCACGAGTCCTTGCGTGTCGAGCAGGCGCTCGAACAAGTCGCCCTCAATGAGCTGTGCACCAAGGCCAGGATCGTGCGACAGCTTGCGGCCTTGCGGCGTGAGCAGAGCACGTTGCGTTGCTCCGGTCTTGCCGTCAACGCTGACTCGGTAATTCAGCGTGATGTTTGTCTCGTTCACGGGGCGCGGACTGCGAAGCAGCAACGCTCGTAGCGGCAGCGCGGTGCCCAGCGGATGCGCCGCCGGGGTGCCCGCAGCGACGACGCCCGTGCGCTTGGGCCACTGCGTCTGGGTCCAGGGTGTCAGCACCCGCAGGCTGCCCACGCGAAACAGCGCGGGGTTGGCGAAACTGATCGCGGCGATCAAACCGCCCGCAAGCACGAGAGCGCCGAGTGAGCGACGAAGCGTGCCCGTATCGAGCGTGCTCAGCACACCTTTGCTGCTGGCGAGAAAACGCTCGCGCGCGATCTCGCTCGCGGCTTGGGCAAGTCGCGGATCGTGCGGCGCGCCGCTGTTGGCAAGTTCCACGCCGCTCGCAAGGAGACCTTGCCAGCCGCGTTGCTTGCCGAGTTCGCTCTTCTCCAGTCGCAGCGCGAGGTCGGTGTCGCTGGGGCGGAATCGCACGGCTGGCAGCACGCGGCGATAGAAGATCATCGCGACGGTCATGAGACCGCCCACCCACAGCAGCACGCGGAGCTCGCGAGGCAGCCGCAGGAAGTAATCAAGCAGGCCAAGCACCAGCGCGGCGGCACAAACCGTGGCGACGATGAGCCCCACGCGCGAGAATACCAGTTGCAGGCGAATGGCACTACGCAGGCGAGCCAGTGCGGCCACCAACGCCGAAACGTCGGTCGTAGTGGGGGGCGCGTTGGACGGATCCTGCGACATGCGGTTGGCTTTGATTCTGATCGGGACAGTCGCTGTAATGAACGCGGAAGAAGGTACGGTGTTATCGACGTGTTTGGGGCCTGTCCGAACGCAAATGTGCTCTATTTCACTCGCATCGCGCGGTTGTTGTGCGATGCCCGCGTGTGTACGCACGTCGGCACGAGACATTACCCAAACAACATACGTTCGCCGGGCGTGGTGGATCGATTCGTCGACGTGCAAACTTGCATCGCCGACAAACTCGTGACGATCAGGCCAGCCGCAAAAGGCGTCGGCCGATCCACTCCGCGCCGAGCAGCAGCAGCATGAGCAGCAACACGAACGGCTTGTCCCACAGCGTTTCGACGTCGGGCGTGCCGAGCAGACGCACTTCGCGATTGGGCAGAATCGTCGGCAGATTCGCAAGTTCGGCTGCGGTCAGGATGCGACCGTCTGTCGCCTGCGCGAGTTCCGCCAGCGCCGCGTGATCCGTCTGCGGACGACGCAGTTCATCTTCGGGCAGCAGCACAGTCACATTGGCCGCGAGGTCAAGCCCCGCGAGTGCTGGATCAGCGGGCGAAATCGAGAATGCGCCAGCTTCACTGGGCACCCACAGTCCGGTGTACGTCGCGACACTCGCCGTATCGAGCGATTGCGATTCCGGACGCAGCGTGACACGCCCCGCTGAGCCGCCAGCCGCGCGATTGATGCTGGCCTCGATCTCGCCCGCGCGACGCTCGATGAGTGACTGATCGAGCAGCCGCAGCGTGACGCGCACGGGCTGATTCACCAAGGGCGACTGCGGCGATGCTTCGATCATCGCGGGCTTGCCGCTACGACCGAGGCTGCCTCGCGCGAGCAAACGGACGAGCGGAATCCAGAAGCGTTCGGTCAATGCTTCGCCCCGCCCATAGCGATAGCGCCACGTTTCGTCGGTTGCAACATAGATGCTGCGGCCCGCGCCGTATCGCATCGTCATCACGAGCGGGAACGTCTTGGTGGCATCGCTGAGCGTGGGTGTTGCAGTCGCGATGATCTCGCTGGCGGGCTTGAGTTGGCTGCGCTCCACGCGCTGTGCCCAGTGCAGCTTGGGCCAGCCAAGCTTCGCATCGCTCAACGCGTCGGGCCAGGTCTGATCCGTCGCGCTCGTATCGGCAAGTTGTAACACGCCGAACGCGCTCGCTGCGGCACCGGGCTTCATGAGCACGGGCTCAGTAAATCGCGAGACACCGGTGGTACTGTCGCTGCCGAACGAGAAGGGAACCAAATCCGCCATCGCGGTTGACGCCCACGATCCAGGTGTGAAACTCTCGCCGCCGATCCACAGCAGGCCGACGCCTCGCTCGGCGATGACAGCGCGCAGATTGCTCAGTTGTTCTTCGCTAAAGAGCGCGGCGCGGACGTCGCCCATGATCACGACGTCAAACGTCGCCCATTCCTGCTGCGTCCGCGGGAGCGCGGCGATGCGCTCGCTGCCTTCCTGGATGTAGCGTTTCTCCGCCGCCAGCAGCAGCATGGTGCTGCGCACGCTCGGTTCGCGCAGCAGGAGATTCTTGACGTAGCGATACTCCCAGCGTGGATAGCCGTCGATGTACAACACGCGGATGGGTCGATCGACAAGATCAATCGCGACGGCCTGCTGGTTGTTCGCGTCCGCGAGGTCTTCCTGATCGAGCGCGACGCGCACGCTCCAATTGGTCGCGCCGGCGGCTTCGGCCTTGCTGCTGAGCGTCACACGCGGCTTGTCCGCAGGCGGCAGCGGCTTCTCGTCCAGCACGCGGCCCGTTGCATCTACCAATTGCACGCGTCCCGTCGGCGTCTGCCCGGGAACCGCGCCAGCGACATCAACATCAATGTTCACAGGCACGATATCGCCCACGAATGCACTTGATGGAGCATCAACGCGCGAGACGGCGACGTCTGCAATCGGGTTCACGCTGCCCAGTGGTACGGGATACACGGCGATCTGCCGCTCCTGCAACTGCTGAATGAGCGCTCGCGAGGGCGCGTCAAATGATCTGCCATCT
>DATGWV010000102.1:0-10152 GCA_035299305.1 Phycisphaerales bacterium | reverse complement strand
AAAGCCCGCCACTCTGCGTGCTGCCGCCTGAACGCGGCAACGCCTGGCCCGCGCTATCAATCACGGCCAGCGGGTTGATGTCCTGCGTCTGCGCCGCGTTCATCAGGTCTGCCACACTCGCGCGCGTTGGCTGCACGAGCTGTGTTGTTGGTGCAGACGGATCAGGCAGCGGCGGTCCAAGCTGCGACTGCCCACTCGCAGGAGCGCACATACCCGCGACCATTGCAGTGAGCAGCACAGCGTTCTGAAGCATGTGTCGCTTCATGCAACCCCCCCAGCCCTGCGAGGCTTGGACTGCATTGCCGCCAATCGCTGACGAATCGCAGCCGCAGTCTCCTGTCCCGACGAACGCACATCATCACCCGCGACAATGTCGAGCCGAGGCTTGCTAGCCTGGGGCGATCGCGTCTGCGCCCGCATCGCGTACGGGTTCGTCTCGCGCGGCTCAGCAAACTCCGCATCTTCGCTGGCAAGCATCTTCTGAAACTTGGCCGCGAGCGACGCCTGTTCTTCGCCGCGCGTCTTGATCAAGATCGAAGCGACATCCGCCGGATCGCTCAATTCGCACAGCGTCGCCATCGTCGCGCCGCTTCGCCACCCTTTGTTGTTCGTCTGCGACAGAAGCAGCACGCGACGATCAAACTTCAGCACGAGCAACTGCGTACCCGATGCGACGGGATAGCGTGCCAGCACCTCAAGCACACCTTGCGGTGCCTTCACCGTCGGCGTGAGTGCCGCAAATACTCCGCCTGATCGCTTGCTCGCATACTTCACAATCGCCGCGACAACCGCGATCAATCCCAGCACCGCCGCGAGTGCGACCACCGTTTGCACATACGACGAGGTCGAATCAATCGGCTGAACACCGCCCGCCCCCGCGGAGTCGCTCGCGCGCGACGCCTCACTCGCCCCAAGCGGCAGCGACTCCCGCTCGACCACCCCACTCTTCTGAACAGTCGCCGGACCGCGCAGCGACGCCGGCAGTTCCGCAGTGGGTTGTGCAATCGCGGACGAGGTCCACATCGCCACCGCGACCGACGCGGCCAACGCCGCCGTCTTCATCGCGACTGATACATGTGACGCCCATCGCCGCAACCTGCCCTCCACTCCGTCAATCACTTGTTCTCTTCCGCCACATGCTGCAAAGGCGAGAGAATCTCGTTGATACGCACGCAGAAGTTGTCGTTGAGCACCAGCACTTCACCGCGTGCCACATGCCGCTCGTTCACGTACACATCCACCGGGTCGCCGGCCAGCTTGTCGAGTTCAACCACCGCACCTTCGCTCAACCGGAGCACGTCCTCGACCAGCATCCGCGTGCGCCCCAGCTCGATTTTCACATTGAGGTTGACGTTGCTCAGCAACTCCAGCGCATGCACCTGCGCCGATGAAAGCTCGCCTTCAAAGCTCGGCAGATCCAGCGGCTTCGCATCGGGCGGCGGCGGCTTGGGCGCCGATCCACCACCAATGGGCGTGTTCTGCACGGGCGGCCCGCCCGCCATCGCAGCAAGCATCGCCGCTTCCTCGGGCGTCGGCTCATCGCCCGAGCCCGTCGCGTCGGCCATCAAGTTGTTCAAGTCGCCAAGCTGCGAAATCGCATCCTGCGCCGCTTTCAGCGCGGCGTCCTCGGCGTTGTTTGTCTTCGGCGCATCGCTCGCACCGGATTGAGGCGTGACATCGTCGGCCATCCGTGGCCTCCTTTCGCTCGCGCTCCGCACGAGACGACCCCTGCGTACAGACGCAGACGTATCGCACCGTCAATGTCGGTCGCTGACGCCTCCCCGCGACAAAAATCCCATCAGACTTGCGCACGCCGCGCAATCGCCGCAGGCCACACAGCCAAATGTGCGCACAATCGTTCCGTTCGGTCGCTGTTATCGGCGATCACTCCGCCGGGAAGCCCTTGCACTTCGGGATGATCACCCGGACAACGCGCGGCTTGTCATCGCTGTCGTGCTCGATGACCTCATTCAAATACGCCGTCACCTGACGGTTGACCGTCTCCAGCCCCGGCTCGAGCAACTGATTGTGCGGTGCCCGACGGAAGATGAGAGCAACGCCCTCTTTCACTTCCGCTGCTCGCTGCTTCAGGGTCGTTGTGACGATCTCCTCGTCCTTCTTGCGAACTTTGAGGACGATTGACGCATCCCACAGATACGCGCGACCACTCTGCATGTTCTGGAAGCGATCTTCAAGCAGCGGAATCTCCACCGTCGCCTGGTGATCCTCGTCGTGCCCGTCCTTCTGCTGCACATCCGCCGCAACCGGCTTGGGGCCCGTCGCTCCGGCGATGAAGTAAACCAGTGCCCCTTCGGCGATCATGATGCCAGCGACGGCACCGATGAGTTTGACGTTGAGTCCGCCCTTCTTGGGCGCAGCCTCGCCGCCGCCCTCCTTGGGGGTCTCGGGTGCGGGTGCCTTTTTCTCGTGCTTGTCAGACATCGTTCAAGACTCCACGCGTCCAGCCGCGAAACGCAGCTTCTCGTGTGTCATCGACTATCACAAACCGTTGCTGCAGCGACCCCCGCACGCCAAACGAAAACCGCCGCCTGCGAACAGCGCATGCGACGGTGAAAACGAGTCTGGCATGTATGACGCCACGTTTCTCGGGCGTTCTCGCTCGAGTCGCGGTCCAGTTATGCCGCCTTGCGCGTCGCCCGCTGCTCGCTGGCAACCGGGCGCGACAGTCGATAGGTCTCGGCCTCAAACTCCGTCGCCGGAATCTCAACATCGCTCGCCGCAGCCTTACCCCGCTGAGCGCTCACGATCGTGAACATCCCTAGCAAGCCCGTGCCACACGCGGCGAACGCCGTCCACGGGTTCAGGAAGTTGCCCGGCAGAATGCCTGTCAGCATCGCCACGCTGCCCATAAGTGCAAGCACGCCCAGACCCGTGCGGGCCAGACGTTCATTGCCCTCAAAGAAACTGTTGAACACGCGCCGATTCATCGAGATGACCTGCGCGAGCCACAACGCCGCTAGCACGCTGACAACACTGCCCGCAAGAAGCAGAGCGATGAAGATGCCGTCGGAGAGTTGTGTCGTTTCGGTGGTCATGATGGGTTCTTCGGGGTGATAACACCCGCACTTGAGCGCATGTGCGAGAATTCGCGAAAGTCGCAGCAACGTCATCAGTTTGCGCCGCACCGCTATCTCGCCATGTCGCTTTAGCGGCCCAAAACCAGCAACTGCTGCATCAGTTCGTCTGCCGTACGGATGACCCGGCTGTTCGCCGAGTAACCCGTGCTCGTGAGAATCATCTTGATGAACTCTTCGCCAATGTCAACGTTCGACAGTTCCAGCGCGCCGCTCGTGATGAACCCCGCACCCATCTGTCCAGGCGTCGTGATGACAGGCGTGCCCGAATTGGCACCCACGCGAAACAGATTGCCGCCCTCGTCCACGAGCCCTTCGGTGTTCGTAAACGTCGCGAGTGCAACCTGCCCAAGCGTGCGAATCAGCCCATTGCTGAACACGCCTTCAATCGTCCCATCCACGCCCACTGCGTAGCTCGTCAGCGTGCCGATCGGCGCGCCATCGCGAAACGTGATCGCAATTTCGCTCGACGTATCCGTCAAGCTGCTCAGCGTGTCATCCCCGCCGCCAAACTCAAACTCAAACGTAAGCGGCGTCACCGCTCCGCTGTTGGTGCGGTTCACTGTGATACTCGCCGGTGTCCGTGTGATCAGTCGTCCTTCATTGTCAAAGCTGATGGTGCCTGTCGACACCGCGAGTCCCGTCGTCGCGTTATCGCCGCTCTCGACGTAGTAGCGCCACGTTGTTCCCGCGTCGCTGCGACTTTCAATCGCCATCGTGATGTCGATCTCCACCGGCGTACCAAGCGAATCAAACGCGACAAACGCCGTGCGCTTGCTCTCGCCATCCGCGCTCGCCGTCTTGGTCGGTACGAGCGGATATCGCGCGATGCTCCCATCCGCGTTCAACAACCGTGCATCAGCAGGCTGAATCTGCAGGTCATTGCTCGACCCCGCATTCCCCACAATGTTGATGAATCCCGTCGCCGGATCAAGCGTCACACCGGGCGTGCCGCCATCGGGGTTGTTGCCGACAGTCGTGTTGATCCCAAGCGACTGCGTAAGAAACGTCATCAGTTCCTGCACCGTCGTGCTCGCCGTGATCTCAAGCGTCGCGGCAGGCAGCAGCCGCGTGCCCTTGGACACATTGCGGAGTTCAAACGTCTGCCCCACTGCAAACCACGACGCCCCACTGCCGGGCTGCCCCGGATCTTCCACATCAATCAGCCGCGTCGTTGCCTCCAGCACATTACCCGCGCCAGGCGCCGGAGTCGCACCCGGAATCGCTTGAAACCCCAGCACTTCCGTCCCACCAAGTGCAATGCGCGAGCCGCCAGTCGGCAGCGGCCCATTCGCATTCAGATTCCCTCCCACTCGCGCCGTCTGCGTCGCCTGTGCAATTGTCAGTTGCCCCGTCGGAACTTCGAGCGGTTGCAAAATGCCAGGAATGATGTTGAACTCTTCATCAACGCCATATCCCATCACACGATTGCCCGAGATGTCAATCAGTTCGTTGATCGCATTCTGCCGAAATGCTCCCGCCCGCGTGTAGTACTGCGTCTCGCCGCGCTGCACCACAAAGAACCCGTTGCCATCAATCGCCAGATCGCGCCCATCGCCCGACGCGCTGATCGTGCCGCCCGTCATGTTGCGCTGTGTGCCCGAGACGTTGACACCCAGCCCGATCTGATACGGGTTCGTGCCGCCTGTCGTCTCCGCCGGCGCCGTGCCCGCACGCATGTTCCGGCTGAACATATTGCTGAACATGAGCCGACTGCTCTTGAACGCAGTCGTGTTCACGTTCGCGATGTTGTTGCCGATCACATCGAGGTTGCGGCTGTTGGCATTGAGTCCAGACAACCCGGTGAACAGCGCAGTAGTGCTTGCCATGTCCGTTGCTCACGCGAACCTCATGCCGAAGCAGTGACCAAATAACTCGCGCAAATCAGCGACATTTCCCGCATATGGCGCAAAAACAAAACCGCGTGCGCTCCAAGCCTTCGCTCGCGTACGCACGCCGCCATACTTGCATTCACAGAGTTACGACGCCGTCACATCGCGCCGAGCCAGCGCATCCAGCAAGCTCGAATTCATCGGCTGCTGCGTCCCCAGCGCGTGTGGCGGCTGCACCACTCCCGCTGCTCCCTTCGCGTCCTTTGCCGCAACCGTCACCAGCGCATCAATTCCCTCAACAACGCCAGTGCTGCTCGCATCAATCGCGCCCGTCACCATCCGTGTGGGCACATCCATCGCGACCAGCTTCCCGTCAATCACAAATGCCGCCCGCGATGCGCCATGTGCTTCCGCCAAGTCCGCCGCCGCGCTCAGTCGCGACAATTGCTCGCTCGAAAGTTCAACACCCGATCCCTGCGCCACGCGCACCTGCATGCCGCTGGAAATCTCACCCGCTCGCGCCTGTTGCAGCAACTGCGCAAAGTCGAGCGATCCGCTCCGCCCCAGCGTGGGCCCGCTGCCGCGCAGCATGTTGCCGCCCAGCGCCCGCAGCATGTCCGTTGCCTGCGTCATGCTCGCCTCCGATCAGTTGCCTTGGGTCGTTGTTGTTTCGCGCGGCGCATCGATGCGATCCACGTTCTTGAAGTCGAGAATTTCGCCCGAAGCCAGCTTCACCAGCGACGTATCTTTCGTGCGCCCGACACTCGCGACCGTGCCGATCACACGCGCGCCTTGTTCCGTCACCCCGCTCACACTCTTGCCGATGAGCGTCGCGGCCGCCGCGAAGTCATTCTGCTTCGTCAGGCTCTTGAGCGAGTCCGTCAGGTCCGTATCGCTCTGAATGGAGCGAATCGTCGAGAGCTGTTGCAGCAGCGCATTGGTGTCGTTAGGCTGCAGCGGGTCCTGCTTGCTCAGTTCCGTCAGCACGATCTTCGTGAAATCCTCGCTGGAGAGTCCACTGAATCCCACGCCAGCTTTGCTGCTGCTCGCGCCGCTGCCAAGTGCCGTCACCGTACTCATATCAACCTCCGGCTCACGCCACCCATTCAAGACCTGCCGCCGTCACGCTCGTTGCCGGCGGGAAGTCCCACAGCGCGACATCAGCCGCCTCAGCTTGCCCGCGCTGCGCATCCTGCGCCGCGTGCTGCTGCTGCTCGCCGCCGCTGCCGCCCAACCCGTTGTTCATGCCGCCATCCGTGGCACCGCCCAAGGCTCCGCCTTGGCTGCTCGTCGGCGTGTGCGCATCCTGCGCCTTCGCCGGCAACTGCTGCGTGATGGGTTGCGCATCCTTGCTTGGCCCATCCACGACTATCGAATCAACTCGCAGCCCACGCGCCTCCAGCGCCTCGCGCAGCGAGTCCGTTCTTGCTTCCAGCAACTGCCGTGCCGACGCCGTGCTGGTCGTAAACACCGCATCCACCGCCGCGTCGCGCACTTGCAACTGCACCTTCACCTGCCCCAACGCCTCCGGCGCGAGTTTCATTACCACCTCGCCGCCGCCCTCCTTGAGCGCCATCCCCAAGGCCTTCAGCGCAACCTGCGTCACCTGCTGCTGCTCCACCGCCCGCTTCGTGGGCTGCGCCGCCTGCAGCAATTGCTTGAACGCATCGCCCCGGTTCGCCTTCGCCCCGCCCACACCCACGACGTGCGTCTGCTGATGCCCGCGCTCAGTCACCTGTGCCGGTGCCGCCTGCGCTTGCACGCCTACTCGCGTTTCGACATTGCCATTTCGCCCAGTCGCCGTCACACCCCCAACCGCCGCTCCGTTTCCGGCCTTCGCACCTTCGCTTCGCTGCTGCGATTGCGAAGTCGCAGCCACTGCCGCGCTCTGCCGCGCCATCGCTGCAACCGGCGTCGCCTGCGCCGCATCGCCTGACTTTCCGGCGCTCTCCGCTCGCGTCGCCCCCGCCACCATCGACGATTGCGTCGAATCCCCTGACTCCTTGCTCACTCGCTCCCGGCCCGAGTTCGCAGTTTCTTGCGGTCCCGCACGCTCCGGCTCGGTTCGCTCGCCGCGCGTGCGAAGTTCCTTCGCGTTGCGCTCGGCAACATCAACCTTGGCCTGATCCGCGACCATCGTGCCCCACTGCATGCCTAACGGATTGGCGTCCGCGCCCACATCACGATCCCGCTTCCGCGCCTTGGGCTTGCCAACAGGCGTCAACTCCGCCTGCTTCTCCACCTGCTCGCTCTTGGGTGCCACCGCGCGCAGCAACATCGCGACCTGCGCATCAAAGTTCTGCCCCGTCTCCTCACCATTGCGCGTCGTTTCCGCGCTTCCCGTCGGAAACTGCGCCACGCCCGCCGCCATGTTGTTTGTTTCGCTTGCGCTGGTTCTCATGGTGCTCCATCGGCACGAGCAAATTGCCCATGCCGACGCAGCGCATCAAGCAACTCCGCTGCCAACGCCGGATCGTCCTTCGTGAACTCCGCCATGATCCGCCCCCGTGCCCGCTCATCCATCGCGTTGAGATACTCCGTCACGCGCTTCATGCGCGTCTCACGCGGCTGCGGGGCAGTGACTTGCGCGTTTGCTTCGGCTGGCAGATCTCCTGGCGTGACATTCGCATCGTTCAACATCTGCACCAAAATCTGCTTCGCCGCCGGAGCCTTCAGCCCTTGCAGCACATCCAGCGATTTGCGAAACTGCTCATCACTCACGCCGCTCGTGCTGTCAGCCACCAACTGCTCAAACGCCTTGCGATCCGTTTCCAGCTGCGCCCACCGCTTGTCCAGCTCTTCACGTTCCTTCGCCAAAGCCGCCCGCAAATCCGCCGCTTCGCGCTGCATGCGCTGCGCACGCTGCTCATCCAGCTTCGTCAGCTCCACGCGCGACTGCAACTTCTCACTCGCCGTCAGCGGCGGCTTCGCGGCCTTCGCCTCTTCCTCCGTTTTCACCTTCGCGGCTTCCACTTCCTTCGCCGCCGCGTCGGCCTTTGCCTTATCCGCCGTCACGGTCGTGCTGAACATCTGTCGCACCGCACGTGCGCGATCAACATCCACGCGGTCACTGCTCTTGAGCCACAGCAGCAGCCCGCCCAGCGCGAGCAAGTTCGCCACCGCGATCACACTGATGATGTTCCACAACGTTTTCATGCCTGCACCTCAGTCGCTTCGTCTCGCACACCGCGCATCGTCGCCAATTCATCCAGCGTCATCGCCTCACGCCGCGCCAACTCGCGTCGCCATTCCTCAAATCGCCGATCCCGCAGCAGATCAACCGCTTTCCGCGCCGCAACCGCCTGCCGCAGTTCCTCACGCGCTTTCTCCAGCCGCTTGTGCAACCCCGCCAGTTGCAACACCAGTTGCTGCGTCCGCGCTCGCAACACCACCGCCGCCCCAGCCTGAAATCGCACACCGCGCAAATCAACCAATCTCCCCTCTCCCTCGCGCATCCCGCTCAACTGCTCGCGCAGCTCCAGCCGCTCCGCTTCCACGCTCTCATGCGCAGCCCGAATACGATCCTCCAGCGTCAACCGTTCGCGCTCCAACTCGGCCACGGCAACCATGCGCTGCTTCTCCAGCGCGGTCCGCTGCTTTCGCACAGCCTCAAGATTGAACACGAACTTCGCCATCTATCTCACTTCTTCCCCTTGCGATTCCCCGCATCCGCCGCATCCTTCGCCAGTTTCACAAACCGCGGATACGCCTTCTCGAACGCTTCCGCCTCATCCTTCCCCTGCCGCAGCATCTCGTTAATCGCACGCTGATACTCAATCGCGGCGTCCGCCTCAGGATTACTCCCCTTCGCATACGCCCCGATCTGCACCAGGTCCTCCACGTCGCGATACGTCGCCAGCGTCTTCATCACCTGCCGCCGCGCTTCCATGTGCTCTTTGGGCGAAATGTCATCCGCGACGCGGCTCACCGAATCCAGCACGTCAATCGCAGGAAAGTGCGCCTTCTGCGCCAACTTGCGCGACAGCATCACATGCCCGTCCAAAATCCCACGCGCTGCATCAGCGATGGGCTCCGTCATGTCGTCGCCTTCAACCAGAATCGTGTACAGCCCCGTAATGCTCCCTCCACTGCCGCCGCTTCCGCTCACTTCCAGCGCACCAGCTCGCTCCATCAGCAGTGCCATCTGCGCAAACACGCTGGGCGTGTATCCCTTCGTGGCAGGCGGCTCACCCGCCGACAAACCGATCTGCCGCTGCGCATGCGCAAACCGCGTCACCGAATCCATCATCAGCAGCACGTCTTTGCCTTGATCTCGAAAGAACTCGGCGACGCTGCACGCCAATCGACTCGCTCGCACACGCATCAGCGGGCTCTCATCGCCCGTCGCAACCACCACCACACTGCGCTTCAGCCCCTCGCTCCCCAGCGCATGCTCAATGAAGTCCTTAACCTCGCGCCCGCGCTCGCCGATCAGCGCAATCACATTCACCGCCGCACTCGTCCGCCGCGCAATCGTGCCAAGAAGCGTGCTCTTGCCCACGCCAGGCCCCGCAAACACACCCATGCGCTGCCCGCGACCGATCGGCGTCATCAAATCCACCGCGCGCAGCCCCACTCGCAGCGGCTGCGAAATCCGCCGTCGACGCATCGGACTGATCGGATCCGGCTGCATCGCACGTGGCGACAACTCGCGCATCGCGCCCAAGCCATCAAGCGGCCTGCACAACCCGTCAATCACCCGCCCCAGCATCGCATCACCCACCATCGCAACCGGCGAACTCTGCAGCGCTTCCACCGTCTGTCCCGCGCGAATGCCCGCCGTGTTGCCCAGCATCATCACAATCGCACTGTCGCGAGTGAAGCCCACCACCTCGCCAAGCCCCAGCCCATCAACATCGCCCGCACCGCCCACGCGCACAACCGTGCCCACCCCCACGGGCAATTCATCGACCAGCACCGTGAGCCCCTTCACCGCGCTCACCACGCCGCACATTCGTAGCGGCTGCAATCTCCTTGCAACTTCCATTGCTGGCGCGAGCACGCTCACGACGCACCACCTTCGCGCGCGGGCACCAGCGACTCAGCAATCCGCGCAAGCTGCGTTTCCAGCGACGCGTCAATCACGCCGCCGCCGCTCGTCCGCGCCACACACGTCCCGCTCGGCGCATGCTCATCCACCTGCAACGTCACACTGTGCGCACTGCCCACGCGCGACATCACACCAGGCAGTGCATTCCGCACCACCGCTTCATCGCGCTTCGCAA
>DATGWV010000101.1:0-15216 GCA_035299305.1 Phycisphaerales bacterium | reverse complement strand
CGACTCCAACGCGACCGCCACGACTAACCCCCGTGCCACCGACCGCCGGCTCTGCGGCGGTCGGTGCCGCGCCTCTCTCGATGCCTTGATGCCAAATGCCTTGATGCCTCCTCAAAAATCTTCACTCGAGTGACCGCACTTGTGCGCCCATTCCCCGTCACTACCAAACTTCTCCCTTGCATTCGCATTCCCTTTCCGCGAAAATGCGCACCGGTGGCCCGTCACGGAGTCACCAAGCCGACCTGATCGGTCGTGTGGCGGCAGCCGCGCCGTGCAAGCGAAAGCGCTTGCATCCGCAGCCCGCTCGATGACCCACCGATCACCGACTTGGCGAAAACCGAACCATCCACCAGCGGTCTTGGGAACACCTGGGGTAACCCTAATCGTCGCGGAACATGCCGCGGCATCGTGCAAACACGATGAGTCCCAAGCCCGCCGATCCCGGTGCGCCAGCCACGCTCGCTGCCCTCAAAAGCAGCCCAGGTCATCGCACGCACGCGGGTAATCGACAGCCGGACAATTCTCCACAAACTCCCACGCCCCTCAAGCGGCGCAAGACGCCCCACGCCATCACACATTCTTTCAGTAACGCATCACACCAAGCCTTAAACTGCACCCGCACGACGAATTCACCGCACACTACTTCGCTTCCCACCCAACAGCATCAACGGAAAACTGCATGCATCCCAGTTGGCTAGAACTCTGCTGCGAACTCGAAATCGCCCCAAGCGAAGACGAGACTGTCACGCTTGCCGAACTCGCTTGGCCCAAACTCGAACGCGCCTACGCCACGCCGCTGCGCGCGTACCACAGCTTGCAACACGTCGAGCAAACCCTCTTCGCACTCGACGAACTCATGCCGCGCGGCCAGACGCGCTGGCTGGCCGAATTCGCCCTCTGGTTCCATGACGCCATCTATATCGCCGGTCGCACCGACAACGAATCGCTCAGCGCGGCCATGTTCCAACAGGTCACGCAGTCTTGGCCGTTATCCGCGTCGCAGCGATCATGCGTCCACGATGCGATTCTCGCCACCCGGCACATCGGAGTGCCCACTGACGAAGTGGGGCAGTTCGTGGCCGATGCAGACCTCGCCATTCTCGCAGCCGACGCAGCAAGATACACCAACTACGTCGCCGCCATACGCCAGGAGTTCGCCGCATTTGACGACGTGGCCTTCTCTCGAGGCCGCGAGACATTCCTCCGCGCGATGCTCCGCCGCGAACGACTTTTCCACACACCGCGCGCCTTCGCGATATGGGAAGCACGCGCCCGCGAGAATCTCGCCGCCGAACTCGCACGATTGATTGCAAAACCCTGACCACACGCCGGAAAAAACTGGTATGCTGCCCCTGCGACCCACCGTCGCCTCCACGAAAGGGGTTCACATGCGTCTCGCTTTCACTGTCGTCGCCTGCTCGCTCGTCTCACTGCTTGCCGCGTGCCGCTCATCGCATCGGCCCACCAACGCGCCGCCCACACCCACGATCAGCCAGACCGACGTTGATCGCCCCGTCGAAGGCCGCCCGCGCTGGCTCATGCCCATCCGCCGCGCCGATGGTGACGCCATGGTCGTCCCCTTCGCCGTCGAATCGCAGAAGGGTCTCTTCGAAGTCGAAGATCCCTACCGCCGCGACAACACCATGTCCGCACGCACCGCGGACTACTTCAATTACACAGACCGGACCGTCACCGGCAGTTGGAGCGCAGCGCCATCAACCGCCCCCGCCGCCCGCACCATCTACATCGAGCGCTACGTCATGCGCGACGTCCGCTGGCACAATGCTCTGCTCCGTTCCAACGCCGGCGAGTCACTCGTCCTCAACCAACGGGGAGTCATCGGCAACTGGGGCCTGCTCCGCCGCGACAACGCAACCAACGACTTCGTCGGCTTCCTCTTCATCGCCGTCGTGAACGACACCAACCGCGACAACCAACTCGACAACCGCGACGCACGCCACCTCATGGCCACCGACGCAACCGGCCTGAACCCGCGCGTCATCTCGCCCGCCAACTCGCAAGCCGGTGAACTCCTGTGGGACGCGACCAACGGGGTGCTCTACTTCATCGTGCGCCACGACCGCGACAACGACGGCAAGTTCACGCCGATGGACGTCTCCGAACCGTTCCGCTGGGTGCCGGGCGAAGCCGCCGCAACCGCGCTGGTGCCCGAGCAATATCAAGAAGCCGCCGCCCGCCTGCTGCGATAACACGCCGCGCCATCCTACCCGCTGCGCTTCTACCCTTCCGCCGCATGGCCACCTACTACCAACTCGATTTCGAGAAGCCCATCGTCCAACTCGAGCAGCAGATCGACGCGCTGGAGCAGCGTCTGCGCGCCGAATCCGCGAGCGGCAATCCCGTTGACTCCATCAACGGCGAAATCGCCGCGTTGCAACAGCAGCGTCTGGCGATGCTCGAAAAGACCTACCTCCATCTCTCCCCGTGGGAGACGGTGCGTGTGGCCCGCCACCCCAACCGCCCGCAAACGCGCGACTACATCGCGATGATGTGCCGCGACTTCGTCGAACTGCACGGCGACCGCCGCTTCGGCGAAGACCCCGCCATCGTCTGCGGCTTCGCCCGCATCGGCGCCAGCCCCGGCATGAAGGTCCTCATCGTGGGTCATCAAAAAGGCAAGCAAGTCGCCGAGCGGCAGGCCTGCCATTTTGGTTGCGCTCACCCCGAGGGCTACCGCAAGGCGCTGCGGTGCATGCAAATGGCCGAAAAGTTCGGCGTCCCCGTCGTCACCCTCGTTGACACGCCCGGCGCGTATCCCGGCCTCGGCGCCGAGCAACGCGGCCAAGCCGAAGCCATCGCCGTGAACCTGCTCGAAATGAGCCGCCTGCGCACGCCCATCGTCAGCATCGTCATCGGCGAAGGCGGCAGCGGCGGCGCGTTGGGCATTGCGGTGGCGGACAAGGTCTCCATGCTCAGCAACAGTTGGTACAGCGTCATCAGCCCCGAAGGCTGCGCGGCAATTCTCTGGAAGGAAGCCAACCCCCAGACCAACAACGCCGCCGCCAAGAGCCTGCGCCTGACCGCCAAGGACAACCTCGAACTCGGCATCGTCGACGAAGTCGTCCCCGAACCCATCGGCGGAGCCCACCGCGACCCCCGTGCCACATGCAATGCCGTGAGCGCGTGGGTCCTCGCCAAACTCAGCGAACTCAAAAAGACCCCGCTGGACCAACTGCTCGAAAATCGCTACCAGCGCTATCGCAAACTGGGCGTCTACGTCGAGCAGGCCGAGCCAGTGGGTGCGTGAGCACAGCGTTTTCCGGCTCGCCGGCTCTTCTTTGCTTTCTTCCCCTTGGCCCGATACTCTCCCGGCCCTTTTCCTAAGGACAGGGCGGCGTGGGAGTTGTGATTTCCGCGCCCAACTGGAGGCAAGATCGTGCCGAAGAAAGCTGCTGCCAAGAAGCCCGCGAGCAAGTCCGCTGCCAAGCCCGCGAAGAAGGCTGCGACGCCGGCGTTGAAGAAGGCCGCACCGAAGAAGGTGGAGGCGAAGAAGCCCGTCGCCAAAGCGCCTGTCAAAAAGATCGAAGCGAAGAAACCCGACGCGAAAAAGGTCGAGGCGAAAAAGCCCGACGTGAAGGCGGGTGCGAAAAAGACCGATGCCAAAGGCGTGATCGCGAAAGCTGACGCCAAGACCGCCGCGCCTGCGGGAAAGAAGAACATCACTGTGGTTGAAAAGCCCGCGCCCGCCAAGAAGGTCAAGCCGTCCCTGCAGCCCATCATGCCTCCGGGCATTGGCCGGCTGCTGGGCGATGGCAAGGGGCCGCGCAAGCCGCTCATCGCCAGCGGCCCCAAAGCCGCGCACGTGAAGCCGCTGGGCGCGCACGGCGAGATGTACGACGAGCCCGCCGCGCCGATGGCCAAGCCCAAGACGCCCTTCAACAAGAAGCAGCTCGAAGAGTTCCGCCAGATTCTCCTGCGCAAGCGCGGCGAACTCGCGGGCGACGTGGTCGCGATGGAAGGTCAGGCACTGCAAGGCAGCAGCGGCTCGCTGAGCAACATGCCCAGCCACATGGCCGAGCAAGGCAGCGAGGCGTATGACCAGAGCCTGTCGCTGGAACTGGCCGACAAGAACCGCAAGCTCATCCGCGAGATCGACGATGCGCTCACGCGTATCGAGGAAAGCTCGTACGGCATGTGCGAACTGACCGGCAAGCCAATTCCGATTGATCGCCTGACGGAACTGCCCTGGGTGCGTTACACCATCGAGGCGCAGCGCGAGCTTGATCGCCAGCAGATGACACGCGCGTAACGCCAGAGTTTGCACGCTCCACGCTCGTTGCGCATGTCCGATGCTTCTTCCATTCCCGATGGCGCGCACGCGTTTCGCTCACGAAAGGCGTGGCTGTGGTTTCTTGGCACCATCGCCATCAGCTTTGCCATCGACATCGCGACCAAGTACATCGCATTTCATCGCATCGCGGGCACACCAGTCACGGTGCATCGCGAGGAAGTCGTTGCGGCGACACCTCGCTTGTGGACGCTTATCCCGCAGCACGAGCCGGTCACGATCATTCCCAAGGTGCTCGACTTCACGCTGGTCTTGAACCCCGGCGCGGTCTTCGGCATCGGCGCGGGTAAGCGGTGGTTTTTCATCGTCTTCACGGCCCTTGCCGTCGCCATCGGCAGTTACATCTTTGCGAAGCACACCCGCGCGCAAGACCGACTGATGCACATCGCCCTCGGGCTCGTGCTGGGCGGCGGACTTGGCAACCTGTACGACCGCCTGATCTACGCCTGCGTGCGAGACTTCATCCATCCGCTGCCCGGCGTGCTTTATCCGTTCAGTACGCCCGCAAGCTGGGCTGGCAAAGAAGTCTGGCCATACGTGAGCAACGTCGCCGACGCGTTCCTGATTGTGGGTGTGGTCTTCCTCGCGTGGCGCGCGATCAGAACGCCCGCTCCCGCAAGCCGCCGCTGAGCCCTATAGCACGTGCAGACGCCCAAACGATGCAGCCGCGTGCGCGAGCGTACCTTTGCTCTGCATGAAGCTGCGTTTCATCACTTCGTCCGTGCTTGCGTTGGGCCTGCTGTGCATGGCTGGCTGCAACATCGTCGCGCCCGCGTACGTGCTCATTCACGGCCCGGAAAAGACGCCCGCCGTCTACAAGCTCGACGAGAAGAAGCCCACGGTCATTCTCGTCGACGATCGCGCGAGCGTGCTGCCGCGCCGCAGTCTGCGCACGACCATCGCCGGCAGAGCCTCGCAGGAATTGCTCAACGAGAAGGCCGTCGAGACGGTGATCGACGCGAAAGCGATCCAGGCTCTGTTGATGCGCGACCCGGCGGATCGTCCATCACCCATCGCGGCGCTGGGCCGGCAGGTGCAGGCGCAGCAGGTCATCTACGTGACCATGGACAAGTTCGCCCTTTCGCCCGACGGCGCGACGTATCAACCCTTCGCCGATGCACGCGTGAAAGTGATTGACGTTGAAGGCGGCCGCACCTGGCCCGAGCAGCCCGAGGGATATGCGCTCCGCGTGGTGCTGCCAATTCAGCGCGATGACTTGCCCAACGGCGCGGGCGTGATTGCCAAAGCGCAGGAAGCTCTCGCGGATCGCGTGGGCGTTGAATTGAGCCGGTTGTTCTTCAAGTACGAGACCAACTCGCGACCGATGGAAACTCGCTGAGCGGCATGGTCGGGGCATCACGGAGACATCACGCTTGCGCATCCTGCACGTCATCCAACCTTTGCCTCGGCAAAGCACACTGCTGGGAACTTCGCCACGCCTGACGCACACCGGCACAGCCGCGATTTCCGCGTTGCGCGAGCTCATCGCGTCGGATGCGAATCAATCGGGCGTTGAACACTTTGTCGTGTGCCTGGGCGGTGAACGATCACAGACCGTGGTGCGCAGTTCGGGCATTCGCGATGCGATCTCGCTGACGCCGCCGCTTGGGAATGCGAATTGGTCGGCGGCGCAACTTCGTCGGCTGATCGGGACGATCGGCCCGGTGAACACGGCTATCGCGTGGGGCGGTTTCGCGGGCAATCTGGCATTCAAACTGCACCACGAGGCGTCGTGGATTCGCGCGTCGGTCATCTCGGGCATCATGGGCCGACTCAATCACGAAGGGCACATGATTGACGGCGGGATTTCACTTCCTTGGAAGCTGGATGTCACGCCGCGTTCGCATGATCGCGCCGCCGCTCGTCAGCGGATCGGCCTGCCTGTATCGCAGCCGTGTATTGGGCTGCTTGCCGACGCATACGCGCCGGCGGATGCGACTGACTTCACGCTTGCTGTTTCGGTGCTGCACGCGGCGGGCCTGCGGCTGAGCGCGGCTCTGCCTGCTGAGTTGCCTAGCGCAGACCGTGCGAAGCAGCATGTGCAGCGTGGCACGTACACGCGTGAAACGGCGTTTGTGAATCTCGCGCCGCGCAGCATCGCGCGGGCGGCGGATGTGTGCATAGTCGCTTCGGGCGAGACATTTGCAACAGGCCTGCTCATGTGCGAGGCGCTGACGGCTGGCGCTGCGGTCGTGCTCACGCGTGCATCGCAGCGTGCGCTGGGTATTGATTTGCCCGATCTTGGCGCAGTTTCCAATCGTGCGACTGATCTCGCTCGCATTGCGTTGCCGTTGTTTGATAACGAATCGCTGCGTGAGGACAATGTGCGTCGGTATCGCGAAGCGATTGCACATTCGCCCTTGCCCAACGTGGCGCAGGCGTGGCACGCGCTGGCCCGTACGATGGTGTGAATGCCTCCTGCACCCCGTTCGTTGCTGTTTGTCTGTCTGGGCAACATCTGCCGCAGCCCGCTTGCCAAAGCGATTTTCATGCATCAAGCTGCACAGCGTGATCTGCTTGATGATTTTGTCATTGACAGTTGCGGAACGGGCCACTGGCACGCGGGCGGACCGGCTGA
This sequence comes from Phycisphaerales bacterium, assembly GCA_035299305.1. Lineage (GTDB taxonomy): Bacteria > Planctomycetota > Phycisphaerae > Phycisphaerales > UBA1924 > BJHL01. Next base: position 8,329 of record DATGWV010000101.1, on the reverse strand, counting down.
TCCGCGGAGTGTGATGGTCGCGGCCAAGAACGGTGTGACGCTTGAACACACGGCACGCCAGGTGATGGACGACGACTTTGCCCGCTTTGACCTGCTGCTGGCGATGGACCAGCGCAACCAGACCGATCTGATCGACATGGGCGCGCCGCGAGAAAAGGTGCGGCTGTTTCGGTCGTTCGATGCCACGCTTGCTGATGCGGTTGCACGCGGCGAGCATCACAAACTCGAAGTGCCCGATCCGTACTACGGCGGGCACGACGGCTTTGATCGCGTCTACGAGATGCTGTGGCGCGCGAGCGAGGGGCTGTTGCTGCACTGCACGCGATGAGGTTGTGATTTGACTGTTGCAGGCCGGAAATCGTGTGGTAATATGCTCGCATGAAATGGAAAAGCGATGGGGGCGAGGAATCGCCATCGGTATGGGCTGATTCGATGTTGCGCAACCTGCTCCTCGGCATTGCCGCAGGCGGTGTTGTTGCGACCGCACTTGTGTGGCTGATTGGCGGCTGGGTGCCGGGCATATTCGTCGGGCTGCTCGTGCTGGGCGTGTGGCAGGGGCTGTACCGCGGAGCGGCGGAAATCGTGGGGCTTGCACTCGGGCTGATTGTCGCGATGCTCATCGCGCCGCCTGTGGGCAAGATGTGCGAGGGCGTGTTTGCGTCGGTCGTCGGCACGCGCGGGCTGACCAACCGCATGCTGTCGATTGTGGTGGTGGGGCTGGTCATCACGTTGGTGTGCTGGGCCGTTGGTGCCATGCTCGCGCGACGCGTGGTGAAGCGCAAGCCCGAATGGTTCACGCACAATCACTACATTGGCGGCGGGCTGGGCGCGCTTGAGGGTGTGCTGCTCGCGGTGTGCGTGATCTGGCTGCCAACGGCGATTCGGCCCGTTGCGGCGATGCGTGCGGCGGCGGAGCAGGACGAACGCAACTATGACGCGCTGATTGCGGGGCAGTACCAACCCGGTCAGCAAGGCCCCAAGGCCGAGCGTGCATCGCTGGCTGACTGGTTGCTGGCCCGCGCGGATGACGTGGATGAATCGTGGGTTGGCACGACGGTCAACTCAGCGAATCCGCTCAGCAGTTCGCAGATTCTTGATGTCGCGGAGGACTACATCGCTGTCCTGCGTGATGAAGAGGCAACGACGGCGTTGCAGGCGTCGGATGTGTGGCGCGAGATGCTTGCTTTGCCGAGCGTGACGCAGGCGCGTAGTGTGGTTGAAGCGGACGCATCGCTGCGGCAGATTTTCGAGACTGATGGCATCACCATCGCGTCGATGCGAGAACTGCTGGAAAGCGACACGGTGCTGCGCGTGATGGATGAGACCAACATTCGCGAGGAACTGGAGCCGCTTGCGCCGCGACTGATTGAGGCGATCAAGCAGGCAAAGGCCGGTATCAAGCCTTACTAGCGCTTCTTACAAGGTCGATAATGCGTGGCGAGGCGACATGCTGCCGGAGTTGCGGCCTGTGGCAATCGTGCGATCAGATAACTTTGCAGGCGTCGATCTTGGCTTGGCTGTCGAGACGTCAAACGTCTGCACAGCCGATGTTTCTGCCGCGATGCACACGCCCGATCTTCGTCGAATCCGAGACAGTTTCGCCTGGTTCGCGCCGTGTGGTCCCGCGCTGATTGCACAAGCCGTTCGCTTGGCGGCGGATCGCGATGAAGATATTCGCGCGATGTTGCCGGACGACCAGGAGCATCTCAACACGCTGCTGTTTCGCACGCTGGCACACGTCGTGAAACATGCGGATCACTTTGCGTTGCTCGAGGCGCAGTTGGGCACTGTCGCGCAGCGAGCGTCGCAGGTCGGGCTGCGACCGTCGCAGTATCCGTTGCTGCGTGATTGTCTTCTCAAGGCCTTGGCGAATTTGGCAGGCGAGAACTGGACGCGAGAGCTTGCGAAGGACTGGTTCACGCTGCTTGAAGGCATTCACGGCATCATGCTCGTGAGTGCCGCGCCTGCACGTCGAGCGGCGTGACGGTGTCGGGCCAAGCGTCATCGCGTCATTCACATAAACAACAACGCCGACGCGTGTGCGTCGGCGTTGTCAGAGTGCAACTTTTGTGCAGTGCGCGAGAGACGAGCGTCTGACGCACGCTGCTGCAGTCGGGTGCTTACACCATCGCCTTGAGAGCCTTGAGGGGGCGGATCTTGAGGCGGGTGCTGGCGGGCTTGGCCTTGAACATCTTTTCCGTCTTGGTGAACGGATCGATGCCCTTGCGAGCGGGGACGGCGGCCTTGAACTCGGCCTTGATGCGCATCATGCCGGGGACGACAAACATCTTGGGCTTGCCGGCGGCGGGCTTGGCGAGGTCGACGGCCATGACCTTGCCCATGGCATCGAACACGCCAGCGACTTGCTTGCGGCTGATGCCGGCGTGCTCAGCGATGATCGTGAAGAGTTCGCTCTTCTTGCGGGGCTTAGCTGACGCGGTCAGCTTCGCGGGCTTGGGGGCGGCTTTGGCGGCGGGGGCGGCTTTCTTGGCCATTGTTCAGTCTCCATTCCTACGCCGAAGGTTCTCCGAACCTTCGTTGGGCCCAACACGCTGGCCCAAGGCGATGCACCTACCACAGGTGCGTCAGGATGTACATGTGTATCACATTCACATGAACTCTGCAAGTCCCGTCGATCCATTTTCGCCGGGAATTACGCGATTTTTCGGCATCTCCCCACTCACGGCTGCACAGTTTTGCACATTTTCACAAGCCGTTTTCAGCCGGAACTGGCGCGTTTTCGACACTTTTCCACATATTGCGGACTCGCAGTCGCACCCGCAGCAGCGCGTGATCAGACAAGCCCTGCTCGGCGCAAGTCGTGTCGTAGACAGCATTTTCGGCGTGTTTTTGCAGGGTTTGGCTTGCGAGGATCGCGTCGAGCCGATGCCGCTCGCCGCGCGGTCCGGCCCAGCTCCACGCATCGCTCGCAGATTTTTTTTCGATTCGCCAGACGTCGGCGTATCCGAGGCTCGCCAGCGTGCCCATGTGCCGCTCGCAGGTTTGGCCTCGGCGGTGCGGATCGACCCCGGATCGACTGGTGTTGAAGTCGGCGGCGATCAGCGTGTGTTCGTCGCGATGGGCACGCGCGGCGTCGACGAGGCGCTGCCAGAGTTCAGCTCGGGCTCGCGGCGCGGACTCGTCGGGCACGTGTGCGGCGATGATGGTGATGCTGGCGGTGCGTGCGACGATGAGTCGCGCAACTTGGGCCTGCACGATGGTGATTGGCTCTCGCGCGACGATGGCGACGCGGTTGGTGCGGTCGTCGGGGGCGGGTGCCATGATGGCGTGGGGCAGGCCGTGAGCCGCGAGGGCTGCGAAGAGCTGGCTGCCACGCGAGGCGCGTACTTCGTTCAGTACGACAATGTCGGGATCGTGCTGGAGGAGGAAGAGCGCGTGCTCGGGCGTGCGGGTGTTGCCGCCGCCGTGGCGAAGATTCCAGAGCACGACATCGCACGCTTCGCGCGGCGGCGTTTCGTGACTGGGAATTTGCGAGAAGAGCAGCACGATTCGTCTCACTCGCAGGCGTCGTAATCAACGTACCAGCGCACTTCGGCGGACTCGATCATGGGAACCACGCCTGACTTGCGCACGCTGAAACTGCCGCGCCAGTGGTTGATTCCGGCTGCGGCTTGCTTTCCTGTCGCGATGATGGCCAGCAGGCGTGCGCTGCGGACGGCGGCGCCGCTGAGGCAGACGCGCGCGGGTGCGTCGCTGCGAACGGGCGTGGTGACGACCAGTTCGTGCGTGTCCTGGCTGTCGACGACGCCTGACCACGATCCGTCAGCGAGTTGCTCGACGAGCACGACATCGAGGCGGTCCTGGCCTTTTTCGCGCCAGCCGAGATGTTCGCGCAGGGTGCTTGCGTACGCAGCAGCGGCGTCGGGTCGGGAGACATCGATGCGGTGGGCCTGCTCGCGCGGCATGCCGGAGCCTTCGACGACGAGGCCTTCCATGATCGATCCGCGATGCTGCGGGTCGTCCTCGCTCACGATCACTTCGTCAACGAGCCAGACGCGCGTGCGCGACCAAGGGAACTCGCGATAGAGGGGATCGGTCATCATGCGACGCACGATGGGCACGATCGCGGGCGAGAAACTGATGGCGAGTTGGAAGTCGCCGAACGTGCGGATGCAGTTGCGTGCGTGGACGGCGATGTCGGCCAGCAGCGCGTCATGTACGGCGTCGCGATCACTGCGCATGACGACGCCGCCCGGAAGACTGGGCAGTTTGGGCGGGTTTCCGCCGACCAGGTCGTACGTGGGTTTGTCTTCCACGCCAGAGCGTAGAACAAACGGGTGCGCGTGATGAGCGTCGCCTGCGGAAATTGTGCGGTTTTTCCCGGCTACCGTCCTGCGTGAACGTTTTGCTGCGCATGCTTGATGCCAATCTGAATCGCGCCCGCGAGGGGCTGCGCGTGCTGGAGGACATCGCTCGCTTCGGGCTGGACGACGCGGGATTGTCGCGCGATTGCAAGACGCTGCGACATGAACTGGCGGGGGTTGTCGCGAGCATCGACGTGCAGCCGAGTGAGTTGCTTGCGGCGCGCGATACGACCCACGATGTGGGCACGACGATCACGACGCCGGCGGAAGTGCGGCGGGAGAATTTGCCTGCGATCGCACACGCGGCTGCGGGACGGCTCGCTGAGGCGCTGCGGACGATTGAAGAATGCTGCAAGGGGCTGGGGCAACCTGCGGCTGCGCAGCGGGTGGAGGCGATGCGATATGCGAGTTACACGCTGCATCAGCGACTGGCGGCACGCCTGGCGAATCCGGCGCGGCAGTACGCGTTGTGTGTGCTGATTTCCGAAAAGTTGTGCAGGCGTGACTGGCAGGAAGTGGCGGCAGCGGCGATTGAAGGTGGGGCGGGTTGTCTGCAGCTTCGCGAGAAGGAGCTTCCTGACGCGGAGTTGCTGCGTCGGGCGGAGCGGCTGGTTGCGATTGCGGGGACGAACGCGGCGGTGTTTATCAATGATCGTGCTGATGTCGCGCTGCTGGCGAACGCCGCGGGCGTGCATCTCGGTCAGACTGATTTGCCTGCGTCGCGCGTGCGAGCGATGGCGGGGCATCGGCTGCTGATTGGCGTATCGACCGAGTCGGTGTCGCAGGCGCGGCAGGCAGTTGCTGATGGTGCTGACTTGTGCGGTGTGGGGCCGATGTTTCCAACGACGACCAAGGACAAGCCTCGGCTTGCGGGGCCTGCGTATTTGCGCGAGTATCTGGCGGAGGAGGCGACGCGGTTCACGCCGCATCTTGCGATTGGTGGGATTTCGCCGATGAATGTGCGGGAATTGACCGCTGTCGGCTGCAAGGGGATTGCTGTTTCGAGCGTGGTTTGCGGCAGCGATAATCCTCGTGCGGTTTGTCAGGAACTTCGTCACGCTCTTGCTTGTACCTGATTGTTCACAGACGCTTTCTGCTTTGAGTACACCATGGCTTACACCTTTCGTCAAGCGACGCTTCCCAACGGCCTCACCATTGTCGCTGAGGTTGATCCTGCCGCGCACTCCGCGGCTGCGGGTTTCTTTGTCAAGACGGGGGCGCGCGATGAGGCCACGCCGCTCATGGGCGTGAGCCACTTTCTTGAGCACATGATGTTCAAGGGAACGGGCGAGATTAGCGCGGAGGAGCTCAATCAGCGGTTTGACGCGATGGGTGCGAAGAACAACGCGTACACGAGCAACGAGATCACGTGCTTTTACGCGCATCTGCTGCCCGAACGCACGAGCGATGGAATTGATCTGCTCTCGCGCATGATGCGGCCTGCGCTGCGGCAGAGCGATTTTGACACAGAGAAGGGCGTCATTCTCGAAGAGATCGCGATGTACGACGATAATCCGTTTTTCATTCTGTACGAAGCCGTGCTCGAGAAGCACTTTGGCAGTCACACGCTGAGCCACAAGGTGCTGGGGACGAACCAGAGCATCACGAATCTCTCGCGTGATCAGATGCAGGCGTACTTCGACAATCGCTACAGCGCGGACAACACCGTTGTTGCGCTGGCGGGCAAGCTCGATTTTGACGCGGCGGTGGCGCAGATCGGGTCGCTGTGCGGGTCGTGGCGTCGGACGAATGTGTCGCGCGACAATGCAGCGCCGAAGCTGGCGGGAGAGCACTTCACGGTGCGCAGCGAGAAGGTGAATCGTGGTTATCTGCTGGCCATGTGCCCCGCGCCGGCGTTTGATGATCCGCGTCGGTATGCCGCGAGTTTGGCGACGCAGGTGCTGGGGCTGCCTGACAACAGCCTGCTGCACTGGGCTTTGATTGAACCGGGGCTGGCGGAAGAAGCGCAAGCGGTGTATGACGGCAACGACGGCAGCGGGCAGAGCTTTGTGTTCGCGGCGTGCGACCCGGATCGGATTGACGAAGTGTGGGAAGTGACGCAGCGTGAGATGCGGTCGCTGCGCGACAAGCTGCGGCAGGAAGACTTGGACCGACTGCTTGCGAAGACGATCACCGGCGCGACGGTGTCGGGCGAGCGGCCGCACGATCGCATGCATCGGCTGGGCCGGGTGTTTACGTACTTGCGGCGGTACTGGCCGCTGGAAGAAGAGCTGGATCAAATCGCGAGGGTGACGCTGGCGGACATGCAGGCGTATCTTGATGCATTCCCGCTCGAAGCTGTGACGGTGGGGCGGCTGTTGCCCAAGGCGTGACGCGAGCTAGGGCTGGACCATTGCAAGCGTGCAACATGCGTTGCCGACGCGGTCGGTGATGGCGAAGCTGTCGATGATTGGGTTGCGGAGCGAGAAGCCTTTGTCGAGCACGCGATGCATCGCGACGGTGACGTCGTGCTTGGCTGTTTCGGCATCTTGCGTGAAGAGGACGAGCAGTGCGGCGCCGTGGTGAACCTCGGCGTCGGCTGCGAGTTTGGACAAGTCGTTTGCGAATGCGGCGGTCAGTTGCGATCCGTACGCGCTGTTTGCGACGGGCACGCCATGCACGAAGGCGAACTGACCGACGACTTTGACCTCGAGCCAGAAGGCGTCGCTGGGGGCACAGCGGGAGTTGAGTTCGGTGGCGGGCTCTTGTGCCTGCGCTTCAAACAGTGATCCCTGCCACTTGTCGCGCTCGCGCAAGGTGGCGACAGGATCGGCCAAGGTAACGCCGGCACGGGGCGTGAGGACGATGTCGCAGCGGTCGCGTTCGCGGTGTTTGGGCCGGTTGCCTGCGCTGCCAAGTCCAGCGGTGACGGGGTAGGGCACTTCACGCAGGACGCCCCAGTTTTCACGAGAGAGGCCGCGAGCGAGCAGGGGATGCATGCGCAGTTCGTCCAGTGAATCGAGGCCGCGCACTGCCTGCTCGCTGGCCAGTTCGGCTTCGTGCAGCCGCAGCCCTTCCACGAGTGCATGATGAACCGCGCGGGCATCCCACATGTCTGATTTTTAGCATCGTCACGCGCTCAGCGCGGCGCGGAGGGTTTCAATCTGTTCGCACGCGTGGGCGTAGGCCGACTGGCGGCTCTTTCGCAGCATGCGGGGAATCATCCACAGCAAGGGCAGCACCGTGAGCGGGATGTACCACGCGTATGTGACCCAGGCCGCGAAGTTGTAGCTTTCGAAGTACGACCGCAGCATGGAATCTGTGAGCCAGGAGCCGGGCCAGATGCTCAGCACGATGATGACGGCGAAGATGAGCGGGAGCTTGCGGTGCATGGCCGCGTGGAAGCTGACGCCGCCGTCACTCGTGCGGGCTTCGATCACGTAGTCGAACGGCTCGCCGAATCCGGTGAAGGAGAAGCCGGCGGCGGTTCTCGCGAAACCCGGCAGCTTGCCCTTGCGTGCAAGTTGCTGGGCCTTCTCGAGGACGACGGGCATTCCGCTGGTTGTGGCGATGGCGCCCCACGCCGCACCTGCGGGCGCCGAGAGAGCCGCGGGCGAGTTGGGAAGCGAAGTGGGGGACATCGTCGTCATCGTCTCATAAATCCCAAGAACGGAACCCGCACAGGATAGTTGTACCAACAACCACGAAAGAGTGTTCCGTGTGTATCGGCGATCATCCACCGATTTTGCGATTTCTTGTGAGTTAGAGTCGCCGTTTTGCTGGCATAGGCCCACCTGCGCTGTACATTCCTCGCACGTGCTTTTCGTGAAGAACGCCCCATCCCCGACCGCGACGTCGCCCGTGCGCCCATATCGGGCCGCGACGACGGAAACGCCTGCGCTCCGGCTGGTGAAGCCCGACGCGACGGACTTGTACGACCCGCTGGGGGCACAGCGTCCGCCGCTTGAGCCGGGTGATGCGCGGCTGGTTTTCGCACAAGCGGTCGCGGCGTGTATTGAAGGCGGTACGGCGGCGTTGCTGCGGGTTGAGAAGCGGAACGCCCT
>DATGWV010000100.1:0-10142 GCA_035299305.1 Phycisphaerales bacterium | reverse complement strand
GGCACACCCGCCCCGACGTGGCTGCGCGAAGGTCCCACGTCAGCCGGCGATCCGCCGACGTTCGTCGTCTGTCGCAAGCGGCGAGATACTGCCCGCGCGCACATCCTTCTCTGCGGTCACATCGACACCGTGCATGATCCCGCCGGGCCATTCCGCGAACTCACGATCTCGCACGACGGTGCCAAAGCAATCGGACCCGGTTGTGCCGACATGAAGGGCGGATTGCTCGTCGCCATCGCCGCACTTGAAGCGCTCGAAGCGGCTGGCGCGAACGTCTCCTGGAGCTTCGCCATCGTCAGCGATGAAGAAACAGGCACCTTTCACGCCGACGCTGCGCTCCGCGAAGAAGCAGCCCGTGGCTACACGCACGGCCTCGTCTTCGAGCCCGCGTTGCCCGACGGCAGCCTCGTCGTCGAGCGTCCGGGCAGCGGCCAGTTCATGATCGAATGTCGCGGCCGATCCGCGCACGTGGGCCGCGACTTCACCAAGGGAATCTCTGCGGTGCGGGCCCTCGCCACCGCAACGCTCGGTGCACTCGATCTTGCCGATCCCGCTCGCGGCCTGCTCGTCAACATCGGCCCGCTGGAAGGCAATGACGCAACCAACATCGTGCCCGATCGCGCTCGCGCATGGGGCAACGTTCGCTGTACAAGCGCGACTGCGCAAGCTGCCGCACGCGAAGGTTTACTCGCGCTCAACCAGAATCATGACGCACTGCCCAGCACGCGCGTCGAGCTGATCTTCAATCGTCCCAGTAAGCCCAAAACTGCGGCCGTGGAGCAACTTGCTCTGCTCGCTCGCGCCGCTGCCGAATCGCTCGGCCAGCAGCTTCCTTTCGGCACCACAGGCGGCGTGTGCGATGGCAACAACATGCAGGCCGCCGGTCTTCCCGTCATCGACACGCTCGGTGTGCGCGGCGGCGGTCTGCACACGCTCGATGAATGGGTCGATCTCACCAGCCTCGTGCAACGTACCCAGCTCGCCGCGGTACTCATGCACCGTCTGTCCTCGTGAGTGTCTCTGAATCGCGCTAGCGACTGACGCTTGCCGCAGTCGATCCATCCGCGCGCAACACGACTTTCGCCATCCCGCGTTTCTCACGCATGTCCCACGCCGCGCCGCATTCCGGGCAAGGCGTGCAATCATCTTCGTCGGGCTCCAGCCCGCGCATGTCATAGCGACACGCCGGGCATCGCTTCGCGCCTTTCCACGCTTCGCGCGTCTTCTTCACGTGTCTCGCCATCGCGCGATTCATCCACAGCAGCAGCGCGATGCTCACGAAGATCAGGGAACTGCTCACGGGGCTGAACAGCGTGACCGCAATCACCGCAGGCCCTTCGCGCAGCGCAAGTGTTACCAGCACCAGTATGCCGCACACGAAGATCGCCGGCGGAATGATCACTTCAGGCAGGCGTCGCCACTGCCTGACAATCCACGGGCGCGTGCCATCGCCACGATCGTCGGGCGCGACCAGCCAAACACGCACGCGAATGGGTTTGCCGCGATCATCGCGGGCTCGTACTCGCACAACGCATGATTCGCTCACGCCCAGCGTTCAGGCGCGTCATCCATGCATCATCAGCGAAATAGCCCGCGAAAGTCGCACATTATCCACCTATCATCTGTGTCCCATGCCCGTAAAGAACCGCATCTCTTCCCCCGCCGAGGCTGACGCCGCGTTCGCCGCCGCGCAAGTCGTCGTCGAATGCCACCGCCGCATCGCCCAGTTTCTCCGCGCGGGCCAGACACTCACGCAGATCGACAAGTTCGTCGGCGAGCAGATCGCCGACCAGAAGGCCAAGAGCTGCTTTCTCGGCTACTCGCCCAAACGCAGCAAGCTTCCGCCATTTCCAAGTCACGCGTGTCTCAGCCTCAACGAGTGCGTCGTCCACGGCTGGCATGGTTACGTGCAGCGACCCATGCAGGAAGGCGATGTTCTCAAGATCGACATCGGCGTGACGTACAAAGGCTGGATCGGCGACGCTGGTTGGACATACGTCTTCGGCCAGCCATCCAAGCAAGTCGCCAAGCTCATGCAAGCGGGCAAAGAGTCGCTCCGCCGCGGCGTGAAGCAACTCGTCCCAGGCAAGACCTACCTCGCATGGGCCCGCGAAGTTGAGCAATGCGTCGAGAAGGAGTTCGGCTTTCACCTCGTGCGCACCATGGGCGGCCACGGCCTCATCGACAACGACAAACCATGGCTGCACGGCCCGCCGTACATCTCGAACGTGACACCCGCGAGAACCAGCGATTGGCCCGAGAGCCAGCACCCTTGCGAGCCCGGAACGCTCATCGCCGTTGAGCCCATGCTCGCAATCGGCACCGGCGAACTCGCCGACAAGCCTTCAAAGGCGACACCCTACGAACGCTGGCCCGAGTACATCGAAGATGGCTCCATCAGCGTTCATTATGAGCACGATGTGCTGATCACCGACAAAGGCAATCGCGTGCTGACCGAAGGCATGGACGACCTGCCCGACATCGTGACGCGCTAACCCGCCGCCGCGTCCCTCCACCGACACACGCTTCTACGATGCCACATGAATCTGTCACTCGATGGCAAACGTGCGTTGGTGTGCGGCTCGACGCAAGGTATCGGCAAAGCCTGTGCGATCGAACTCGCGCAGCTGGGCGCATCCGTCACGCTGATGGCCCGCAACGCGGATCAGCTTCGTGCAGTGCTCGCCGAACTGCCCACGCGCAGCGGCCAGCATCACGACATTGCCGTCGCGGATTTTTCCAATCCCGCGAACGTAGCCGCTGCTGTTGCAAAGCTCACGCAGCCGCATCACATTCTCATCAACAACACAGGCGGCCCCAAGGGTGGCCCGATTGTCGATGCCAAACCCGAAGAATTCCTCGCCGCGTTTCAAATGCACGTCATCTGCAATCAGCTTCTGGTACAAGCACTCGCGCCGGGCATGAAGTCGGCCCGCTTCGGTCGCATCATCAACATCATCTCAACGAGCGTCAAAGCCCCGCTTGAAAATCTCGGAGTGTCCAACACCATTCGCGCCGCCGTCGCGAACTGGGCGAAGACCCTCGCAAGCGAACTGGGTCCGTTCGGCATCACCGTGAACAACGTACTGCCAGGCTTCACCGACACACAGCGACTTGCGTCCCTCTTCGCAACCAAGGCCGAGAAAACCGGCAAATCTGTCGACGAAGTCACCAAGGCCGCCATCGCCACGATCCCCGCCGGTCGCTTGGGCGACGCGCACGAGATCGCCGCCGCCGTCGCCTTCCTCGCGTCACCCGCCGCCGCATACGTGAACGGCATCAACCTCCCTGTCGATGGCGGTCGCACGCAGTCGCTCTGATCGCGCACTCGCTTGAACGAAAGGCCTCGCGTGCTCACGCTCACCAACTACATCAACGGCCAGCACACAACCGCCGCAAGCGGCGCCACGCTGCCAGTCTGTGAACCCGCGACCGGCAAGCAGTACGCGATCGTGCCCGCCAGTGATGCCCGCGACATCGAAGCCGCAGTCGCCGCTGCGCACGCGGCCTTTCCCGCATGGAGCGCAACCGCCACCTCCGAGCGCGCCGCAATCCTTCTCAAACTCGCCGACGCCATCGACGCCAACCTCGAAGCACTCGCGCGTGCCGAGAGCATCGATACAGGCAAGCCTCTGTCGCTCGCACGCAACGTCGATATTCCTCGCAGCGCATCCAACTTCCGCTTCTTCGCCACCGCCGCGCTGCACACCGCCAGCGAGTCCCACGACTTCGACGGTGGGGGTGTCCCAGGCGGCATCCGCGCGCTTAATTACACCCTCCGCAAACCGCGCGGCGTCGCAGGCCTCATTTCCCCGTGGAATTTACCGTTGTACCTGCTCACGTGGAAAATCGCTCCGGCTCTCGCAACAGGCAACACCGCCGTGTGCAAGCCCTCCGAAGTCACGCCCGCGACCGCAACCCTCCTCGCGAACCTCGCGCAGCAAGCCGGTGTGCCCAAAGGCGTCCTCAACATCGTGCACGGCTTGGGAGACGCAGCGGGCGCTCCACTCATCCAGCACACACGCGTGCCAGCCATCTCGTTCACCGGCTCCACGCGCATCGGCCAATGGATCGGCGAGCGCTGCGGCGCGCTGAGCAAACGCGTCTCGCTCGAAATGGGCGGCAAGAACGCGTTCATCGTCGCCGCTGATGCCGACCTGCCCAAAGCCATCGAAACCGCCGTCCGCGCCGGCTTCACCAATCAAGGCCAAGTCTGCCTCTGCGGCTCGCGTCTGCTCCTGCACGAGTCCATCGCCAAGGATTTCCTCCGCGAGTTCACCGCGCGAGTCGCTGCGCTGCGCTGCGGTGATCCGCTCGACCCCGCAACCCAGCAAGGTGCCCTCACCAGCGAAGTCCACTTCCGCAAAGTCGCGTCAATGGTCGCCGACGCCCGCGCTCAGGGCGGCAACATCCTCTGCGGCGGCGCACCCGTCGCGCCCAGTTCGCTTCCAGATCGCTGCAAATCCGGCTATTTCTTTGCACCCACCGTCATTCAAGGCCTCGACCCCACATGCACCGTCGAGCAGGAAGAAGTCTTCGGCCCCGTCGTCACCGTGCAGACATTCCGCACCGACGAAGAAGCTCTCGCGCTCGCGAACGGCACGCGCTACGGCCTCGCCGCGACACTCTTCACGCAAAGTCTCTCGCGCGCCCACGCCCTTGCTGCTCAGCTCGACGCCGGCATCATCTGGATCAACTGCTGGATGGTCCGCGATCTTCGCACGCCCTTCGGCGGCGTCAAACACAGCGGCGTCGGTCGCGAAGGCGGCGTCGAAGCCATGAAGTTCTTCACTGAACCGAAGAACGTCTGCATCGCTCTCTGAACGCCGTCGCACGAAAGCAACCCATGACCTCGCAGCCCAACATCAACAGTTCAACCGCCGCCGAAGCCCTCGGCGCATACTCCCACGCCCGCCGCGTCGGTGATCTGCTCTTCCTTGCCGGCATCGGCCCGCGCGTGCGCGGCAGCAAGCAGATTCCCGGCGCCAAGGTCGATGCCTCCGGCACATTCATCGACTACGACTTCGAAGCCGAGATGCGTTCGTGCTTCGCGAATGTCGCCGCTGTCCTCGCGGACGCCGGAAGCAATTGGAGTAGCATCGTCGACATCACCGTCTTCCTCACCAACATGAAGCGTGACTGGCCCGTCTACAACCGCATCTACGCCGAGTACTTCCCGCCCGGCTCACCCCAGCCCACACGCACAACGTGCGAAATCTCCGCACTGCCACAAGGCGGCGACACACCCATCCACTTTGAAGTGAAAGTCATCGCGGCGATGCCTGCTCAGCGATAATCGCTTGCAGCGCGGTTCGTGCATCCTCAATCTGTTTCCGCACCGTTGCCCCCGCCCCGCGCACATCGCCCGACGCCAAGTGCTCATCGATAGCGACCATCACACGCTGCGCATTCTCGACATCCCGCACCTTCACATAAAACTCCAAGATCGACGCATACGGCGCGGCGTCAAACTCAGGTTCCGACGCCGCCAACCGCACCTCCGCCGACGTCATCATCTCAATCGCCTGCCCACGCTCGCCCAGCCGGTAATACACCTCAGCCAAATTGCTCCGCAAGTTGAACACATGCGGCTTGAGCGGTATCAACTCCAGCAAGATATCGCGCGCATACTCAAGCGCCTGCCGATCCTGCGGCCTGTCGCGCATCAACACCAACGCATCGCTGTTTCCCCACGTGACAATCGGTCCCAGCCGCGTCAGCCAGGCTTCCGCAAGCGCACGCGTCCGCTCATCCACACTGCGCGCATCCTGCACCATCTTCATGCGCACATGCATAGGCCGCAATTCCGACAACGTGTCCGTCACCAGTGCGTCCGCCTGCTGCACAATTCGCCGAGCCTCCACCAGCGACTCCGGTCGCGGCACATTCGCGGGCCACGCGGCGATCGCCTGCGGCGTCCATGTGTCCCTCTCACGATCATCCACCGCGAAGCGGAGGACATGCGCACGAATCGCCGTCGCGAGCAGTTCATCATCGCGCGTGAAGTGCAACGATCGAACCTCCGCCACCGGGCTGGGGAACGTCGCGACCACGCGACCCTGATGCTCAAGCAGGTGTACCTGCGGTCCGATCGATGCAGCCGCGATGCGCTGACCATCGGGCGAAATCGCCACGGAGCGAATGATGTCGCTGCTGCCAAGATCCGTGCGCCACAGTCGTTTGCCCGTCTCCACTTCCCACGCACCAACAACCCCCGCGGCGTAACCAACAACCAACTGCGATCCATCCTGCGACCATGTCGCCGCAAACGCCGCGTCATCCGCAGACAAAGTGGCCAGCGTCTGCAGCGTCACTGCATCAAGCACCAGCACAGGCCGGGCCTTCAGCATGCGCTCCACACGATCCGTATACACCACGGCAATCTTGGAACCATCCGGACTATGTACCAGCGAATGCATGACGGGTGCCGCCGCATCCACCTGCGCACGCGGCTCGTCCAGCATCTCCCACGTGCCAGTGTCTATGACGCGCACCGTGCCGTCCAAGTGCCCCGTCACCAGCCGAGGCCGCCCCGGATCAAAGCTCACCGCTCGCACGCTCGACGGCCACGGCGCCAGCGTACTGCGATGCGTGGCATCGACCACAAATGGCGATGTGCTGTACCCCAGCAGTTGCTCCCCCGTCTCCGCATTCAACACAAAAAACTCATTCCACGTGCCATCGCGATCGCCAAACCACACCAGCCGTGTGCCGTCAGGTGAGAACGCCGTCGCTCCCGGAAAGGTGCGACCAAGATTCCGCCGCCAGATCGGCATGCCAGTCAGCGTGTCACTCACGCCGACAAATCCCCATCCCAAACTCGCCGCGCGCGTGCCGTCTTCCGAAATGGGTCCCGGACTCGTTCGCAAATCCGCCGTCGTATGAAACGGCATCTGTGGCGTCAGCGCAGGAGCGATACGCACAGCGCCTGTTTCATCAACCGTCGCGACAGCGCGGTCATTCTGCAGAAACGTCACCGCTCGAATCACCCCGCTTCCCATGGGCAGCGTCCCTGCGTCGAGATATGCGTAAGGATCGGCCGGATTACGCGTGTACAGCGACACCACGCCGCGAGAATCGCCCATCACAATGGTTGATGCGTCGCGGCTCACCTCCGACTCCGTCCACACCGCGTCCGCTGGTGCTCGGCGACCGGGATACTCCTCACCAAATCGCAGAAAGAGCGTCCAGCCGAAGCCCACGCCACTATTGATCGTGGGCGGCGAAAGACGCAGTTTGACGCCGTCAGGAATCCACTCACCCGTGCGCACATCAAGCCACGCCTGCTGCTGCGTGGGTGAGGCCTGCCACATCGCGAGCACGACAGGCCGCTTCGCATCCTCCACTCGCTGCACGATGCCACGGTCGCACGCAAACTCACTGGTCGTGCGCCAGTGCCGCTCGCCCGTTCGCGCGTCAAGGCTCGTCATGGCGAAGTCGCCAAAGATCACAACGCGCCACGGTTCAGTTTCGCTAAGTTGAACAAGCGTGACCGAAGCCCAAGTTGTCCCAGCAGGCGGCGGCTCACGCCACAGCGTCTGCCCAGCTTCATCCACGCACACAACCTGGCCCGTCGCGTCAATCCCCGCGAAAAAACGCCCGTCTTCGGACGCGTGCATGCGACGCAGCGCATGCGTCGCGAGCAGCCGGCCATCGCTCACATTCCACACAAATGTTCGGTAAGGCGTGACACGAGACTCCGAAAGAACCCGCTCACCGCGAGCAAATGGCCCCAGCGACATCACCGCCTCCGGCAGTTTCACGCTTCTGCCCGGATGCGCCGTGCTGTACAAATACCGCCACTCCCACCCGCGCATTTCCTCCGGTGCTTCTTCCAGTGACTTTCTCGCTTCAACCGGCGTCTGCGTGCGCATCGCCGCCACCGCCGCCGCGATTGCCGCGCGATACTGCCCGCGTTCCGCCTCTTCGCGTTTGCGTTCCGCAATCTCGCGCTGCACCTCTTCGCTCGCAAGTGCACGATTCGCACGCACCGACTGCACGCTCGCCACAATCGCCGCGCTCGTCACGAGCATTACCGACGCAGCCACCAGCGCCGACGCCCCGCGCCGCCGCCGAATGAACTTCCGCAGCGTGTACCACGTGCTCGCGGGCCGCGCCAAAACCGGTTCATGCCGCAGACACCGTCGCAGGTCCGCAGCGAATTCCGCCGCCGACGCATAACGCATCGCCGCTTCCTTCGCGAGCGCCTTCTGCACGATCAAGTTCAAATCATCGCGCATCGTGCGCTCGCCCGCATTCGCAAGCGCGGGCAGCGCATCCGGCTGCTTCTCGCGAATCCGCCGCGCAGCTTCCGTGAGCGATGCTCCCTTCACATCCACAGGCAGCCGGCCCGCCAGCAGTTCATACAAAATCACACCCAGCGAATAGATATCCCCGCGCGTGTCCGCCCCTTCGCTCCCATCAATCGCCTCAGGCGGCATGTATCCCAGCGTGCCGATGATTCGCCCCGCATCCAGCGACAGCGTCGCCGTCTGCTCCGCCTCGCGATTCAGCGACGCTACGCCGAAATCAAGCACTTTAGGATTACCGATCCCATCACTCGACGCTTCCACCAGAATGTTCGACGGCTTCAGGTCGCGGTGGATCACGCCCGCCTGGTGCGCATGCTGCGTCGCATCGCACACCCGCGCTAACAGCTCGACACGTTGCGACAGCGTCAGTTGCTTCGCTTGTGCAAACGCCGTGAGTGGGGGCCCATCCACAAATTCCATTGCAAAGAACGCCGCTCCGCTCGTCGGATCGGTCGCGGCTTCAAACACCTGCGCAATCCCCGGGTGTTTGAGCTTGCCCAGCATCTCGGCTTCACGCCGAAACCGCGTCAGCGCGGTGCGCGTCGGCGCAGTCGTCGACAGCATCTTGATCGCCACGCGCCGACGCGGGCTGTCCTGCATCGCCTCATACACCACGCCCATCCCGCCCTGACCGATGACACCACGAATGTCATAGCCGCCCACGCGCGCGGGCATGGGCGGCGGCGTCGCATTGTCCGTTGCTGGCCGAGGCGTGCCGCCACGCGTGAACAGCTCCGAAGTCAGCAGCCGATCCTGCAGCTTCCGCGCCAGTTCCTGCACCGGTCCCGAATCATCCAGCACCGGCACCGCGCCCTCGCCCCCCAGCAGCGAACGCACCTCCGCCACCAGTTCCAAATCATCCCCATGCGCGCGCTCAATGTGCTCAATCAGCGCAGTGCCCGTCAGATCGCCCGCCGCGTCCAACGCATGCGACACGCGCTCATGCAGCGGCTTGGAATCATCACGATTCACGTCGCCAACCCACCCTGGCTTCCCAGTCGCCGCGCCAGCCACCCGCGAGCCAGCATCCAATCACGCTCCGCCGTCGCATCGCTGATGCCCAGCCACTTCGCAATCTCCACCGACGTCAACCCACCGAAAAAGCGCAGTTCCACCACATCCGCTGCCCGCGGATACTGCTTGCTCAACTCGGCAATCGCTTCATCCAAATCCAGCACATCCGCCTCGCGCAACGAATCAGGCGAAGGCGTCTGCTCTAACGCAACCAGATTCCGCGCCATGGGCTGCCCCGCGCCGCGCTTGAGCGCACGCTGCGCCCGCGCGTGATCCACCAACAACTGCCGCATCACTTTCGCCGCCACTGCCATGAACTGCGCACGATTCCGCCCCGCCTGTCCGCCGCCTCCCGCCAATCGCAAGAACGCTTCGTGGACCAGCGCCGTCGGCTGCAACGTGTGCTCGGCCCGCTCGCTCTTAAACAGCGATCCCGCAATCGCCCGCAATTCGTCATACAGCAATGGCATCAACTGGCCCCCCGCCGAGCGGTCGCCCGCCGACAGTTTCTCCAGCAACATGGTGACTTCGTGCGACTGCTGCATGCCCAGCCCTCCGATCGGCTGCCAGATCGTACCCGAACGGAAGTTGCCACAAATTCTCTCCGCTCGTGAGGGAAATTGCAACCCGATTTCGCTCCTGCTTGTGTCAAGGCCTGCGCAACACCCCGTGACCTGTCGCGCAGCCGCCCGAAAACCACACGCCGCCCACCGCGGCCAGGAGACCAAGCCATGTTCACCAGCGCCCGCACCACCCTTCTCGCTCTCGCCCTCGCCGCCGGCTGCGCCCAAGCGCAGTCCGCCACCACCCTCACCT